>CAYRWY010000119.1:0-13933 GCA_964427955.1 uncultured Anaerolineaceae bacterium
CATTCTTCGCCTACACTTCCCAATCTTCGATTTGCAGCCCGGCGATCCTGCCAAACTCGCCCAGGTTGTGGGTCACGACGATCAGGTTGTGGACGAGCGCAATCGCCGCGATCTGCATGTCGTAGGGTCCAACCGGCGTCCCGGCGGCTTCCAGCGCCGCGCGAATCCGCCCGAACTCGTGGGCCGCCGCATCGTCGAAGGGCAAACTAACAAAACGAGTGAAAAAAGCATCCTGCCGGGCGCGTGATTGCTGGGGCATCTGACTTCGAGCAGAGCCAGCGAACATTTCGGCTTTGGTGATGGCCGAGACGGCACAATCCGTATCCGCAACCTTGAGCATCTTTTGACGCAGCGCAGGCGCTCGACCGTTGAGGTAGCGGACGCACGTGTTGGTATCCAGCAGATACTTCATTCCAGTTCGTCTCGCACATCGGGATAGAGCGGCTGGTTACGTTCAATCGGATCATCAGCCAGGCTGCCGTAGGTCAGTTCGATAAACTGTTCCCAGGGCATACGCTTATAGGCATCCTCTTCCAGATCGTGCTTGACCGACGTGCTGAGATATTCAAGCAGGCGAGCCTTTTCCGCCAGGGTCATCCGGTGAGTAAGTTGAACGGCTTGATCGTAGATGGTCATAAAGACCTCCTCTCTGCGTTCTTACCCCTATTTTACCACCAGTGCGGAGGGGATTATGGGCGGGTCTCCTCCGCCAGGTCCGAGAGGTCCCAGACGCGGGCGGTGCGATCCGCGCTGGCCGTGACCAGCACGCAGCCACCCGGCGCGAAATTCACCGTGTAGACGGCGTCGTCATGTCCATCCAGCACGCGCAGCGGCTCACCGGTCGCCGCATCCCACACGCGCAGGGTGCTGTCTTCGCCCCCCGTGACGATCCAGTCGCCATCCGGGCTGTAGATCGCTTTCCAGACCACGCCGGTATGCCCGCCCAACTGCATCAACTCGGTGCTGGTCGCCGCCTCCCACACGCGGGCGGTGCCGTCGTAGCTGGAGGTGAGCAGGCGCGTGCCGTCCGGGCTGAAATGGGCGCTGCACACCTGGCCTTTGTGCCCGCGGAATTCGCGCATCAGCCGCCACGACGATCCGATCGTGCTCCACGTCCACGTTTGGGCGACGCCGCTGGCCAGCGCGACGGCGATGGTGTTGCCGTTCGGGCTGTAGCGGGCATCCCGGACGATGCTGTCCAGTTCGACCCCGCTGTAGCTGTGATTCAACTGCATCGGGGCATGAATCCCCGCGAAGGTCTTGTTCGGCCCGATCTGCCGCACGAACACGATCAGGTTGCCGTCCGGATTGTAGGTCGCGCGCTGGTAGAGCGTCTCGCCGGGCGGATCGAGCTTGAAATCGACCTCGCCGGTGCGCGGGTCCCAGCCCCGGATCACGCCATCGGTGCTGACCGTCAGGACGGTCAAGCCTTCCGGGCTGTAGCTGGCTTGCAGCACGCGCTGGCCCTGGTGCGACAGGGCGGTGATCTCCTGGCCGGTCAGCGCATTCCACACGCGCGCCGTGCCGTCGTCGCTGGCGGTGACGATCTTGCGCCCGTCGTGGTTGAAGGCGGCGGTGCGGACGATGCCGGTATGGCCCAGCAGGCGGCCCACGAAGCGCGACTTGCAGGGCGCGGAGGTGGACGTCGTGCCGTTGGGCGCGGCCAGCAGGTGCGCGGAAATCTCGTGCTCGATCTCGGCGAACAGATCGTGACGCCCGCGCAGCAGTTCCAGCAGATCGCGGGCATCCTCAGCGCTTTCCGGGCTGGCGAGCAACCCTTTGATCCGGACCAGTACCCCGGCTTGTTCGGCAAACGCCAGCGTGGCCGGATCGGTGACGATGCCGCGAATCTCGCCCACCGGCGACACCGGCATCTCAGGCGGAACGGGCAGCGCCGCGGGCAGCGGTTGAGGCTGCGGCAGGTGGCTGATCGCCTTGATCAGCCCCATCAACGCCGTCCGATCCTGCTGGCGGTAGTCCACAAACTGGATCGCCTGCAAGGCGGTCGGGAGCTGTTTATAGTCGATGCTGTTGGCGAGCAGAATCGGCAGAATCCGCTTGTTGAGTTCGTGCGCGTAACCGAATTCGAGACGGCAGGGCACGGATTCCAGGGAGCGCGGCGTCAGGGCGAACACGAACAGCTCGCAGGTGCGGATCTGGGTCAGAATCTGATCCCACCACACCTGTCCCCCGGTCAGGTTCTGATCGAACCAGACGTCGTGCCCCACCTCGTGCAGGTCTTCGGCTAACACCTGGGCCAGGCCGCGATCCTGGCTGCTATAACTCATGAAAATGTTCATCAGTGGCTTGATCTAGTCTCTTGTGCAGCGCTCATGAACTGTATTCTAACATGCCAGCGGGACATCCATCCAGATCGCGGCCCGCCGCACGATTTAAGGTAAATTTAAGGATGTTTGAGGTGGAGATAACCACGCCCCGCGGCGAAGGCTGTATAGTGACGCTTGTAACGAAAATCACACACTCAGCCACACGAGGTTATCATATGAGCACCACCAGAATCAAGTTCCTGCTGGACGCCGGTCTGACGACGGCGTTCGTCGTCGCGATGAAGCCCGCCTTCACCGGCGAGAGCTGGCACGAATGGCTCGGTATCGGGCTGGGCGTCGCGGCCATCGTCCATCTCCTGCTCAACTGGAAATGGGTCCTCAACGTCACGCGGCGCTTCTTCAAGCGGCTGCCCCGGCAGGCGCGGATCAACTCTATCCTCAACCTGCTGCTGTTCGTTTCGTTCTTCCTGACGATGATCAGCGGGATCATGATCTCCAAGAATCTGAACACCGCCCAGGCGCTCGGCCTCAGCCGCGACGCATCGACGAACTGGAAGCAGATCCACGTCTGGATTCCGAACGTCACGCTGCTGATCGTCGGCGTGCACCTGGCGCTGCACTGGAAGTGGATCACCCATACCGCCCGGCGTTTCTTCGCGCTGAAGCTGCGCCCCCGTCCCGTGACCGACCGCCGCGCGCCGAGCGTCCAGAGCTAACGCCAGAAAGAGGAATCGCCATGTCTCGGAAAGTGAAATCGATCCTGATCTTCGGAGTGGTGATCGTCGTGCTGGGCCTGACCGGGGCCTGGCTGCACCAGGGCGGCTGGCTGCAAATGCCGCGCATTTTCGACGTGCCGGGCGTGCTGGGCGGCAGCGACACCGGCGGCGGTGAGCGCGGTCCGCAGGGCGGCGGTGAGGCTCGCCCCCAGGGCGGGGAAGCCCGCACCCCGCCAACAGGCGGTCAAGGCGGCGGCGAACACCGTGACGGGCAGAGCGGCCTGAACTGGGACGTACTGCCGGGCGTGCTGGCCAACCTGTGGATCATCGCGGCCATCATCACGGTGGTGGTTTACGGGACGAAGGCGCTGGGGTTCGTGGTCAAGCCGATCTCATCCCGGCGCGCTCCTGCCGCGGCGTAGAGATGACGTTTCACTGGCCCTTACACGAATCGCTAGACTTTTGCCAGGGAGGTTTACCTCACCCCTAAATCCCCTCTCCAAGTCTGGCGAGGGGACTTGCCCGCGCTCCCCCTCTCCGCCCTCGGAGAGGGGGCCGGGGGGTGAGGTATGCTCTGGCACGTAGTTCGCCAACAGCATCGCTTGCCTGGCTGGGGTTCAATGCCAAGATCAGTACCCGGCAGGGGCGACACCGACACAGTTGGACGGAATCCAGGCGTTGTTGAACCCGGCCAGGAAGACTTCGGTCCA
This sequence comes from uncultured Anaerolineaceae bacterium, assembly GCA_964427955.1. GTDB lineage: Bacteria > Chloroflexota > Anaerolineae > Aggregatilineales > Aggregatilineaceae > JACRBK01. The sequence goes on from CAYRWY010000119.1 coordinate 3,715, forward strand.
GGAGCTGCCGCCCGCGCTGGTGGGCGTGGGGTTGACGAACCAGGTCTGGCCGGACGTGATCGCATCCCCATCTACGAGGTTGCCCGCGGGCACGTCATACACGGGGGTGTTGCAGACGATGGTACGCAGCACAAAGCCGGTAGGGATGGGCGCGCCTGCGAAGCCGACACAGGCAACCTCAACCTCAGGAAAGGTTCCACCATCCCACTGCCCAAAATCCGGCGTGTTAGTGCCATAGATGCGCGCCACGAGCACATCCCCCGCGTCCTGGGTCGGGAAGTTGACGGTGAAGCTGAACGCCCCACCGGCTGAGGCGGCAAAATAGGCGGTGGGCGCACCGACATCATAATAGCTGTCAACTACCGCCGAAGTGCCTTCAGATTGACCATCGGTGAGATTCCAGATACGCACCGCCACGTAGGTGGTGGTTACGGTACCGGTCGCCGAGAAACTAGAGCAGGTTACTTCAGAAGATGCGAAAGAGGCGTCCGCATGGGCCGACTGCCTGGGCGCAGCCAGCACCACCACGCTCGCCAGGAACGCCACGACGAAAATCATACGCAGCTTGACCATCATGATCGTTTTCTCCCCATACTCAGATAAGATTCCAGGGTTGTTTGTTAGGATTAACGTTAACAGTTCCCTGAAGCCCGGATTACAGTGGGATTTTAAGAAAACGATGATTGAAATAGCAAATTTTTTACGGCTTTTTTAGTGGCCTGGAAAGATTGGTTTTCAGCGGGGAATGAGGCCATCATGCCGGTCAGCGCGACCGCGACCAGTGCTCCTGACAGGACTGTTCGATCTTTCACCGAGACCTCCGTTATGCGGTGACCTCGGCGACCGGTTCCGCTGCGCGCTTGCGCCGCTGGTCCAGCCGGAAGGCGATGATCGCCAGGAACACGCCGATCACGATCAGCACCGCCGAAACGGAAAACGCCGCCTGGATGCCCTCGACGATGGCCCACGGCGGCGCGTCGGTCACGTCCGTGCCGGAGGGCAGATGCCCCACGCTGATCACGCGGCTGGCGAAGATCGCCCCGGCCAGCGGCAGCCCGGTCACCTGGCCGAAATTGCGCGTCAGTGCCAGCAACCCCGACGCCACGCCCAGCCGTTCGCGCGGGGCCGATCCCATCACCGCGCTGTTGTTGGGCGACTGGAACATGCCAATCCCCAGGCCGAGCGGGATCAGCCGGATCACATAGCCCGCCGCCGAGGTATCGACGCGCAGCGAGGTGATCGACAGGCACGCGCCAACCACGATCACCAGCCCGCCGACCGTAATCCCGCGCGAGCCGTAGCGATCCGAGGCCACGCCTGCCAGCGGCGCCGCGATGCCCATCGCCAGCGGCACCGAGGTCAGCAGCAGGCCCGCCTCGCTGGTGCTGAAGCCCTTGACGTCTTCCAGGTAAAACGGCAGCACGAACTGCGCCGCCAGGACGGTGAAGACCATGAAGCCGGTCAGCAGGCTGATGCTGAACAGCGGATCGCGGAACAGGCGCAGATCGATCATGGGCTGGGCGAGCCGCGCTTCGACGGCCAGGAACAGGAAGAAGCCCGCCCCAGCCGCGCACAGCAGCCCCAGGATCGCCGGATCGCCCCAGCCGGACGTGGGACCGAAGGTCAGGCCCAGCGACAGCGCCAGCAGCGTGCCCAACATGATGATCGCGCCCCAGGCGTCGAAGCGTTGGCCGCCGACCGGGCGCAGATCGGGGATGTTGCGCTGGACGAGCAGCAGCCCGACGATCCCCACCGGCAGATTCACCAGGAAGATCCAGCGCCAGCCCACCGTCCCGATCAGGATACCGCCCAGCGTCGGCCCGGCGCTGATCCCCAGCGAGACGATGGTGCCGTTGATCCCCAGGGCGCGCCCGCGTTCGGAGCGCGGAAACGATTCGGTGACGATGGCCATGCCGAGCGCCTGGATCATCACCGCGCCCACGCCTTGCAGCACGCGGCACGCGATCAGCACGCCAATCGACGGCGCGATCCCGCACAGCAGCGATCCGGTCACGAACACGACCATCCCGGCCATGTAGATGCGCTTCTTGCCGGTCATATCCGCCAGCCGCGCCACGCCGAGCATCAGCGACGCGACCACCAGCAAATAGGCCACCACCACCCACTGCACGGTAGCGAAACTGGTATGCAGCTCTTTTTCCAGCGTGGGCAGCGCGACGTTCACGATGCTGCCGTCAATGGTCGAAAGAAACGTCCCCATCGCGATACTGGCGAGCACCCACCATTTGCGCGAATAATCAACCTGTGGTTGAACGGTCATAGCGGTCTTGCCTTCATCCCTGCGGCGTTAAGAGCTAAACTAACTTGACCTAGCCAAGTATAGCGCAAGTCTATACAATCTAGGGATCAAACTATGCGGATACAAAGGATTGTGCTCCTGGAATGAAAATTCAATACACGCTTGACGACAGTGCCGCCCGTCTGCCGCTCACCATTCGCAGCGCCGATGCCCTCTGGGATCGCGCCGCCGACCTGCGCAGCGCGCCGGGCGTGCAGATGGTGGAGCTGACCACCCAGCACATGCTCAATACCGGCGCTTCCCTGAGCGACGAACTGGCCCATTATTTCGACAGCGGCGCGCCGAGCGAAGCCGATCCGTATGCGCTCAAGACGTGTTTTGCCAACCGGAGTCTGCTCGAAGACCTGTTGGAAGACCTGCGCGATACGCATCCGGGGCTGGTCGCGCTGCACCAGGTCGCGGAACTGTTCCCGATCTCCTTCGAGTACGATCTCCAGTTCATGCTGGCGCTGACGGCGGTGGGCTACCCGGCCTTCGGCTACGTCCGCACCTACCAGGATTCGGAGGACGAAGAATATAACGGGCTGGTGGTCAACCTGGCCCAGGCGCGGCCTCACCTGGAAAGCACGCTCGGCCATTACTCGCTCGAACTGCTGATCAACGTGATCCGCAACGGCTTCTTCAATCACGAAGGCTTTCTGCTGGCCTACGCCGAGTTCGCGCAGGTGACCGGGCGGCTGCCCGAACGTCCCCTGGATCGCCTGAAAGATGCGTTGATGAGCCGGGGCATCGCCTGGCACCTGAGCTACCGCCACGATCCGGCGTTTTATGATGGCGTGCTCGGCCTGGACGAGGCCCGGCTGGCGGCGTGCATCGAGCGCTGCAACGCAGCCCTGGCCGCCGTGCGCAAGAAGAAGGTCACCGAAGAAACCGTCGAGGATCGCCACGGCGTGATCCCGCGCGAGCAGTGCCTGGACGTCGCCGGTTACCATGCCGCGCGCACCGTCGCCCACCACTACGGCGACCAGGGGCTGCGCGACTCCATCGTACAGGGCGCGGATCATTTCTTCACCCTGTACAACACCGCCACCGGATCGCTGGCGATCAAGGCTGGCGCGCGCGGGTAAGAGAATTTCTGAGGGGCAATTTTCATTTTTTCAGAGCAGAGGCCCCTATCAAGGCCAGACGAAGAAAAAAAGGCAACGATGGGCGATTTTTACACCATTCGCCGCTTGTGGCGCGCCTTGACGGGGTGTTGGAAGGGAAGCCGGTGCCACCCCCGCAGGTCCAATGGGTGCTGGATCATGCCGATCCTTCGACCACGGTATCGGGTTTCTTCTGGCTGTACGATTCCATTTATCAGCGTCAATAGGAATGCATATGGACACCGATTCTGCGATTCGCAAGTACCGCACGGCTGACGTCACGCTCACCCTGCGCCGCGCCGACGGGACGCCGCTGGCCGGGCAGGCGGTCGAGGTCGCGCAGCAGCGGCATCAGTTCAATTTTGGCTGCATCGGCTTCGATCAGATTCCGCTGGCGAATGGCGAACTGGCGGGCGAACAAAAAGCCCAGGCCGAGTTGTACAGCGAGAAACTGCTGCACCTGTTCAATTTCATCACCCTGCCCTTTTACTGGGGACCGTTCGAGCCGCAGCGCGGGAAGCCGGATACGGCGCGGCTGCACCACACGGCGCGCTGGTTCGTGGAGCGCGGCTGCACGGTCAAGGGGCACCCGCTGTGCTGGCACACCCTCACGGCAAACTGGCTGCTCGACCTGCCCACCGACGAGATCATCCGCGTGCAGTTGGAGCGCATCCGCCGCGACGTGGCCGATTTTCGCGGGCTGATCGATAGCTGGGACGTGATCAACGAAGTGGTGATCATGCCCATCTTCGACAAGTACGACAACGGCATCACGCGTATGTGCCAGCAGTTGGGCCGGATCGGCATCATCCGCGCGGTGTTCGAGGCGGCGCGCGCGGCCAACCCCGGCGCGACCCTGCTGCTGAACGATTTCGACACCTCCATCGCCTACGAAATCCTGATCGAGGGCTGTCTCGAAGCCGGGATTCCCATCGACGTGATCGGCATCCAGTCACACATGCACCAGGGCTATTGGGGCGTTGAAAAGACGCAGCGCGTCCTGGAACGCTACGCCCATTTCGGCCTGCCGATCCACTTCACCGAGAGTTCGCTGGTGTCCGGCCAGATCATGCCGCCGGAGATCGTGGATCTGAACGATTACCAGGTGGACGAGTGGCCCAGCACGCCGGACGGCGAAGCCCGCCAGGCCGACGAAGTCGTGACGCACTTCAAGACGCTGTTCGCGCATCCCCGCGTCGAGGCGATCACGTGGTGGGGGTTGGTCGATGGCGGCTGGCTGAAAGCGCCCTCCGGCCTGATCCGGCAGGATTACTCCAACAAGCCGTCCTATGACGCGCTGGCCGCGCTGATCAAGGGCGAGTGGTGGCTGAAGCCCACGCCGATGGTCACCGACGAGGCGGGCCGCCTGCATTTCACCGGCTTCCTGGGCGACTATGCGCTGACGCTGCACGGACAGACCGTGCCGTTCAGCCTGGACGCAGCCGGCGCGGCGGCGGTCGCGGTGACGGTGTAGGCTGCACGCCGTCGGCGAGGGAAAGCAGGGCACGGCAAGCAACGCCCCTACACCGACGTTTCCACGGCAACGCTCCCCCTCGCCACCGGGTGGAGAGGGGGAGCACGGGCAAGTCCCCTCTCCAGCTTGCCTGGGGAGGGGCCGGGGGGTGGGGTTTAGATTTTAATGCAAGGATCAGGAGGAGGTTGCCATGCAGGTTTTCGAACGTCCCGGCCCGGTCAACACCCCGGCAGTAATCGAACGTCTCAAAGCAGCCGCCCCCGCCTACCAGCATCTCGTCGTCGCTTCCATCACCGGCACCTGCGCCGTTCAGGTGGCCCAGACCTGCCCGGACAAGCAGGTCGTCTGTGTGACCTGCCCGCAAGGTATGAACTGGGAAGTCAGCCAGATGCAGCGCGGACCGTTTGCCGAAATCCCCGAACTCCGGCAGCTACGGGACGCCTGGCTTCAGCGCGACCTGTCCACGGTGCCGATGAGTCTGACCCCGGAAAACAAGCGCCAGCTAGAGGCCCTACATGTGCCGATCATCCAGGGCACTATCCCCTTGTTCGGCCCCAGTTTTTCGATGCGGCTGCACTTGAATCACGTCACGGCGTTGGACATCATGGCGAAAACCCTCGAACTCATTTCCACCGGAACCCTGGTATGTCTGGAAGTGGTGCTGATGGCCGTCGATGCCGGGATCGTCCCGGAAGGAACGCACGTGCTGGCGGCGGCGGGTACCGAGTGCGGCCTGGATACCGCCTGGGTCATCCGGGGCAGTGCGTCGGCCAATCTGTTTCACCCCACCAAAGGCGCGCGCTTCGTGGAACTGCTGTGCAAGCCGGGGATTGCGCTGGCACCCGACATCAACATCGACTACCTGCGCTGAGTTTTCCGGCGAAAACACACTGCTGCGCCCTGTTTGATTCACCCTTGACAGTCTTCGCGCATTCTGCTATTTTAGCGCCGTAAAGCGCTGTATTGATATTTCTAAGGGTCATAAAGGACCACGCTTTACAGGAGGATAGCATGAAGCTGGCAGAAGCACTCGTCCTGCGCGCGGATCATCAGAAGCGCGTCGCGCAGATCAAGCAGCGGTTGCAGCTTGTCGCGCGCGTCCAGGAAGGCGACCGTCCGGCGGAAGATCCGCAGGCGCTGCTCGCAGAACTGGAGCGCGTCATCGACGAACTCACCGGACTGATCCAGCGCATCAACCGCACCAACGCCGCCACGGAACTCGAACCCGGCCTGACGATCTCGGATGCGCTGGCCGTGCGCGATATGCTCGACGTCCGGCACACCGCCTTCCGCGAACTGGCGCAGCGGGCCACCGTCACCCAGGACCGCTACACGCGGTCGGAAGTCCGGTTTCAGGGCACTGTCGATGCAGGCGCGCTGCAACACCGCGCCGATCAGGTCGCCCAGGCGCGGCGCGAACTCGATACCCGGCTCCAGGCCGCCAACTGGGTCGTAGACCTGGCCGAGTAACTGAGTATTGCAGGGGCAGGGCAAGCCCTGCCCCTACGAAGATTTGAGTAAGTCGGTAGCGGCTTCAGCCGGGGCGAGCACCTGCGAGGAGATTCCTCAATCCGCTGTTACCGGATGCCTGATTGGCTCTCACTGGGGGCGGTGTAGCATCACCGGGTACGCCCAGCACAGTCACAGGCGCAGAGGGCACTGTCACACTTACGACCACCGTGCTGATCGACTGAAGCGGCGAGGGAGGGATAGGGGAAAGTCGGTAGCCATCCCACGGGGGCGAGCACAGCCATTGGCATCTCCTTTCGAGATATGCAGGGTTCGACTCCCTACACTCTCACCGGGTATAGGGCACCGTCACAGGCGTACCGGGCACCGGGCAAGGTCACTACCGCGTGCTGATCGGTGGGATAGGCGAGGACACGGAGAGGCTGTTCACCACGAACCGCCTCTCCGTACTTTTTCAGTCCCCCTGCCCGCTGAGCGTGATGTTGCCCGCGCCGACCCGCAAGGTGACGCGCGGACCGCCGTCGCCCAGCGTGCCGGTCACGTAGTACGCGGCGTTGGACCGGCCACCATCCTTATCCTTCAACGCCAGCTTTTCGATGAACACCTGGCCTGCGCCGGATCGGGCGTCCACCTGCGCGGAGGCGTCGAGCGGCAGGCGCAGCGTCAGGTTCCCGGCGGAGACGGTGGCGGTATAGGCCCCCTCGCCGCCCAACGCGCCCTGGAAGTCGAGATTGCCCGCGCCGAGATCGAGACTCATCCCGGCCAACGCCTGCACGCCGCGCAGGGTCAGGTTCCCCGCGCCGAGTTTGACCTGGAACAGGCCCGCGACCTGCACGCCCTCGATCCGGAGATCACCCGCGCCATGATCGACGTCGAGCGCAACCTGCGCCGGGACGGTGATCGTCAGATCGACCTGGTTGGTGCGCGGGTGGTCGGTGTAGAGCGTCTGCACGCCGTTCACGATCACCCGGTCGCCCGCCTGCCGGATTTCCACCGTCATGTGGGCCAGCTCATCCTGCGCCGCGGCGTCGGTTTCGCCGTACGCGGTCTTGGTATAGTCCACCACGACCTGATCGGTCGCCTCCCCGGCACGGATCGTGACCTTGCCGCTGCCGTTGCGCACTTCCAGGGTGATCGCCCCGGCGTCCAGCGCGACGATCTCTGATCCGGACTGCGACGCCTGCTTCTTTTCCTTCATTTCGACCTCTTTGGTACACGCGGACAGGCTGATCACGGCCAGCGCGATCCCGATTCCGCCCCACCATCGACGAGCGACCATAAAATACCGGCTCCTTAATCCACGTCCACGACGATCTCGCCGAGCTTGGTCCGCAGTTTGAGCGTCGGGTAGGTTCCGCTGCCCTCGCCCAGCGTGCCGATCCAGGTGTGCCCTGCCGAATCCGGGTTGGTCGTGCCGGACGTCTGGTCCACTTTGGCGAACGTCGGCGAGACGGTCACATCGCCCACGCTCGTCTCGGCGTCGATCTGGACGCGCACGACGCGCGGGAGGTGCATCCGGATTTCGCCCGTCATGGTGCGCACGTCGAGCAGCGCCGCCGGGTCGGTCGGCAGCGCCCCGCGGAATTCGATCAGGCCCAGCGTCGACTCCAGATCCAGCGATTGGACTTTCAGGCCGCTGATCCGGATCGACCCGGTCCCGGTATTGACGATGAGATTCACCTTCTCCGGCACGCTGATGGTCAGTTTTACCGAGCTGGTGCCCAGCTTGATCCCGCTGTCCTTCTGATCGTTCTGGATCTCGATCTTGACGGTGGTATCGTCGGGCTGGGTCGTGTTCACGGTCACGTGATCGAGCCGGTCCTGGGCGGCGCCTTTAGTCAGCCCATAACCCGTCTTGACCGCCTGGATGACCACTTCGTCTTCCTGGCTGCCATGCTCCAGGGTGATATCGCCCATGTTGTTGCTGACGTCGATGGTGATCACCTGGTCCGCCGGTACCGTGAACGTGTGGCTCTCGGTGAGCGTCACCTTGTTGTGATCGAAGGCCGCGATGATCCCGCCGCCGAGGCCCACCGTCGCGCAGAAGGGAAGAATACAGCACAGGCAGCACATCGCCAGGCAGCCCAACAGCAGATACACCAGACAGGTGCAGCCCGATCGCTTGCGGGGTGCGCGTTTCGACTTGCGTGGTCCGGCAGGCAGCGGGGACGGTTCCTGTTCCCCGCGCTTGGGCTTTTCGAGTTCCATATGCTAATCTCCTCCTGGCATCAGCCGCCCGGACCATCATACCACACTCATGGGTCTATACGCAGTGGACTGGGACGGCGTTGCACGCGGGAGAGGATCGACCTCCCCCCACCAAATTCCCAGTTGCCACGCGCCGCGCACGCCTTTATACTGTTTCATGCTAAGATCAGAATCAATCTTGCGGGCAGAGGACAACCATATGGAAGGGATTATCCTGCTCATTGTCGCGCTGGGGGCGCTGGGCGCTTTCTCGGCGGGCATCGTCCTGCTATTTCTCTACTTCCGCGCCGGGCGCGGCGAAGGCGACGGCAGTGAGCCAGTCGTGTATGGTAACCTGGTGCAGTGTCCTCGCTGCGGCTATATGAATCCCATCGACAGCGCGGCCTGCCTGAACTGCCGGGCGGCACTCCCCCGCCCCCAGTCGTTCCAACCGGCTCCGCCGACCACGAGTTACGCGCCCGATTATTCGGCGTACCGGCCTTCCACACCGCCGCTGCCCCCGTCGCCCGCATCTCCGCCGCCGCCGCGGTACGTCCCGGAAAGTCCCGCGGTTCCCCAGCGTACCGTCCCGGTCGTGTCCAGCGCCACGGCCCCGGCCTCGTCCACGCCGGACGCCATGTTCGCCCCGCCGCCGGTGGTGCCTGCCGCGCCGGGAGCGATGCCGCGCGCCTGGCTGGAAGGCACGGGCGGCGCGATGATGGGTCACACGGCCACGCTCGAAAAAACCGATACGCTGATCGGGCGCTCGACCTCGTGCGACGTCCAGGTCTACGATCCCAAGGTGTCGCGCCGCCACTTCATGATCCGCTTCGCCAACGGGGCCTTCTTCTTGCAGGATCAGCAAAGCTCGCGTGGGACGCTCATCAACGGTGAGCGCGTCATGGCGCAGCGCCTGAACAATGGGGATCGCATCCAGCTAGGAGATACCAGCCTCATTTTCCACACCGACTAACCCATGCCCATTCATACCCTCCACCCCGACACCGCCGACACCATCACGGCCCACGTCGCCGGGGCCTCCCTGGTCATCTCGCCGCGCTACGGGGAGAGCTACAGCTTTGATCGCGCCGGGCGGCTGCTGGGCCTGTTCCGCGATACCCGCAGCTACCAACGCACCCTCGATCACCGCGTGTTAGAGCGCCTGCCCGCCCGATCCGGGCCACGCCGCCGCGAGCTGCCGCCCGCCGAGCGCGATGCCCTGCTGGATCGCTCGTTCGCCGATCTGCGCGCCCTGGCGGCGGACGTGCCACGCCTGGCGCTGGCCCCTTCGGACCGCCACCACCTGCTTGCCGCGCTGGAGGTGGTGCTGGCGTTCGGCCCGGATCGGCTGGCCGCCGACGGGGCCGCCTTCGCGGGACTCTACCAGCCGGTCAGCATCCTCCCGCCCGACCAATACCTGGCGCTGGTGCTGCAAGCGACCGAGGGCTGCTCGTGGAACCGCTGCACCTTCTGCGGGCTGTACCGGGACCGGACCTTTCGCATCCTCAGCCCGGCGGAATTCCGCCAGCACTGCACGCGCGTGCGGGACTTCTACGGCGCGGGGATCAGCCTGCGGCGGGGACTGTTCCTGGCCGACGCCAATGCCCTGATCACGCCCCTGCCCCGCTTGAAAGCGATCTTCGAGATCGCGCAGGAATTCTTCGCGCTGCCGGAGGGTCCACG
>CAYRWY010000120.1:0-10930 GCA_964427955.1 uncultured Anaerolineaceae bacterium
AGCCCCTCCCCACGAGTGGAGGAAGGGCCGGGGATAGGGGCTTCTAACGAAGCGACCACAACTGCTGTTCGGTAGTGGCACCGGCGGGCAGCGGTTGAGGTTGGGCGCAGGTGCTTGCCAACGTGACATGCTGCCGCTGCTGCGCGGCGTCGTGGATGGCGTGCATGATGTCGAGCACGTGATAGGTCAGTTCACCGCTGGCCCGCTGGGGTGTGTTCGCGCGCAAAGCGTACGCCAGGTCCGCGACGCCCAGCCCGCGGCTGTTTTCGGCATAACCATGCGTGAGGGATACCGCTCGCCACTCCCGCTCACCCGCAAGCCGTACCCGCACCGGTCCGCCGAACGTGTTCGGATCGGGCACACTCAACGTACCCAGCGTGCCGTGCACCTCGATCAGCGGCAGTTCGGTGGCCCAGACGTCGAAGCTGGTGATGATCGTCCCGACCGCGCCGCCCGCAAAGTCGAGCTGGCCGGTAACGTGGGTCGGAACCTCGACGGCGATCTTGGTCCCGGCTTTGGGCTGGCTGCCGATCGTCCGTTCAGGGAAGGTGATCTGCGTCATCCCAGCCACGCGCTGCACCGGACCCATCAGGGACACCAGGGCCGTCAGGTAGTAGGGTCCCATATCGAACATCGGCCCGCCGCCTACCTTATAGTAGAACTCAGGATCGGGATGCCAGCCCTCCGGTCCGTGACTGAGCATGAACGCTGTCGCCGCGATAGGTCGCCCGATCACGCCATCGTCGATCAGCTTGCGGCAGGTCTGCAACCCGGCCCCCAGAAAGGTGTCGGGAGCGCCGCCCACCCGCAGCCCTCGCGCCTGAGCCGCCGCCAGCAATGTCTGCGCTTCCTCGCGGCGAATCGTCAGCGGCTTCTCGTTATAAACGGATTTTCCGGCCCGGATCGCCGCCTGGGCAATCGCGGCATGGGCGTTGGGGGTGGTCAGGTTGAGCACGATCTCGATCGTGGGATCGGCGAGCAGCTCATCCACGGACAGCGCCTGCGGGATACCATATTCCGCCGCCTTGGCCTGCGCGCGGGCCAGGTCCAGGTCAGCACATGCCGCCACCTCCAGAATCTCGAACTTCTGGCAGTTCTTGAGATAAATGCCGCTGATATTGCCGCAGCCGATCACGCCTACTTTCACTTTACGCAGCATGACATCCTCCTAGCGGCTGGCCCACAACAGGCCACGCCGGATAATCTCGCGCACTTCGGGCACGTCGAAATCCTGGACGACGTGGCCGACCGAGCAGTAAAAGACGCGGCCCTGCCCGTACTGCCGTTTCCACACTACCGGCATGACACAACCCGCGATCCAGGCGCTATGCTCGCCGCTGAACGTGGTCGTGGCCAGCACCTGGTTGGACGGATCGACGTGCATGTAATACTGCTCGGAGTGCATCTTAAAGTCCGCTACCCCGGCTGTGATCGGGTCGGCATGGTCGATGATGTTCACCTCGTAATCGATGATGCCGCCGGGATGCGCGACCCACTGCCCTCCGACCATGAACTGGTACTCAGGATTGGCGCGGAATGAGTCACCCATGCCGCCGTGCCAGCCCGCCACGCCGACCCCACCGCGAATCGCGTCGAGCAGCCCCTGCTCCTGCGGACCGGTGATCGTCCCCATCGTCCAGACCGGCACGATCAGGTCAAGCTGCCTGAGTTTTTCGTGGTCCAAGTATGCATCCAGCGTATCCGCGAGTTCGGTGGCATAACCCGATTCGCGGAGCAACGCCGCGGCCAATTCGGCGGTTTCGCGCGGCTGGTGGCCGTCCCAGCCTCCCCAGACCAACAAGGCGTGTTTCATAAGTCTTCGCTCCTCAAAAATGGCACCGTTTTCGCAACGGATTATAATAGTCCCTAACTATCGGTTAATTCACTGACCAACAATGAACTCAAAAACTCGCGTACTTACGGCCTTTGCTCACCAAGAAGCTGATCGTGTCCCGGCCTGGCTGGGAGCCTCCCCCCGTTTTCGCGAAAAAGCGATGGCGCACCTGCATCTCCCGGATGACGAGAGCCTATCACGCCGGGTTCGGGACGATTTTCGCCGCGTGTCCGCCTGCTATGGCGGGCCGGATTACGCTCATCCCACGCTGAACCTGCCCCCCGGCGCGACCTACCGGTCGGTGTTCGGCATTCTGCGGCACGGCTACGAAGGGGGACAGCCCATCAGCCACCCGCTGATCGACGCCAAGACCGCCGCCGAAATCGACGCCTATCCCTGGCCCGATCCGGCCTGGATGGATGTCTCGCACGTCCGGGCCGAGGCCCAACCCTATGCCGGTGAATACGCCATGCTGGGAGGCGACTGGTCGCCGTTCTGGCACGACGCCATCGACCTTCTGGGCATGGAAAACCTGCTGATCAAGATGTTCGACGCTCCCGAAGTCGTGGATGCCGTCCTGGAGCATCTCGTGGATTATTATCTCGGCGTCAGCCAGCGTTTCTTCGACGAAGCCGCCGACCTGCTGGACATCTTCTTCATCGGCAACGACTTCGGCTCGCAAAACGGCCCGTTGATCGGCGAAAAACTCTTCCGGCGCTTTCTGCTGCCGCACCTGAAAAAGCTGATCGATCTCGGCCATGCCTACCATCTGAAAGTGCTGCTGCACTGCTGCGGCGGGTTCGAACCCCTGATCCCGGCGATGATCGAGGCCGGGCTGGACGGCCTGCAAGGCTTACAGCCGCACTGCCGGGGCATGGAACCGGCCAGCCTCAAGGCCAAGTACGGCGATCAACTGGTGATGATGGGCGCCATCGACTCCCAACTGGTGATCGAAGGCACGCCCGACGCCGTCAAGGCCGAAACGCGCCGCATTCTGGACATCATGAAGCCGGGCGGCGGTTACGTCGCGTCGCCCAGCCACGATTACGTCCTGGTCGAGACGCCGGTCGAAAACCTGCTGGCGCTCTACGACGCCGTCTCCGACTACGGCGGCTACGCCTAGTCGTAACGCCCGTACCGCTCGGCAGCTTCGGTCAAGGCATTGATGTTTTCCACCGGAGTGCCGGGCGGGATGTTGCTGCCATCCTGGATGATCAACCCCCGGTACGCGCCGAGTTTCTCGATCACCTGGCGGGCCGCTTCGCGCACCTGGTCCGGCGTCCCCGCGTGGATCAACATCGGGTTGACATTACCGATCAAGACCACGCGCCCGCCCATGATCTCGGCCACTTTGTCCAGGTTCACCTGGTAACCAAACCCCTGGAATTCATCGATTTTCAGATCGTCGCGGAACATTTCCAGCAGATGATCGGTCCTGCCGCACATGTGCAGCCTGATCCAGCCATCGAAATGAAAGCGCATTTTCTGGTTGTAGGGCAGCGCAAACTCGCGGAATTTGGCGGCTGACAGCGATACCGCCAGGTCGTCAGTCCAGGCGAATTCCAGCGGGTGCGGGCTTTGCATCTCGACGGCGCAGAAATCCAGCCAGGCGATCATCTTGTCGGTGACGATGCGCAGCACCTCGTGCAGAAACTCCGGGCGCTCGTAGATCGCGGCAAAAGCATCGACCTGGCCCATGACGTCGCCCGCCACGCCGAATGGTCCGTCCGAGGTATTGGTCAGCGCCGGATTCGCCCCCGGATAGAAGATGGGGCCACCCTGGAAGCGCACCGGGTATTTTTCGGCCACGGCCATCATCTTCTGACGGTATTCGATCTGGCGGGCGTTGATCCCCGTGTGCACGTAATCCATCGCCTCGAGGCGGCGCAGGTCGTCGTCGGTCTTTACCCAACCTTCGCCCACCCAGGGAATATCGTCGTCAGGAAAATGGATCGTACAGCCCAGGCTGCCCGCCTCGAATGTGTTCTGGAAGTCGGTCCAGGCTCCCGTCCACGCGCCGGTGATGCTGTGGGCATCGGTGCGGACGTTCTCCAGCAGCCATTTCTGGGCCAGAATTTGAGCGCGGAGCATGGTTTCGGGATCGGCGTAGTAGTCGCAGAAACGCACCCCGATCTTGGGGAGCAGGAAACGGTGAGCAATGGCGGGGATGACGGGCACACGATCCGGGGTTTCAAAACGTTGGGCTTTCGTCACGCGCTCGCGGCGCGCCTCAATCTCTTCTATCGGGACGGCAATTTCAATAACTTCGGACACGGCAGTTCTTCCCTTGTTGAGTCTGGTTAAATTCTTTTTGTCTAGACATTATACTTCACCCGGCTGTTTTTGGGAAAAATCGAGCAGGTCGTCGGAAACCACGCGCAGAACGTGAGCGCTCACGCCGACGCTGGCTCAGGTTATCGGGCCTATCCGCGTTTTTTCTGCCGTCGAAGACCGGTCTGCCTCACTTGACGAGGGACCGAATATCCACTATAGTGTATGTAGTGTATAAACAAATCGACAGTTCATGTATAAACATTTAATCGCTCATCCTTAAAGTATTCACACCAGCCATAAGCATATGCATTTATTTAGTTTCGACTTCCGCGATCCGATCTTCGACGTGGGAGCCTGGAAGCTCAGCTTTCAGGTTGTCACGCTTGAGAATGTCTATGGCCTGGACGCTGCGCACCTGCACGTGCAGGACGAGGGCGAAGCGTGGCAATTGGACTGCTCACGGCTGAGTTTCGCCGGGCAGCAGCAGCCCGCTCCCGGCTTCGTCCGGGCGCATATTTCGCGTGGACCCAATCACCGCCTGCGCCTCCAGCTCGAAGCTGAAGCTCCCCACCCCATTCGCGCCGTCAAGATTCTACTGCGCGGCCTGCCGCCGCTCGCCGTCCTCGATCTGCTGGATCAGGCCCCGGCGCAATCCTCGGAACAGGTGCTCAAACGCTACCCGAATGATCTGCGCATCCCGCTCATCGCCGCCCGGACCGTCGACGGGGCCTTGATCGGGGCGCGCTGCGACGACCCACATCCGCGCGCCAAACGCTTCGCGGTCTACCAGGAACGCATGGGACCGCTGGCCGGGACCTTCACCTTAGAATGCATCCACGAGGAAGATGCGCGGCAGTTCGACGTGCACCTGCACGTGCCGGATTGGGTCATCGATCATGATATCGACCTCCTGGCGTTCCGTGGGGAATATCTCGCCTTTGCCGAACGCGAACTGGGACTGGTCCCCTGGGAACAGCGGACGGACTTCCCCACCTGGACGCGCGATATTCAGTTGATCCTGACCCTGCACGGGATGCACTGGTCCGGATATACCTTCAACACCTACCGCCAGATGATCGACATCCTGCGCTTCGTCAGCCAGCGCATCGATGGCCGCCACGTCCTGGCTTACCTGCCAGGGTGGGAAGGCCGTTACTACTGGCAGTATGGCGACTATCGCCCTGATCCCCTGCTGGGCGGCGAGGAGGGCTTCGCGCGGCTGTGTACCGAAGCCCGGTCGTTGGGCATACGCGTGATGCCGATGTTTGGCGCGAACTGTGCTAACGCCTGGTTCCCCAACTTCCACACCTTCGGACCGTCGTCCTACATGAAGTCGGCCTCCCGCAACGTGTTTCTGGGCAACCAGCCCGATTGGGACATCAGCCGGGCGCACGATACCGGCTGGCAGGCCTGGCTCAACCCCGGCGCTCCGGCCTGGCAGCGCGAACTGACCCGCCAGATTCTCGGACTGGTGGATCGCTACCAGTTCGACGCGGTGTTTTTGGACACCGTCGAGGTCTGGACCAATGACCCTGATTTCAACCTGCTGGAAGGCTACCGGCAGCTCGTGGCACGCCTCCGCGACGGACGCCCGGAGCTGCTGGTGACGGGCGAGGATTGGTGGGACGGGCTGCTGGCGATCTTCCCGATTTTTCAGCAGTCCGGTCACTGGAAGCAGGTGCCCGCCTGGGCCGGTCGTTACGTCCGGCTGATGGGCCACATCTGCGACAGCGATCCCTCGCGGGGCAGCACCGGAGTATTCGAGTCGGGCTACAGCGCGTACCAGCGCCTCCCCGACGATCCGATGTATCTGCCCACCCTTGCCTTTGTGGATGGCACGCTCGACCGGGCGCGAGCCGAGGTCGAAGCTGTGATCCAGTTGGCCCGGCAGCGCCGGGATGAACCATAAGGAGGGTATATCGAGCATTCGATCTGGCACGTAATCTGGCAGTAGAAATTTCAGGCAATAGAGATTAAGGGGAAAAACAATGCGTACGCACAAGTGGACTCTGATCTATTTCAGCACCCTGGTCATGGTCAGTATGCTGGTGGTGTTGGGAACTGCCGGACTGCCTCACAAAGCGGCGGCTCAAGACAAAGTCAAGATCACCCTCGGATCGTGGGATGATGCCAACGGCAACATTCGCCACCAGGCCGCCATCGACGATTTCATGGCCATCAATCCCGACATCCAGGTTGAAATCGCGCCCAACCCGGGCGGTGACTGGCACTCCCTGGTCCTGACCTGGATCGCCGCTGGCGAACTGCCCGATGTGTATATGGCCGACTCCAGCTACATCCCGCTGTACGCAGAAGCGGGCGGCCTGGAAGACCTGAAGCCCTACATCGAAGGCCCGAACGGCTTTGATCCCTATGCCGTCTACTATCCCGGCGTCTACGAGAACGGGTTCTACAAGGGCGATCCCTATACCCTCAACAAGGACTACAGCACGGTCGCGATCTATGCCAACAAGAAGATGTTCGATGCCGCCGGTATCGCCCTGCCGGAAGAAGGCTGGACGTATGACGACCTGCTCGACATCGCCATGCAGCTCACTGTGGACAAGAACGGCAACAACGCCGCCAGCCCCGACTTCGATCCCGAAAACATCGTCACCTACGGCATGGACCATCGCGGTGACTGGTGGCGCGGCTTCCAGACGGTCGTCTATTCCTTCGGTTCGCACACCATCAGCGACGACGGCACGACCCTGGACGGCTATCTGAACAGCGAAGGCACCATCGCAGCCTTGCAGTGGATGAACGACGCCATCTTCACGTATCATGTCGCGCCCCCCACCGAGTGGATCACCGCGCTGCCCAGCGGCGCTATGCAGGCGTTCTACGATGGACAGTTGGCGATGGTCTTCGGCATGGGTCCCTGGTACCTGGGACAGCTCGAAGAACAGCCTGACTTCGAATATGTCGTCCTGCCCATGCCCACCGGCCCCGGCGGACATCATGACGCCGTGTGTTGGGCGGGCTTCGGCCTGGCTCCGACCAGCAAGGAAAAAGATGCGGCCTGGCTGTTCCTGAAGGCGCTCGGCACCGACATCGGCCAGAAGCAGTACAGCGAACACGCGCTGTCGGCCATGCCTTCGTTCATGGAAAGCAAAGTCGATCATCCCTTCTGGGCGACCTTCATCAAGGAAGCCAACTACCTTGACGCGCTCGACGACCTGAAGAATCCGTACTATCTGAACTGCTTCACCCCCGGCTTCACGGCTGAGGTCTTCGGCGAAAAAGGTAATGGCATGGACATTGCCAAGTACGTGAACGAAGAAGTGCTGCCCAAGACGCAGCAATGTCTGGATGAGCACGGAACTGCGCAGTAGCCAACTTTGACCGCGTGAGTCATCGGCTGGCCTTGCAGCCGGGAGCGGTCTGCCCGCTCCTGGCTGCTAGCTTGAAATGAGGGTGTCGTCATGAGTGGTCTTAGCGCACGGCGGCTGCGTCGGCCCCGGATGAGTGCTTACGCCCGGCGCGAAGCGATTATATTTTACCTGTGCATTTCGCCCTGGGTGCTGGGTTTTTTGATCTTCCTGGCTTATCCCACGTTCCGCTCTCTGTACCTGGCCTTCACCCATTTCCAGGTCGGCCATACGCCGGTGTGGAACGGCTTCGATAATTTTAGGAGACTGGCGCACGACGATTTGTTCTGGAAATCATTAGGGGTCACCGGCAAGTACGTGATCGGCAGCGTGCCTGGATCGAACCTGGTCGCCCTGGGGATCGCCATGCTGCTCGCCCAGAAAATCCGCGGGATCAGCATCTGGCGCACCATCTATTTTCTGCCGTCGGTCGTCAGCGTCGTCGCGATTTCGGTGCTCTGGTATTATGTCTTCAATCCGCAGTACGGCATCGTCAACAGCCTGCTAGACATGGTCGGAATCAAGGGGCCGGGATGGTATACCAGCGAAACCTGGGCCATGCCCACCATCATCCTGATCAGTTGGTGGATGGTCGGCACTCAGATCATCATCTACCTGGCCGGGCTGAAGGGCATCCCTCAGGAATACTACGAAGCCGTCGAGGTAGACGGCGGCGGCCCCTGGGCCAAATTCCGCCATATCACGATCCCGCTGCTCAGCCCGGTGGTGTTCTTCAACGTCGTGATGGGCTTCATCGGCGCATTTCAGGTCTTCGACCAGGCCTGGATTCTGAGCGCCGGGTCGGGCCGCCCCAACAATTCCACCCTGACCTACATGATGAACCTGTACAAACAGGCTTTTGAATTCGGCAATATGGGGTATGCCTCGGCCCTGGCGTGGGTGCTCTTCGTCATCATCATGGCTCTCACCGCGCTGGTGCTCCGGTCCTCCTCGCTGTGGGTCTTTTACGAAGCGGAGAAGAAGTAGATGACTACCCAATCCTCTCAAACTCCGGTGCGGCACCGTCCACGCGGCCCGCGGCTCTCCAAATCCGCCGGACGCCGTCTCCGCCTGACGATCACCTATCTCCTGCTGATCGCCGGTTCGATCACGATGGTCTTCCCCTTATTGTGGATGTTTCTGGCGAGCTTCAAGCCGGAATGGCAGATTCTCACCAATCCTCCGATCTGGATTCCATCCGAATGGATTCAGGCTCACGCCGGGGACACCATCAAAGAACTGCCGCTGTGGTATGCCAACAACCCGGAAGGGAAGCGCGAACGCGTCTTCGACATTGGCACGCGCCGCTATACCACCGTCGTGGACATCAACGCCCTGGCGGCGGCGATGGTCTCGATTCCCCCTGGCGAACTAAGCGGCGCTAAGGCCCGGACCATCGACGGCGTTACCCTGAACGTTCGCCATTGGAAAGGTCACGACGATGTCGTGGCACTGGCGCGCGATGGCGACAATCTGGTCGCCGCCCCGGCTGAGGATGTCGCCAGTGTCGCCCGGCGGATGCCGCTCGATCTCGTCAACAGCGGGAAGCGCGCCAATCTCACCGTCGGCGATTACAAGTTCCAGGCGCGTGAACTGGACACCGAAACCGTAGTGGCCCTGGGTCCAGAATCGCAGTTGACGGTAGTCGTCCCTCAAGAAACGGCGGCGTCGCTCGTGCCGGTCGCGCCCGATGCGTTGACCGATCCGCAGTTCGTGACCATCGGCAACACGGAGCTGGAGCTTTACACCCTCCAGGATCATCCCGCCGACGAACGCTACGTGCAGGTGGGCGTCGTCACATGGGAACCGGTGCTCAACTTGAAAGACGCCCTGAAATACGGTTACACGATCCCGACCGCCAGCCTGCCCACCGAGTCCGAAATGCGCCAGTTCGAACTGGCGACGCTGCCCGTCTATACGCTGACGAAGGACGGCGGCAGCCAGGAAGAGGTGGTCCTGCTGACCCAGACCGGCCCCAATTCCTACGTGATCCCCGTTGCCCACGCGACGACCATCCATCTATCGCCGCTGGAAAAACTGTCGTTCCCCTTCGTCAAGACGGTGGACGGCGTCTCGCTGCGCTACCTGGATGACTATTTCGAGCACGGCAAAAAGCAGAGCATCGCCATCGTCGGCAACCGTGTCGATCTGGCCCTGGTAGCCCCTCAGTCCGCGATTGCCGATGCCTTCGACGTCAACAGCAAGTCACTCAAGCGGGTGCTCAAGATCCGCTTCCGCTTCGAAAACTACACCGAGGCCCTGTCGCAAGACCTGGGCGGCGCGACGTTCCTCACCTTCTACAAAAACTCGGCGATCATCGTGCTGCTCAACCTGCTGGGGGTTTACCTGTCGGTCACCCCGGTGGCCTACGGTTTTTCGCGGCTCCAGGCCCCCGGTAAGAACTTCCTGTTCCTGGTCCTGCTCTCGACCATGATGATCCCCGGTCCCGTCCTGCTGATCCCGACCTTCGAGATCTTCAAGACGCTGCACATGCTGGGGACGCTGTGGCCGCTGTTCATCCGATCCTTCTTCGCCAGCGCGTTCTTCGTCTTCCTGCTGCGCCAGTTCTTCATGAGCATCCCGCGCGAGCTGGAAGAAGCTGCCCGCATCGACGGGGCCAACACGCTTCAGGTGTTGTGGAGCATCATGCTCCCGCTGAGCAAGCCCGCCCTGATGACGATTGGCATTTTCACGTTCTGGTGGAACTGGAATGCCTTCTTCGAACCCTTCGTCTACGTCAACAACATCCATAACTTTACCGTGACGTTAGGGCTGGCTTTCTTCAAGAACCAGTACGTCTATACGTACCACTGGTTGATGGCGGCGGGCATGGCGTCGATCATTCCGATCATCGTGCTGTTCTTCTTCGCCCAACGCTACTTCATCGAAGGCATCCAGTTGACCGGCCTAAAGGGCTAAGAAACGCTATACTAGGAACATGGGGTTGAGGGATGATGACAAGTTCAAGCGCGCTGCCTCTCGCCGGACGAGCACGGTGGTCCCTGGTCGCGATCTTCCTCCTCTCGGCCACCGGGTTAGCCTACGAAGTGATCCTCACCCGGCTGTTTTCGCTGCTGTTCCAATATCATTACGTCTTTTTGATCGTGTCGCTGTCCATCGCCGGGCTGAGCCTGGGCGCGGCGGCGGCGGCCCTGGTGCAGCGCCACTCTCGCCGCCAGAATGCCCGCCCGGACCTGGTCCAGCCCGCGATTTTTCAGGCGGTCCTGTTCATCGCCGTCGCGGTGGTCATCTCCGAACTGCGCTACACAGACCGGATCGCGGTGGCCGTGATCGCGGCGCTGCTGCCCTTCGCCGGGATCGGCTACCTCAACGCCGCGCTGTTTGCCCGGTATGCCGGGGCCAGCGGGGTGTTGTACGCGGCGGACCTGCTCGGCGGCACCCTGGGATTGGGCGCGGCGCTGGTCGCCGTCAGCGTCCTGGGAGCCTTCAA
>CAYRWY010000120.1:11030-13885 GCA_964427955.1 uncultured Anaerolineaceae bacterium
GCACCCTGGGATTGGGCGCGGCGCTGGTCGCCGTCAGCGTCCTGGGAGCCTTCAATGCCGTGCTCGCCCTGGCTGTGATCGGTGGGGGCACCGCCCTGCTCCTGGCCTGGATCGAAGGCGCGCGCCCGGCCCAACGTCAAGCGGCAGGCGCGGCGGCACTGCTGGTGATCGTCCTAATCGCCAACCTGGTCACCGGGCTGATCGATTATTCGCCCAGCCGCCTGAAAAGCTCGCCGCCGGACAAGACGATGGTCACCGTGCTCAAAGACCCGGACGCTCACATCACGGAGACGCGCTGGGGACCCTTCGCGCGGCTGGACGTGGTCGAGACCGATGACGAAGCGGTGCGCTACGTCTTCACCGACGCGGGCGCGGGCAGCATCATGATCGGCTACGACGGGAACGACCAGGCGGTCAGGTGGCTCCAGGCCGAGGCGGCGTATCTGCCGTTCACCATCATCCCGGAGTCCACGCAGAACGTGCTGATCCTGGGATCGGGCGCCGGAAAAGACGTCCTGATGGCGCACCTGGCGGGCGCACCAGCGATCACCGCCGTCGAAATCAACTCGAACTTAGTGGCTCTGACGCGCGACCTGGGCGACTACAACGGCCACATCTACGATCTGCCGGGCGTCAAGACGGTGACGGCGGATGGGCGCACCTACGCCGAACGCACGGACGACCACTACGATTTGATCTATGCCAACCTGGTCTACAGCCAGGCCGCGGCGCCGGGTACTTCCGCGCTGGCCGAAAGCTACATCTTCACCCGTGAGGCGCTGACCACCTATTGGGATCACCTGTCCGACCACGGGCGGATCGGGTTCGTCACGCATCACGGAATCGAGGGGCTGCGGCTGCTCGTGGGGGCGCTGGATATGCTCGAAGACCAGGGCATGACGCTGCCAGAGGCGTTGCAGCACGTCGGACTTGTCTCCCTGCGCGGCGACGATCCCCAGACCCGCACCTCGGTCGTGATGATCCTGCGCCAGCCCTGGACTTCCGACGAAACTACGGCCTTCGCCGAGGCCGCCCACGCGCGGGATATGGGCGTGCTCTATCTCCCGGTGTATCAAGAACTGGGCTTGCAAGGCCTGGCGACCGGCACCGTGACGCTCAAGCAGTTCATCCAGGAGAACGCCTCCGAGTACAACTACACGCCCACCACGGACGACAATCCCTTCTTCTACCAGTTTTTGCCCGGCTTGCCCGGCCAGGTGTCCGATCTGCTGTTGATCAGCCTGATCCTGCTCGGCGCTTACCTGTCGTGGAACATGTTTTTCTTCGTGCGCCACGACGCTCACTGGAAGCGGCTGAGCCTGGCACCCTACTTTTCCCTGCTGGGCGTGGCCTTCATGCTGGTCGAAATTCCGCTGATCCAGCGTTTCGGCCTGCTGCTCGGCCAGCCGGTGCTGGCGCTGGTGATCGTCGTCGGCGCGCTGCTGCTGGGCGGTGGATTGGGCAGCCTGTTCGAAAGCCGCTACGCCGTCGTGCGACTGCCGCACGTGATCGCCGGAGCCGCCGTCGCCGCCGGGGTCATGGTCGCCGCGTCGCGGATCGTGCTGCCCGCGCTGATCGACGCGGCGCTGCCCGCCTCGCTGGCGATCCGGGCGGCGGTCACGGCAGCGGCACTGCTGCCACTGGGGTTCCTCATGGGGATGCCTTTCCCCGGCGGGCTGCGCATCGCGCACGAAGCCGATCCGGAAGGGATCGCGGCTTTTTGGGGAGCCAACGCGGTAGCGTCGGTGTTGGGATCGGCGCTGGCGATGGCCCTGGCGATCAGCATCGGGTTTTCGGCGGCGCTGCTGTTGGGTGCGGCGCTGTACGGGCTGGCGGCGTTGATGAGTTTTGGAGTCTGGCCGCGTCTGCTGGCCTGAGCATCACACTAAGGAACACATGATGACCGTATGGAAAAATGAGCGGGCTGAACAACTGTCGCTGGACGGGACGTGGGAGTTCGCGCTGCGCGACCAGCGCGGGACGATCCAGGTGCCCGGCTGTTGGGAAGCCCAGGGCTATGCCCACCGCGTCGATGGTCCGGCCCGCTATCGGCGGACGATCCAGGTTCCGGCCACCTGGCAGGGCCAGCGCGTGCAGCTTCAATTCGACGCGGTGAGCTATTACGCCGAAGTCGAAGTCAACGGCCAGGCGGTGGGAACGCATACCGGCCTGTGGACGGCCTTTGCCTGCGACGTCACGGCGGCGATCCGGTACGGCGCGGAGAACGAGATCGCGCTCACCATCTGGAAACCCGGCGAACGCTTCCCGCTGCGCGAGTCCCTGGCCGGATTTCTGCCCGACGTGTTCAACATCTTTGGCGGCCTATGGCAGTCCGCGCGGCTGATGGCCTTCCCTGGTCCGGCGCTGAGCGACCTGTCGATCCGGCCCAGCGTGCGCTCCGAGACGGTGCGCATCGCGGCCACCGCCTACCACGCCGACGGGCTGACCGCCGTGCTCGACGTGCGCGCGCCGGATGGCTCGACGGCTGCCCAGTGGCGCGGCCCGCTGGCAGGAGCGGAGATCGCCGTCACGCTCGCCGTGCCGCACCCGGTGCTCTGGGGACCCGGCCACCCGGCCCTGTACACGCTCGATCTGCGCCTGGAACGTCCGGACGGCACCCTCGCCGCGCAGATCCACCACACTTTCGGCTTCCGCGAACTCACGCACCAGGGCGATCAACTGCTGTTCAACGGCGAACCGGCGCTGCTGCGCGGGGCGCTGAACTGGGGCTGGTACCCCGACCGGCTGTGTCCCGATCCTGACGAAGACACCATCCGCGACGAATTCCGCCGCATCCGCGCGCTGGGCTTCAACATGATGAAGCTGTGCCTGTACGTGCCCTCGCCGCGCTATTT
>CAYRWY010000121.1:0-11691 GCA_964427955.1 uncultured Anaerolineaceae bacterium
TGACGCCCCTACGAAAAACACCCGCAAGAATCTACCTGGATGTACTTAGTCCCCGGCCTGCCCTGAGATCGTCAGACGGCGTTCCGCCAGAGCCAGCTTCTCGCCCACGGCTTCGATGGTCTCGCGCATGGACGATTCCAGGTACGGAAACGCCAGCCAGACGTTCATCAGGCCGAACAAGGCCCCGGTGAGCACCCGGTAACCCGGCAGCGTCTCGCGCACCGGCCAGAATTCGAACGGTGCATAGCTGAACATCTGGCTGAAGCCATCCAGGCCCATCGGCGCCAACCCCAGGATGAGATACAGCCAGAGCGGGGCAGGGCGCAGCCAGCGGCGCACGCGCGAAAAAAGCAGTCCGGTCAGGAACATCATCCCGTAGATGGCGACGTCGCGCTCGCACAGGGCCACTTTGTAGCCCATGACGCTGTCACCCCGGAAGGATCGGGCGCTGAATTGAAGGTCCGAGGACCACTGGGTCAGGTCGATGTTCACAAAATGCGGATCGCGCGAGGCGTACGCTTCGAAGGACCCCAGGCTGGACCCGGCGGCCTGGCGCGGATAGGCGATCTGATCGCCGAACAGGAACCAGGATCGGAAGGCGAACTGGTGGCACATCGGGCCATAGAACTTGTAGATGATGTTGGCGGCGCGGTCGTGACCGGCGTTCAGCAAGATGGGGGCGGCGAATGACAGGCCCGTGTAGAGGAACAGCAGGCTCAGCATCAGGATCAGCCAGTGGCGAGCCAACCCCAGGACCAGGCGCTGCGTACGGATGACTCTGCGCAAGGTCCGTTCCTCGTTTCCCGGTGGGTTTTTCATGGCGATGTTGTCCTTTGTGACCACACGTTAGCTATTGAGCAGGGGATCAAGGGCATCCAGCAGCTCGGTGCCGGTCATTTTGCTCGGAAAATACTTCACGATGACGCCGTGCTGGTCGATCAAAAAGCTGGTGGGGAAGCCGGGGATCGCGCTCCCATACAGTTGATCGCGAATCACGCCGGTTTGATCGAGCACGACGGGGAACTTCAGCCCAAACTGATCGACGAACTTCTGCACATCGTCTTTCGACTCGCGGTCGTTGACGGCCAGCACGACAAAACCATCCTGCTGGTGCAGGTTGTAGATGGTCTGGAAATCGGGCATCTCGGCGCGGCAGGGGTCGCACCACGTCGCCCAGAAATTGACCAGGATCACCTGGCCGCGAAAATCGGACAGCGAGACCGTCTGCCCGTCGAGCGTGGACGCAGTGAAATCCGGCGCGCGCTGTCCGACTTGCAGCCCGACCGGAACCGATAGATCGTCGCTCGGCGGCGTGGTGGTCGGCGCTGCGGCCAGGTTGGGCACCCCCAGGCCGCTCTCGCCCAACGTCGGCACGTCGAAGGTTGCGTCACTCGTTTCCGGCAGCGCGGCGACGGGTTTCGGCGAGGCCACGTAGAAATCCTTCTTCGGCCCGTCCTGGAGACAGTCCGGCACATTGCCCCAGCGCACCTCACCGCGCACCGCGCCGACGACGCAGTTTTCGAGGTTCAGTGATACGCCGCCCAATCCACCCTCGCTGCCCGCTTGTGAAATGCGCTGAAGCTGGCCGCTGAAGACCAGGGTGCCGATCAAAATCAGGAATACGCCGCTGACCATCTCGATCAGGCGCATGTTGCGCTGTAGGCGGCGGAAGACGCCCTGCGCTTCGTCCAGGGCCAGGGCTGTCAGCAGGAACGGAATCCCCAATCCCAGCGAGTAGGCGTAGAGCAGAATCCCCGCGTGCGAAATGGAGCCTTCGTTGGTGGCCAGGGTCAGGATCGAGCCGTAGATCGGGCCGATGCACGGCGTCCAGCCTGCCGAGAAGACGACCCCCATGAACATGGAGCCGAGGTATCCATAGCGGTTGCTCGGGCGCGTCTGGCGGCGGGTATCGATGTACAGGATGGCCTGGATACGCACGATGATGCGCGACCAGAATTCGCCGGGCGTATCCGCTTTGAGCGCGTCATGGAACACCTGCGACAGCAGCAGCACGGCTACCAGCGTCAGGAACCACGATTCCACGAACAGCCAGTAGAAGAGGCCGATCCAGAGGATGCCAACCAGCGCCGAGATCAGGTTGCCATACGGGTTTTGGTCGAGCCGGACCGCCTGTTTTTGCAGCCAGGTGAGCACTCTATTCAGCAGGCCCATGACGTGCAGCCCGAACAAGATCACGACGATGCCGCCCACGCGCGCCAGCCCGGCTTTCACCTGGCCTTCGCTCGCGCCGAGGGATGTGAGCGACGAGACGGCGGCGGTGGTCAGCAGTCCGAACAGGACGAAAAACAGGGTGAAGCCCGCTACGAAGAACAGGCCGTGGGTGAAGGTTCCAAAACGCTGGCGGAACTGGCTGGTGGCCATGCCCGGGCGGGCTGCTTGTTGAGTCATACGCCCGCCCATGTAGCCGATGTAGGCCGGGACGAGCGGCAGCACGCAGGGCGAGATGAACGAGATGATCCCAGCCAGGAAGGCTACACCAATACTGACATCACTCTGCATGGGGAGTCCTCCAACGGTTGCATAGTGTCTACAGATTATGATGCCAAATAGCTCGATTTTGTTTCAATACGCCAGATGGCTCAAAGCGGATTTTGCTGGCGGAGCAGGAAACCACGAATGACGATCCCCAACCCGACGGTGACCAACACGATCCCCAACAGGGTATCTTTGAGCACCGCGATGCCCTGGGTGTCCATCAGCAGGCTTAACCCCACGCCCGCCAACGCGGCGCCCCCCAAAAAGGAGGCGATCTGGCGGCGGATCAGGGCGATCAGCATCCACAGCCCGGCGATCACCAGCAGGGCCAGCGGCCACCACTCTTCCAGACTTTCGCGGATTTCGCCCTGTTTGAGCAAGGTGCCGAAGATCCCGCCCGCGATCAGCCCGGCGGCCAGCAGCAGCGTCGCGGCCCTGATCTCGATGCCCAGGATCGGGCGTCGCCCCCCCCACCTGGGTCGGCGCAGGCGGCGATGCTCCCGGACGATGACCGGCGGCGCAGACGCCTCGTCCTCGGTGTCCGTCTCATCCTGTTCGTAGGCATATTCTCTGGATACCGGGACGAACGGCATGATGTCGTCGGGCTCGCTGCTGGCGGCCAGTTGTTCTTCGCGCTCGCGCTCCTGGGCGCGGCGCCGGATGGGTCGCAGGCGTCGCATCGTGGGTCGCCTCTCTCAAAGACACGATAAACAAGTACAGGGTGAGTTGTGATGCTCACCCTGTAACTGTACCTCAAAGTATAGAGTCTTGAAAGTTAAAGTGGGCTGCCTTCAATGCATTGGGCACCGGTAGGGCCGATGATGGCACTGTAGCGCACGCCGCGCGGCAGATCTATCCGATCGCCGTCGCGCAGCGTAACCCGTTGTTTAGTTTCAGGAAAAGCAATTTCGAGGGAACCTTGGACACAATAGAGGGTTTTATCATAGCCATGACTGCGGGCAGGATAACGGAAATTCGGAGCGTTGACCCAGACATAAGGCCGGAGGCCTTCTTCTCGCATACGGCGCGTGATATTTTCTAAGGTGGGGTGCTGTCCGCCGCGCCACCATGTCACTCTGATTTGTTGTGCCCCTGCGCTTGCCATTGCTTGCTGTTATGCTCCCCTTAACAAATTGCTCTAAGGTGGAAAATTGAAGTGCGCGGAATATTACTCGCGTCAAAGACTTTTTACAAGGTTTTTGCAGGTGTCTTTCTGCAATTCTAAGGAATCTTTAAGCTACCTTTAATCTATGAGCCGGGCATCAGGGTTTCACTCAGCTCGAACAGTAAGTGTTTTTCTTGTTCTGAGGTTGTGATCTGCCCGTCCAGCCAGGCCCGGCGCAGCGCGGCCAGCAGGGTGCCATAGACCGGCCCCGGTTTCAGCCCGGTCAGGTGCGCGATATCGTGTCCATGCAGGGTTGGTCTGACAAGGCGCCATTCGCAGGCAAAGTGCGTGATCTGGTCGCGGGCGATGGCTGTGGGCGCGGCGGCCCAGGCGGCCAGCCAGCCGACCTCATCCAGCGGTTCCAGCAGTCTCACCACCTGGCTGGGCGGCTGTTCCTGGTCGAGATCGGGGAGCAGGGCAATCGCCGCGCGGGCATTCTGCAAATGATCCAGGTAGTCGCGCTTGAATTGGAGCCGCCGTCCCACCTGTTCCAGATCGGATTCATTCAGGCGGCTGGTGAACAGTGAAAACGTCGTGAGCATCCAGTTGTCGAAATCCGCCAGCGAGGGCCAGGGAATATGTTGGCGGGCATAGCACAGCGCATAGAAGGCGGCGCGCACCCATTCGTCGATGCGTAGATCGGGATGGAACACGTGCAGGATGCCCAGCCGTTCCAGGCGTACCAGGGCCCGCAGCGGCTGTAGCTCCGAGAGGATCAAGGCGAATTCGTGCCGAATCCGGTCACCGCTGACGCGATCCAGCAGCCCGATCGCGTTCTGGATCAGTTCTTCGGTGCGCGGCTCGATGGTGAAGCCCAGCCGCTGTTCCAGCCGCACGGCGCGCAGCATTCGGGTGGGATCGTCCACGAAGCTGAGGCTGTGCAGCACCCGGATCACGCCGTCGTGCAGGTCTTGTTCGCCCCCATAGAAATCGATCAACTCTCCAAAGGGGCCGGGCGACAGCCGGATCGCCAGGGTGTTGATGGTGAAATCGCGGCGGTGCAGGTCCAGTTTGATCGATCCGCGCTGCACGGTCGGGAGCGCCGAGGGCTGCTCGTAAAACTCGGTGCGCGCCGTCACGAAGTCGATGAAGGCCGGTAGCCCTGCCTTCCCTGAGTGGCTCCCCATCGTCCGCGTAACGGACTCGTCCAGAAACCATTTGGCCGTGCCGAACTGGGCATGGCTGCGCATATCCCCGCCGTACGACTGCTGGATCGCGCGGACCAGTTCGATGGCATCGCCTTCGACCACCAGGTCGATGTCGCGCGTGGGCTGGCCCAGCAGCAGATCGCGCACGAAGCCCCCGACCAGATAGAGTCCAATGTGCCGTTGTTGGGCTTGGTGGGCAATGGCCTGGATCAACTGCCACATTTCCGAGGAGAAGACTGCTTGCAGCCGCCGGTTCATTTCTTCGCGGCGACCATCTCCGGGCCGGTTTCCCCACTGGTTGATCAGATCGGTGCGGGTCACGATCCCGATCAGGCGATTCTCCTCATCGACCACCGGGATCTGTCCCCAGCCGGAACGCATCATGCGCTGCTGCAAGGTTTCAATGGAGTCGGTTGGATAGACGGTGAATTCCCCGGCTTCCATAATCTCGCCCACCGATTGGTTGCCCAGGCCATGACTCATCGTCCGATCGACCGCGCGGCGGGTCAGCAGTCCTACCACCCGTCCGCCGTCTACCACCGGGAAGCCCTCATGGCCGGTGCGCTGCATTCGTTCGACCACCGACTTCACGCGTTCGCCCGTTCGCACCGTTTGTACGCCGAAGGACATCAGGGACTCGACCATCACGGAGGCCGTAATGATCTTCGGGAGCTGCTCCAGAATTCGGGCCTGGACGTCCGCCAGCTTATGGCCCCGGATCAATGCGGCGGCGGCGCGGCTGTGTCCGCCTCCGCCAAACTGCTTGGCGATGATCGAGACGTCGATGGCGTCATTGGTGCCCCGCGCGACGAGCTGGATGTCCCCATTGAGCTGGACCAGCACAAAGACCGCGCTCGTCTCGTACAGCTCGCGCAGCTTGTGGGCCAGTGTCGCGATCTCGTCTACGGCGTGGCCCACCGAAGCGCACGCGATCACGACCGTATGGCCGCTCACCGTATAGGTCCGGGCCTGTTCGATCAGCCGTTCATACAGCGCGCGCTGCTCCGGGATCAGTTCGTGATGGAGAAAATGGCGCACCGCGTCGAGATTGGCCCCACATTCGAGCAACCAGGCGGCACAGCGGATGTCACGCGGGGTGGTCGTGCCATAGGTCAGCGCGCCGGTATCTTCGTAGACACCCAACATCAACAGCGTCGCTTCGAACGGCTTCAACGCGATCTGGTGATCGATGATCTGCTCCGTGAGCAGGGTGGTGGCCGCGCCGGTGGTGGTTCCCGCAAAGGTCTGGTGCTCGTCCAGGGCACGGACCAGGGGATGATGGTCGATGAAGTGGATGGGCGTGTCAGGACGCATCCCGCGCGCTGTGGAGAAACTCTGCGTATCCACGACCGTCGCCTGTTCGACCGGTCCTTTGCGGCGCAGATCGTCACGCTGGACAAACGGCAGTTCGTCCCGGTACAGGTTGAGGAAATGCTCCACGTTGCGATTCACGCGGTGGGGCAGTACCGGGACCGCTGTCGGGTCGAGCTTATACGCTGCCAGCAGCGACGCCACGGCATCGAAGTCGGCGTTATCGTGGGTCAGAATGAGTTTCACGGTCAGTTTGCGATTAGCCCAGCGCATCCCATACGGCGAGCTTGGCCTGCACGCGGCGGATCACCTCGTCGGTGAATTCGGTGGTCGTCGCGTGCCCGCCCAGGTCGGAGGTCCGGATTCCATCATACACGGTTTCGAGCGCCGCTTCCCGAATGGCCCGGCACGCCCGCATGGCGTGGTCGATGTTCATGTAGCTCAAGATCGTGGCGGCGGCCATGATCATCGCCATCGGGTTGGCCAGGTTCTTACCTTGCAGCGAGGGTGCTGTGCCGTGCGGCGCTTCGGAAATGATCGCGCAGGGTTGCAGATTGTCGTCGAAGCTCAAGATCACCGACTCGGACCCCGCGATGGTGCCGAACATCTTGAGCACCAGGTCGGACATGCTGTCGCCATCCCGGTTGAGGGTAGGGATTACCAGCGGCTCGCCGGTCGTTTCCAGCAGCAGCGCATAGGTCGCGTCGATCAATTGGGGATCGTAGCGTACCGACGGGTAGCGATGGGCGGCAGCATCCATCTCTTCTTTGAACATTCCCTCGTAAATCGGGCTGACCGTATACTTGGGGCCGCCGAAAACCTTCGAGCCGGTGCGCGTGGCGTATTGGAATGCATACTCCGCCACGATCCGGCAGGTGCGACGGGTGATCTGCTCGGTGCGGCAGGCGACCTCGTCGAGACCTTCGCCTTCGCGCCATTCCTTGGCCCCATAGGCACCGCCCACAGCCATCCGCACGACCGCGATGGGGGCGTGAACTCCGGCGATGGGCTGCATCGGCGGGATGCGCCGCCCGACCCGTAGGATCACCTGCGCCCCGATGGCCTCGCGCAGCAGGGCGTTGGGACTGCCGACGTCGTCCAGATCGCCAGGCGTGATAGTCGCGGCTTTGATCCCCAGCCCATGTGCTTTGACGGCCTCAGCCGCTTCGAAAACAACCTGGTTTTTGGTCACGCGGCGGTTCTCTAGCGATAGATCGAACGTCTTGAAATGGACGTTGGGGGGAAGGACCGCAGGCGACAGGACGCGCAGCGCCTCGTCCAGCAGTTCCTGACCGGTCTGATCTCCTTGCATTACGACAATCGTGCGGCTCTGGTCCATAGTCTCCCTCGTCCACTAAGGCTGTTTGTCTGCGGGTGTGGTGTTGGTCTGCTCGTGTTCTTGAGTCTCGGTAGCGCCAGTGACTAGCGGGCTGGCGGGGGCCTGCACGCGCTCCTGGGTATCCGCTGCGCTCGCCGGAGTCTGGGCGGCGGGACTGGCTGCCGCCGTGGGTACGGAGGGGGCGGGGCTGGTGGTGGGGGCCGGGCGCGCCTTGAGGATCTGGTCGATAGCCTGCACGAGTACGTCGAAGTCAATCGGCTTGCGCACAACCATATTGCCTCCCGCTTCGACGCGCCGTTCTTCCAGGTCCAGCGACTCGTAGGCGGTTACAAAGATAATGGGAATATGCATGGTGGCTTCTCGCCGTCGCATCAGTTTGCACAGGGTGAAACCATCCAGGCGCGGCATCATGATGTCCAGGAGGACGACGTCCGGTTTTTCGCGCTCGGCCAGCCCGATGGCTTCGACCGAGTTCAGCGTGGTGATCGGGTCGAACCCGCTGATCATCAGAATGGTGCGCAGTAAGTTTAAGGTATCTTGTTCATCATCGACGATTAGAATGCGTGTACCCATGTGATATTCCCCAAAATAGTTCGTAGTTAAATCAGGCGGGACTCAACACACGGTCTGCCTGTTCATCGCTTCGATAGTACCGCACCCTGAAGCGGGCTTCCACCCTTTGTTCAGCCCTCGCTGTCCAGCACACGGGCTTTGGGCAGAGTCAGGTGGAAACAGCTCCCTTTGCCCGGTTCGCTTTCAACCCAGACGCGCCCGTTGTGCCCTTCGATCACCTGGTGCACGATAGCCAGTCCCAACCCCGTGCCGCCAAACCGGCGGGCCGTTCCACGATCCACCTGGTAAAACCGGCGGAAGATTCTTTCGTGTTCTTCGCGGGGGATTCCGATACCATAATCGCGTACGCTGGCGTGCAGCATGATCCCACCGGGGTCTTCGAGCGTGATCTCGACCTGGGTGGGCCCAGGGCTGAACTTGATCGCATTTTCGATCAATTCCTCGAACACTTCTCCGACCCGTGCTGGATCAGCATAGGCCGGGGGCAGATTAGGGGGAATGCGCGGCACAATCCGAATCCCTTTCGCCTGGGCATGAGGAGCGGTGGATCGCACAGCCAGGGCGATCACGCGATCCAGGTGGATCGGTTTGAGCAGCAGGTTCTTCACATCCGATTCCTGGACGCGCACAATGTCCCGGACCAGGTCAGCAAGATGCTGCGCCTTGCCCATCACCATTTCGAGAATCTGCACCTGTTCACCCACCGGGGCGCCAAACTGGCCATCGAGCAGCAGCCGCAAATATCCCAGGACATGCGTCAAGGGCGTCTGGAATTCGTGAGAGAGGTTTTGCAGCAGATCCTCTTTGATCTGATCCGCTTCCTGGAGTCCGCGATAAGCCGCCTCTAATTCGGAAGCACGCCGCTCTTGCATGGCGTAAAGTTGGGCGTTGTCCATGGCGTTGCCGACCACATTGGCAATACCCTGGCAGAGCGACAGCTCGGCAGCATCAAACACCCGGTCTTGAGGCTTGGTGTCGATGAGCTTGACCGCACCGCTGGCTTCTCCGCGGATGAACAGCGGCGCGATCAGACAGGTGGTGCCGCCCACCGCGCGCAAGTAGGTCAATTCCTGGGGATCCCCGGTGAGCTGACCATGCTGGAGGGTCAATAGTTCTCCCGTCTCCAGCACGGAGGCTATGTTGGGGTACTGGCCGATATTCCAGACCTGGCGTGTTTCTCCCAGCCAGAGGGCCCGCCCGATCTCGCGCAGCACGTGGATTTCCTGCTGGGCGTGATCCCAGTGCACGACGCTGCTCCACCGTTGTTCGCTGGTCAGCATGACTTGCTGGCAGAGATCAGTCAGGTTGGCGCGCGAGAACCAGTCGCCAGGATCGTAGCTCTGGATGCCAATCTGCCAGTGCACGACGACGTCGTGGATTTTCTCCAGCGATATAGTAGGGAGTTTGCCTTGCGGAACCTCGTTGTAGAGGATGATGGCTCCCACGACTATCTCGTTGATGGTCAACGGGATCGCCGCGACCGCACGCAGCCCGGAGGGGTTGAATTCCGCCCCGACGGTGGGCAGGTCTGGGCTTTCTGCTTCTTTTGCTACCGCGGGGATTTCGGTCTTGAGGACCGACAGCGTGAGCGGCATGGCCTCGGCAGAACACGGCGGGCCTTGCCGGGGTGTCCAATAGGTATTCACGACTTCGGCCAGGGTCACCAACTGGTTGGCGGCGCGATTCCAGTCGGTGATCACCACTCGTTCCACCTGGAGGGCCATACTCAGGCGGCGGGCGATGCGCTCTAGAATATCGCCAAAGTCGAGCGTCGTGGTGACGGCGGCGCTGGCGTCGAGCAGCGTGCTTAGCTCATTCACCCGGCGGCGTTCCTGCTCGAACAGACGGGTGTTTTCAATCGAGATCGCGGCGGAACCGGCCAGGCTTTCGAGCGTTTCCAGGTCTTGAGCGTCGAAGGTGCCTTTGTCTTTGTTGATCACTTCCAGGACGCCGATCACCTCGTCAAAAGCGATCAGCGGAACGGCAGCCACAGAGCGCAGGTCAGGACCGTACAGCGCGGTATATTCGGCCTGAATCGAGGGATCGCGCGCCAGATCGACCACTAACTGCGACTTGCCGCTGCTGGTTACCCATCCGGCCAGCCCTTCGCCGATGGTCACGGTACGAGTAAGGGCCTGATCGGTGTGCGGGCCGACCAGTTCCACCAGGACCAACTGGTCTGGAAGATCGGGATCACGCAGCAGCATCGCTGCCGAGACACCCCGCACCACTTGCAGCACGGCTTCCAGGCTGATCTTGACCACATCCGGCAGTGAGCTGGCCGATGACATCGCGTTGACGGCGTGGTTGAGCGCCTGCAAACGTTGGGTTTGGAGTTTCAGGGCTTCTTCGTTGCGCTGCAACTCGGTCAGGTCGGTCAGCACAATCACTGTGCTGCGCCCTCGCCCGTCCGGAGAAGGGGCCACTGCGCGCGTAAGCAGCACTGGAACTTCTGTCCCGCTCTTGGTGAACAGTGTTTGCGAGAAAGAGAGGGTCTTGCGCCGCTGGCCGGTCAGGCTGTTCACGATCTGTTCCTGCGAGTCCGGGTGGAAGATTTGTCCGACACTGTGCCCATACAGGGCTTCCCGGCTGTAGCCCGTCAGCAGCAGCAGCCGGTTGTTGACATAGGTGATCTTGGCTTCTTCGTCGACCACGACCAGCCCTTCGCCCATCGTATCCAGGACCATCTGGCGAAAAGCCTGCTCGGCCCGCATCTGCGTTTCGTGAGCGGCCAGATCGGCCAGCAAGCGGGCATTGTCGACCACCGTCGCCGCCTGGCTGCTGAGCGAATTCAGAATCTGCTGGGCGCGCCGTGATTCGGTGATGCGAGTGTCCATGGTCGCCAGGAGCAGCGCCCCCACCGCCCGTCCACTCGTAATCAGCGGCAGCACGGTGATATAGGCGAATCGGAACTGGGCAAAGGCCCGGTGCAGTTCTGCCCCGCCAGTGAGGTCTTGGAACTTTTCCGTAGCCAGGTTGATCAGCACCGTGTGATTCAGTACTACTTCGGCGAGGGGATTATCGCCGTGAACTAACGGCCAGCGGGCATCTCCCTGGCCGTTCTGAACTATCGAAAGAAACGCGCGTGAGGCATCCGCGCCGCGATCCATCGCAATCGCCTGGCTGACGAGCCAACGCTGTTCGGCGTCGATGATGAGCAGCCAGGCCAGATTTGAGGGCAGGACGGCCAGGGCCGTGTAGACCATTTCTTCCAGCAGCCGTCGATGATCGGCGGACATGGTGTCGTTGACGTGCGCCAATCGCTGCACCCGCTCCAGCAGATCAGGAAAGTGGATCGGCTTGGTGACGTAATCCGTGGCTCCTGCCATCAGCCCCTCGGCCCGCGCTTCGGACGGGCTGCGCGCCGACACCAGGACGACGGGAATGTTGGAGGTGGCAGGATTGCGGCGCAGGCGGCGGCACGTCTCGATCCCGTCCATGCCGGGCATCATGACGTCCAACAAAATGATATCAGGCCGGACTTCTTCGGCCAGGGCCAGGGCTTGCTCGCCGCGCGTGGCAATCAGGGTTTCGTAGCCTTCGCGCTTGAACCATTCTGGCAAAAAGTCAATGGCGTCCGGCATATCGTCGACGATAAGAAGTTTTGGGGCCATGCGAATCGCTGCTATCCTGCCTGAACCATGCGGCGCGATCGGTAC
>CAYRWY010000121.1:11791-13867 GCA_964427955.1 uncultured Anaerolineaceae bacterium
TGTACTGCCTATTATAATACGTTGCCCGGTTCTTATGCACGCTTAGCGCACCAGAATGGCGAGTGACCAGGCCAGCACCGTGGCGACCGCGATGATCATGGCGCCCCATTGCAGATGCCCGCTGAGATCGATGGCCTGGGTGCCGCGCATGTCCACCCGGAACCGAGTCAGCAGCAGTACGGGGGACAGCATCAGGGGAACCAGGATCAGCCACAGCGGCCAGAGGCCCATGAGGACGGTGCCTCCCAGGCATAGGGCGGCGGCTCCCAGGCTGGCATACATCAAGCTCTGAGTGGTGCGCCGTCCCAGGATGCTGGCCGTATTGTGCAGGCGAGCCGCGCGATCCATGTCATAGTCACGCAGTTGGTTGTAGAGCTGCCCGTAGGCTGAAATCAGTCCGACGCCCACGGCGGCCCACCAGGCCCGTCCCGGTGCTGAGTCATAGACGAAGTATCCCGCCAGGAACAGCAGGGAACTGAGCATGAGCACGTGCGAGAGCAGGTCCACGATGGGCCGAGCCTTCAGCCTCACTCGCCGCCAGGAATACAGCAGGCCCAACAGAAGCGTCAGTCCGCCCGCTGCACCGGTCTCGCGGTTGACGCTGGCGAATAGGAGCAGGGCGAGGCTGCCCACCAGGCCGGATGCAATCCAGCCTGCCTGGGGCGAGATTTCGCCGCAAGCGACCGCATTGTGTGCTCCTCTGGCTGGATTTCGGGCGTCGTCAGGCGCATCCTCGATATCGTTCACCATGAAGGCGAAGGTCACCGCGAGCAGGTTCCCGACCGTGACGGCGGCCAGGTGCCATTCTGCTTCGGGAGACCGGACCAGGCGGCTGGCCGCCATGTTCGCACCGGTTAGGGTGGCGGGCAGGGTGAATAAGACATGTTCTTTCCAGCGCGAGAGATGCACCAGGCCCGTGAGAAAATGAGAGTGCATTTCGAACCTATTCCTGTTACCAAGGCGAACGTCGTCAGGAGGGCTGAGAGAGGGTCTTATAAAACACGAACAAGGGGCTTTGAACCCCTTGTGACTTCAACCAACCTGAGCGCGGACCTGACGCTAACTCGTCCACACGACCCCGACTTGCTCCAACTGGCCGAGGAAGGCGACCAGATCGCTCTCGGCACGTTCCGGGGTAACGTCGAACTCGTCCAGGATGCTGCGTAGAATATCCTCGAAGCACCTTTGGCTGTCGAGCAGCCCCCAGATGTGCCCCGCTATTTCGTTCATGACATAGATGCGCCCGAGCGCCAGTTGGTCTTGATCGAGATGAACGAGCATCAGTTCGTCAATGACTTGTTGTGCCGTGAGCGACGTATCTTTGGCAAAACATTTCTTATGATAATTGTGCATGGTTTTCCCACGTCAGTTCTACCCGTTTTCTCCCCAACCTGCGAAATTATACGATAGTCATTGCGGAGTCGCAAAACCCGTCGGCGAAAACTAGCCCCACACTTTCCGCAGGAATTCCACTTTTTCGACCGTGTGGTGCGCGCCGCCGCCTTCATGTTCGTTGAAGGTGTAGACTTTGATTTCTTTGGGTGCACTGACTTGATTGTAGGCCGCAAACACGGTTGAAGGCGGACAGACCGGGTCCATCAGGGCGGTGGAATAGAGGGCCTGCGCTTTGGCGCGCGCGGCGAAATTGACCCCGTCGAAATAGGACAGCGTATGGTAGACCGTCTCGACGTGGTCGCGATGGGTACTCAGATATTGCACGATTTCGTGGTAGGGATGTCTTTCGGTGAGCCCCAGGGCGCGCCGGTAGTGGCACAGGAAGGGGACATCGGGCATCGCGACTTCCAGATCGGGGACCAACCCGCTGACCGCGACGGTAATCCCGCCGCCCTGGCTGCCGCCCGTAGTCGCGATATGCCGGGGATCGATCGCACGGTGAGAACGGGCCGCTTCCACAGCTCGCACGGCATCGGTGAAGACGCGGCGGTAGTAGTAGGTCTCCGGGCTGAGAATTCCTTGCGTCATGAAACCCGGCACGGAAGGATTGGCGCCGTTGGGGAGATCCGGGGTGTCGCCGTGCCGCCAGCGGAGGCGCACGGGCGACTCCTGGTCGAGGGC
>CAYRWY010000122.1:0-2256 GCA_964427955.1 uncultured Anaerolineaceae bacterium
GTCGCCAGCCAGGCCGACAGCGACCGGCTGTGTACCTGGAGTGTCTCGATGGCCGGGCCAATCGGATCGGTGCCGCCCGCGCCCGGCTCGCCCTGGTAGCCGCCGTAGAACGCAAAATACGCCTGGTTCAACTTGCGGATCAGGTAGCCGTGGCGGACGAAGACCCGCCGCTCGGATTCCATCGTGAGTTCCGCCGCGCGCACCTTGCCCAGCCACAGCAGGTAATCGACGTAGACGCGGGTCTTGTTCAATTCCGTGTAAAAGTCGAACGGTTCCGGCGCGTCGGGATCGGTGAGGGGTGCGGCGGGAGCAGCAGCCGGGCTGAGGCTGGCCGGGGTGGCGGCATTCAGGAACGAGGGATAGACCGGCGCGGCCAGGTCGGGATAGTAACGCTGCATCACCTTGAGCGCCACCGCCCGCCCGAAGAAGGTCGCCGTCGTCTCGTTGATGATGCGCGTTTCGGGCCGGGACTCGTATTCCAGCCCCAGCGGGAAGAGCATCAAATAGTGGTGCGCCCACTCGTGCGCCGTCACCTCGAAGGCGCGCGCCAGGTTGAGATTCAGCGCGTCGGGCGGATAATCCGGCTCCTCGACCATGCTGGGATACAGGCTCAGCCCGCCCAGCGGCACGACCAGCGACGAGACGTCCAGTTCCGTGTCGAGCGTCGTTTCGAGCGCCTCGGCCTGATCGACGGTCAGCGGGATCAGCGTATCCTCGGCGGCGATCTCGATCCGGTCGCGCGGGGAGACGATCAGCGCGGTGGGCAGCTCGCTGAAGTGCATCGCCACCGGCGGGATCACCTGCCCCAGCACGCCGAAGCCTTCGTCGATCAGCACGGCGGACACCTGCTCCTCGACGATGCCTTCGACCAGCCGTTGATCGTCCGCCAACTGGCGGCGCAGGGCGTCCCGCTGCGCGCGCTGATCGGCGGTCGCGGCTGCCGGATCGGACACCGCCGGATCGGCGTAGACGCGCTCGATCTGTGCTTCGAGCGTCTGCGCCTGGCCGAGCGTAGCCAGATAATCGAACAAAACCTGGCGCTGCTCGCCATCGTCCAGGTAGGGATGGACGCCGAACAATTCCTGGCGGGCCTTGCTCCACAGCGCGTCCACTTCCCAGGTGACGTAATCGAACACCTCGTCGCGGGCCAGCGCGCTCACCCGCCCGCTCAGCGACGAATCTACCGTCACGCCGTCGTTGAAGATCGCCAGCAGCAGGATCATGGCGACGATCCAGTTCACGGCCCTGGACAGCCGCCGGAGGAAGCGCCCCAGCCGGGTCATCGGCGGTGCTTCCTGACCTGCCGGCGGGCGCTGATGCTGATCCACATCATGAGCAGCAGGTTGAGCAGCATTGCCGCCGGGAGCACGAAGATCAGAAACTTCAGGTCGAAGAAGGTGCCCGGCAGTTTCGAGACTTCAAAATCGCCGCTCCCCTGGCCGGGGATGCCGGAAATGCCGGGATCGACCGGGCTGTAGACGATTTCGAGGTCCTGCCCGACCGTGATCTTCTTGAAATACGCGGCGGTGACGCGGTGGCGGCGCGCGTACTCCACACCATCGACCGTGTAGCGGTAGCGCACGTAGTATTTGCCGGTGCTGGTGAATTCCCGGCTGCCCACCTGGGCGACGAGGCGCGGCCCGTTCAGCCGCCACTGGATCGCCCAGCGATAAAACCCATAGCCGAACAGCCCGATCAGACCGATTTCGAGGACGAGCAGCACCGCGATCAGGCGGCGTGTCGAGGATTTCATACGTGACCCTTTTCCGCAGCCCGGCCCGGCACGATCACCTGCACCGCGCCCGGCTGCACCGTAACCTTGAGCGGCGTCTGGCCCACGGCCTCGCCGTCCAGATGCACCGGCTGCGGCGGATCGGCCACGATCTCCACTTCCCGCGCCTGCCAGTGACGGAGCGCCTGCGCGCCCGCTTCCCACCGGACGGCGCTGGCGGCCAGCGCCAGCAGCGACGACGGCGCAAAGTTTAGCGCGATCACGTCCAACCAGCCATCGTCAGGCCGGATGCGGGATGAAAAGACCAGGCCCAGCCGCCCGATGCTGCCCGCATTGGCGATCCAGACGTTGAAGCCGGATACGTCCACCGGCTCGCCGTCCAACACCAGGTGGAAGCGCGCGCCGACGCGGGGATGTGCCGCCCGCAGCGCCCCGATCCCATAACCGAACGGGCCGAACCAATGCTTGAGCGGCGGGGCCGTCTGATCGATGATCGCGGCTTCGAATCCGGCGCTGGCGCGGAT
>CAYRWY010000122.1:2356-13835 GCA_964427955.1 uncultured Anaerolineaceae bacterium
TTACCTACCCCAACGACCGGTCGGACGGCGCGTCGCCTTCCCAATACGCAAACAGAGCGCCCACTGAGCGCCCGTCGTGATTACACAGAATCGCATCGCCGATGGCGGGAGCGATCGGTACGACAGTCAGCTTGTGGATGCTTTCCCAGGCGTGGGGGGAATAGACGGTATCGGTGCAGACGATCTGATCCACCCCGTTCAGGCGGTTCAGCCGCGATACCGCGTTACCGGTGAACAGCCCGTGCGTGCAAGCCAGCGTGAAAGACTGGGTGCCCAGCTTGCGCAGGACGCGCACGACTTCGACCATCGTGCCGCCGGTCGCGATCTCGTCGTCGATGACGATGGCGCGCTTGGGGGCCGAGCTGGTAATGCCCAGCACGGTTTTGATCTCGACGTCGCGATCCGACAGGCGCATTTTCGTCCCAACGGCTACCGGCAGGCCGAGCGCATAGGCCAGCTTGGTCGCCTGCTTGGCGTAGCCGACATCCGGCGAGACGACGATGGTATCGGACAGGTCCTGCTTCTTGAAATAGTCGATCAACACGTGCTGCCCGGTCAGATGATCCAGCGGCACGTCGAAAAAACCGTGTGTCTGCGGCGAATGGAGCGAGACCGCAATCGCGCGGTCAGCCCCGGCAGCTTCGATCAACTTGGCGACCAGCTT
The DNA here is from genome assembly GCA_964427955.1 of uncultured Anaerolineaceae bacterium. Taxonomy (GTDB): domain Bacteria; phylum Chloroflexota; class Anaerolineae; order Aggregatilineales; family Aggregatilineaceae; genus JACRBK01. The sequence goes on from CAYRWY010000122.1 coordinate 3,021, forward strand.
GCCGGTGATGCAGATACGCGGCGCGTCTTTTTTGTCAGAACGCCCATAGACGTAATAGGGAATCACCGCCGTCACGCGCCGGGCATCCCCGTGCCGTGCGATGTCGATCATCATCAGCATTTGCATGATGTGACGGTGCACCGGGTTGGTGTGCGACTGGATGATATAGACATCCTTGTTACGCACGCTTTCCCCTAATTGGATGCTCAGCGTGCCGTGACTGAAGCGATCAATCTTCGTCTTGCGCAGCGGCACGTCAAGATGCTTGCAGATTTTGAGAGCAAGGTGTTCGTTCGATGAACCTGCGAATATGTAGAGGTCTTCCGGACCCAAGACCGTCCTCCTTGGTGCTGTTTGGAATCCGCTCCTACTTTACCGCTTGGCTGTAAATGCGCAAGGTTTCACTCCGGGCTATAATCCAGGAACATTGGTATTGAGCAGCCCTTGAAACGGGGGACTCCATGTCGTTGCGAACACTTCGCTGGCCTGACGACCAGGAATCGATCCTGGATCATATCCGCCAGGTGTACGGACCGGCGGATTATGAGACGTGGTCGGCATCCTATGGTGCCGCGCCCGATTTTGACCCCACCAACTGCTTCGTGATCGACGGCGATCAAGAGGGCGAAATCGCGGCGCACGCCATGATCATCCCGCGCCAGATGCAGATCGGGGAGAGCGTGCTCCCTGCCGCCGAAATCAGCCTGCTGGGGGTGCTGGACGCCTACCAGGGCCGCGGCTACGAGAACGCCCTGCTCGACGTCGTGCACCAGCGTATGTCCGAGCGCGGCGATGTGCTGGGGCTTAGTTTCGGCAGCCCACTCTTGTTCGAACCCTGGCAGTACGAATATGCCGTCGGCCTCTACCTGACCAGCTACGAATCCGACATCGCGACGGATCTCGCGCTCAAAGCCAACCAATGGAATCCCGGCCACAGTTACGAGCGCCGGACGGCGGAACAGTTGGGGGTGCACCGCCGCGAGATGACCGTGCGGCGCTTCTACATCAACGATCTGCCCACCGTCCAGGCCCTTTACCTGGCGGAAAGCGTGCGCGGCCATTACCTGATCGCGCGCAGCGACGACACCTGGGCCTGGCAGATCGAAGCCCAGGAACGCGCCGGGCAGGGCGAGCCGGACGATTTTCTGGTGGTCGAAGACGAGGACCGGTTGGTCGCCTACGCGCGATTGGTGTCGGACCGGCAGGTCAACGCTTTCCGCGACATCGAGGCGGCCCAATTCAGCGTGATCGAGGCGGGGGGCGAGGACCCGGATGCCATCGAAGTCCTGTTGGCCGAGATCGCCCGGCTGGCCCAGGTCAAGGGCGAGGAGCGGATCGGGCTGTTCGTCCATCCTAACAGCGCCTTCATGCAGCACGCCCTGGTGCGCGGCGCGGCCCTGCGCTATTTTACCGGCGCGGGCTTCGTCCGGCTGCACGATCTGGCGGGTGCCCTGGAACTGCTCGCCCCGACCTTCGAAGCGCGGCTGCAAAACTGCCGGTTCGGGGGGCGGGACTGCCTGCTGGTCGTGACGACCGAAACCGATCAGGCCGAGCTCCGGCTGGGCACCGCCGACGATCCGGAGATCGTCGAACTGGAAATCCCGGCCACGGTGCTGGTCCGGCTGCTGACGGGCTGGATCGGCTTCAAGAACGTGACCGCCGGATACCGCGAGCGCCACATGGACCTGCTGAACGCCTTGTTTCCCCAGCGCGCGCCGAAAATCGGGCTGGCGGATCTGGTTTAATTCTTCGGAAGGCGACACCATGCCCCAAATCACCGTACGCCAGGCAACCCTGGCCGACGCCGCCAGCATCACCGCGCTCTACAATGCGACGATCCCCGCCTGGACGCGCCGCACCCTCGACGGCGAAAACCTGCCGGTCGATTACGACGATCTGACCCTGTTCGAGCGGTGGCTGGTCGGCGGTCCCTGGTCCAGCGTCGAAATGTGTTCCGTGCACCTGGCTAACCTGCTGCGCGGCGCGGATGGCCTGCCGCTGGTGGCCGAGATCGAAGGCCGCGTGGGCGCTGAGGCGGAAGTCTTCATCGGGCACGAGCCGGAGCCATTCGGCCATCACGTCAACATCGCGCGGCTGGCCGTGCATCCCGATTACGCGAACACCGGGCTGAGCAGCGCCCTGCTCAAATACATCCACCAGATCGGCGAGGCGATCCGCTGCCGCCGCCTTACCGTCGCGGATGGCGAGGCGGATGCCGCCCTGTACGAGCATCACCGCTTCGCGCGCACCCAGTCCGGCTACCGGCTGGCGATCAAGGCGGGTGAGGGACGAGTCTTCTACAAAGCCAGCGAACTCAAGACCTTCGACCCGGAGCAGATCAACGGCTGGCACATGCCGCTGGGTCGCTACCAGAATGCCCGCCAGGAATGGGACCGGATGCCGCCCGGCTTCTGGAACAGCGTGCCGGAGATCGTCGAACCGGAATCGCACCGCCTGTACGTCACCGTCACCGGCCAGGAAGGCTACGCCCTGATGCAGCAGGATCGCTACGTGCCGGAGCGCGTGCACGCCTTCCTGTGGACCAAGCGCCCGCTCAACAACCTGCTGACGATGGCCCTGCTCGACTGGTCCGCGCGCCACGAGTACACCCAGGTGGTGACCTTCGCCTGGGATTACGTCCGTCCCCTGCTGGAGGTCGAAACCGAAACCGAAGCCTATTCCCAGGTGCTCTACAGCCAGGGGTTCTAAGCCCGCGCCTTGTTTACATAACCTCACCCCCCGCCCCTCCCTTTTCACCCGGCGGCGAGGGAAACGTTGCGGTAGGGGCGCTGCTTGCCGCGCCCAGCTTTGAAAAATGAACATTGTCCCTCAAATTTCCGATTCTCAATGCCTGTCCGCCCTGGAACCAGCCCTGCCTGCCGGATATGTTTTCTTGATATGATTGACACTTATCTCTCTATTCGCTACAATCTAGGCTGTTCGTTCGATGACAATGAGAGTCCGACACCGATGCTGAAATCTTGCATGTGTACCTGTCTGAAGCGGGGGCGCTAGCACACGACTTCAAGACAGCACAGTTGATCCGGCCAACGGCTGAAGCGCGTGGCAGCGTCCCCGACAACTGGGCGGTATTCGACCGTCCACGGGGGGAACGTCGCCCGCGTTTTATTTTGCCCGTTGGCCGTTTTGTTTGCAGAGATCGATCAAAGGAGACCCACATGACCCCCGAACGCCGCGTGGACCATAACGCCATCCGCACCAACCAGGCTTTCACTATCAGCCTGCTGATCCTGTCCTTCGTGCTCAATCTCCCCGCCCTGGCCCTGTTCACTGCCGCCGTGATGTTGATCTCGGCCCTGGTGCCGCCACTGGGCCTCTTTACACGGATCTACCGCCACGTGCTGCGCCCGGCGGGTCTCGTCGCGCCGCACGTGATCGTCGATAACCCGGAGCCGCACCGCTTCGCCCAGGGCTTCGGCGGGACCGTCGTCCTGCTGGGGTGCGCCGCACTGGCCGCGGGCGTGGGGATCGTCGGCTGGGCGCTGGTCGGGCTGGTGATCGGGCTGGCGAGCCTGAACCTGTTCGCCGGATTCTGCGCGGGCTGCATGGTCTACTACTGGCTCAACCGGTTAGGCGTGCCGGGCTTCACCCGGTCGCGAAGCGAGGTCACCCAATGATCGAGCGTCTGATCGTCGTCCTGATTCTGATCGTGCTGGGGGTGTTGGCCTACCAGGGCTTCCGGCGCGGGATGGTCCGGCGAGCCGCGGCGGTCGCGCCCACCGACCCGGTCCTGGCCGCGCGGCGTCCCGGCATCCCGGCGATCCTGTACTTCACGTCACCGACCTGCGTGCCCTGCAAAACGACCCAGCGCCCGGCGCTGCAAGCCCTGCTCACCGAATTGGGGGATACCGTCCAGGTGATCGAAGTCAATGCGCTGGAACAAACCGATGTGGCGGACCGGTGGGGAGTTTTGAGCGTGCCGACGACTTTCGTCCTGGATCGCCAGGGCACGCCGCGCCAGGTGAATTATGGGGTTACCAGTCCCGACACGTTCAAGCAGCAGCTCGCGGGGTTATGAGCCGCTGCCAAACAGCAGGCGGGTGAGCATCCGGGCAAACGTCGCGGGCGCGTCGATATCGGCCACGTGTAACTGCGTACCAGGGGGAAGCTGCTGGCTTTCCAGGCTGGTGGGATTGGCCAACAGATCCGCCACCCGCCCCGATCCGCGCACCGTGATCAGGGGATTACCCTGCCGGGCGTGGGCCAGCATTTCTTTCATGACAATATCTCCGCCATTGATGGCCAGGGCTACGCCCTGACGCGGCGCGGCTTTGAGCAGCCCCACCAGCAGATCGGACTCGGTCCCGAAGCCGCCTTCGCGCACCAGGGCAAAATGCGAGTGGGCCGGGTTCAGCGGGACACACTCGTCCCCGACCGTGGGACAGTCCGGGTAGGTCACGAAGTGCAGCGGCGCAACGCCCAGCAGCGGGAAGGTACCGCCGCGGGACTGCCGGGCCGCGCCCAACATCCGGTAGACGCCCACATCGGTCCCCCCGTCCGCGACCAGCAGGTGACGCGCTTCCGCCACCGGGGCCAGGCCCTCCACCAGGAAGCGGCTGATCGACTGGAACAACTCGAGGTCCATCCCACTCGCCCCGCCATGCACGACCACAATCCCCGCGTAAGGGGGCAGATCGAGCGCCGCCAGAACGTCCGCCGGGGCAGCGTCGGCGTCTACGAGGAGCGCAGGCACGCGGCGCTGGGCATCAAACTGGATGGGTATGCGGGTAGGCTCAGCCATCAAGCACGATCCTTGTTCAGATAACGTCAATCGCCCTCCCTGGTAGCAGGAAGGATCGTTTTGAATTATAGTCCTGCCCGCCAGTGGTGCCCAATCCGGGATTGACAGTCCGGCGGTGAAGGGTAAAATTGCCGTTTGGTTAACGCTCGTTAAGTATGCGAGCTGTCCAAGGGGTCAACATGAGTTCCAAACGCGAAACCGAATTTCTCGACGAGCTGGTCCGCGAGGCCGAGCACAAAGTGGCCCGGCAGAAGGAGGCGCTCAACGCCGCCGCGGGCAGCCTGGAAACCGACGGACAACAGCAGCTACTCCATAACGCCGAGATGGAGCGCGACCTGCTGCGCGACCTGCTCAAGCAGCAGGCCGGATCGGATGCCGTCTCGCTCGACGCGCTGATCATGCAGCGGGCCAACCGGCTCCACGAGCGCGCTGCGGCGCTGGCCGGGCACTGGAAGCGCGGTCAGGCCACCCCGCCCGAATACTGGGACCTGGAAAATCAGCGGCACTTCTTGCTCGACGTCCTGCGCCGGTTCCACGCCGCTCAGGCGGCCAGTACCCTGGCGCCGGTGCCTGCTCCCAGCACCCCCGCTCATCCCTGGTTCAACGGCGATCCCAGCCCGGCCACGGGCGGCGCGAACCGGGCGGCCAATCCGGACGAGATTCACGATCAGATCATCGAGGCGCTGGCCACTGCCGGGTATCCCGCCAAACACCTGGAAATCATGGTGCAGCCGCAGGGCCTGGTCGTCGTCACCGGTCACGCGCACAGCGCCGAAGATCGAGAGCACGCGCTGACGGCGATCATGAGTGTCGAGCAGGTGTGGGAGATCGTGTCGGACATCAAGATCGTGGCCGAGCCGCAGTGCCCGGTCTGCCATCCCCCGGCCCCCAAATAAAGAGGCTTCCGGTAGGGGCAGGATTGCCCCTACCACCGTTACATCGGTACCCCGGTTTTGAAGTGGATCGACTGGATCATCTTCTCCACCATGTTGGCGGGAATATCGGTCCGGCGCGGCCCGAAGAAAGAGACGCGCAGCCATAGGATGATCCCGTCGTGCTCGACGTAGACATCCCAGGCCGCCTCTTTCATGTTCCCCTGGCGGGTGTATTCATAATAATAGGCCTTGAGGCCATCGACCGTGATTTCCTGGTGATCATACTCCGATTTGGCCTTGTCCCAGGAGAACGTCCACTCCTGGTCCCATTCGTAAAGGGATTTGGCCAGGCTGGCATCGTCGTAGGAAGGCGACGAGCGCGGCACGTCCATCACGATGATCGACACCTGCTGATCGGGCAAATCCTGCCCGGTGAGCAGGCTCCCCATGCTCTCAGAGATATAACTCCCCAGGTTCACCGTTCCGGCGAAATAATCTACTTCGTTGTACATCGGATGATTGGCCATACCGCACACCGGATAGCCCGACACATCCTGCAAGCAGCGCATGTCCCAGCCGGTCGGATAGTCGATCTGGAACGTACCGCCGTCCAACACGACCATCTTGGGAACCTTGTCCCCGCCGCCGAGGTGGATCAACCCCTGGCGGTCGGCCACCACCAGGATCAGCCCCAACGCCACTATCAGGGCAAACGCCACGACGACGAAGCCAATCGCCCGCTCCAGGCCGTGCCGGGACGGTGACGTGGCAAAATCTTCGCCCCAGGCGGCGCCGGTTGGTTTGGGCGGCTTCGGCAGCACGCCGCCGAGGTCGGGCTGGGCCGGAATATCGGCAAAGGGATCATCGAGCGAGCGCGTGGCAAAGGGATCGTCAAACCGGGAGGAGTTGGCGGCGTATTCCTCGAACGACGGCAGCGGCGCAGCAGCCGGGGCCAGTGACGCCAGCGGTTTCGAGCGGCGCCCGACCGGCTCAGGCGAGGCGGACGGCAACGGTTTCGAGCGGCGCCCGACCGGCTCAGGCGAGGCAGACGGCAGCGGCTTCGAACTGCGCCCGACCGGCTCAGAAGACGCGGGCGGCGCCGTCACCGGTTTGGAGGCGCGTCCGGGAGGGATCGGCTGGGACGACCGCCCGACCGGCAGGGGCCTGGATGACCGTCCGACCGGAGCCGTGGAGCTGACGCCGAAGAACGAATCGTCCGGCTCTTCGTCCGCGACCTGCGGCGGTGGTACCACTGCCGCACTGTCCAGCACGGGCGGCGGAACCGCCGGGACGGCAGGCGCCGGAGCGGGCGACGGAGCGGGTGACGATTCCACGGGGGGCGCGGCAGGAGCGGGTTCGGCCAGACGATCCAGTTTTTCGCGGGCTTTGGTGTGGTTAGGATCGAGCTTCAGCACCGTTTCCAGGCAGCGCCGCACATTTTCCGGCTTATCGACGGCGTGCGCCATCAGCCACCAGGCCCGGGCATCACGCCCATTCTGCGCCAGGTACGCCTTCAGCACCCCGCCAGCCTCCTGGCGCTGACCGGCTTTGATCAAGCGATACGCTTCTATAAGTTCGAGAGGAGTCGAAGATTCGGCCATAAGCACCTGCCTAATCCAGATTGATGAGGTAGGGATAATTCCCTCTCCTAGTATACCCGGTTCCAACGTTTCTTCGACCCCACAAAACCGGGGGTGCTCACCAGGCGTGACGGCGGGCCTCGTAGATCAGCAGGCTGGCCGCTACCGCCGCGTTGAGTGATTCGGCACCGGCGACCATCGGGATGCGGATCAGGGTATGGGGAACGGCGCGCGCTTCCGACTGCGGGCCGTGCGCTTCGCCGCCGATCACGATCACCGACGGCTGCGTCCAGTCCACCGCGTGATACGCGACTTCGCCCGCCGCGTCCGCGATGTAAACGGGGAGATCGGGGAATCGCTGCACGAGATCGGGCCAGGACAGCGCCAGGATCGGCACGCGAAAGTGCGCGCCCATGCCCGCCCGCAGCGTCTTGGGGTTGTAGGGATCGACCGTGCCGGGCGTCAGGACCACGCCATCGACGCCCGCCGCGGCAGCGGTACGCAGCGCCGTGCCCAGGTTGCCGGGATCGCGCCAGCCATCCGCCACCAGGATCAGGGTCGGCGATGGGGGGAGCGGGCGCACCGGCCAGGGAAAGACACCCAGCACGCCCTGCGGCGTTTCGGTGTCGGCCATGTCGCGCATCAGATCACCGGTCACGGCCAGGCAGGCGATCCCCGCCGTTTGCAGGCGCTCGATCAGGGTTGGATCGGCGGTATCAGGCGTATAGCAGATGAAATCCGGGCGTGCGCCACTGTCCAGGGCATCGCGTACCAGGCGCACCCCTTCCAGCACCAGGCGCTGCTGCTGGCGGCGGGCTTTGGCCTGCTGCTGAAGCTGCCGGACCAGCTTGACACGGTCGTTGTGGGGGCTGCTAACGGTGGACATCGGGCAGGCGGCGTGGTTGAGACGTGTCATCGGCGGCAGGAGGAACGCCGCCCACGACCGCCGGGCGCGGCGGCAGATCATAATCGCGGCGAGTCCGGTGCACGATCTCCAGTTCGGCGGTCAGACGGCGGACGAAGTGCGGCAGGCCGGTCCGCTCGTAGCAGGGCAGATCGGTGAGCACCAGTTCGACCGGCCCGGCGCTCTCGGTGTGCATGACCAGCCCGCAGCCGCGCCGCCAGCCTTCCGCGTGCCGCACCAGCCGGAAAGTGAGCACGTCCTCGAAGGCATACCACCGGGTTTCGCGGGTCCTCATCAACCGCACGCTGATCGCCTGCCGGGCCGGATCGAACCCGACCCGCAGCACCATACGATACAGCGCCAGCCGGTAAAAGACGAGGTAGAGCAGGCTCGCACCGGCCAGCGTACCCCCGGCCAACACCGCGCGAAACGCCGCATCGCTGTACGTCATCTGACGGGCCACGATCAGGATCAAGGCTGTGCCCAACCCCATCGCCAGCCCACCCAGCACGCTCCAGAACCAGACACGCGGCGCAAACCGGCGGGCGGGCTGCCGGTAGCTATAGACCCGTGCTTCGGTCGGTGTTCGTTCCATCCTCACCCTGCCTAAAAACACGAAAAACCGGTTATCGGTTCAGAAGAACCGCCGGTTTTCGTGGCATTGATCGACCCTGCGGGTCTATTTTGCCAGGGCAGCGACGGCGGCAAACGCGGCGCCATCACGGACGGCCAGGTCCGCCAGCATCTTCCGGTCCAGCTCGACATTCGCCAGCTTCAGACCGTGCATCAAACGGCTGTAGGTCAGGCCGTTCAGGCGGGCGGCAGCATTGATACGCGCGATCCACAGGCGGCGCAAGTCGCGGCGGCGATTGCGGCGGTCGCGGTAGGCGTACCACTGGCTTTTCATCATGGCCTCGTTGGCGCGGCGGAACAGGCGGTGCTTGGTGCCCCACTGGCCTTTGGTCATCTTCAAGATCTTATTGTGGCGGCGACGCTTGACAAAACCGCCCTTAACACGACTCATGGACTGGCTCCTTCATTACCCCGATCAGGCGGGGGGATTTTGACGATATTTGCCCAGGTAAGGCAGCAAACGACGGACGCGATGGGCCTCGGCGGTCCCCTTCACTTCGTGCATGTCGGCGAACTCGCCCTTCACACGCTTGGACTTGTGACGACGGAGATGGCTCTTGCCGCCCTTCGTCCGCATGACCTTGCCTGACCCTGTCACGCGGAAGCGCTTGGCTGCCGCCTTGTAGGTCTTCATTTTATATTTCTTCTGCTTCTTGGCCACGAACGAACTCCCTATATAAACACGCCAGCACCGCACACGGGTGCGGCGCAGACAAACCTTCGTTTGATTTCGCGTAATTTACGCGGACGCTTACTTCTTTTTCTCCGGGGCCGGAGCCAGGACCATCAGCATCGTGCGCCCTTCCATGTTGGCGGCTTGCTCCACGACGGCGATGTCCTTCAATTCTTCCGCGACTTCTTCCAACATGTCGCGGGCAATTTCAGGATAGGTGATCTCACGTCCTCGGAAGCGGATGCGGACCTTGACTTTCATCCCTTCTTCCAGCCAACGGCGCGCATCGCGCACCTTGAAAGTCCGGTGATGATCGTCTGTCTTAGGCCGGAGCCGGATTTCTTTGACCTCAATCGTCTTCTGCTGCTTGCGTGCTTCGCGCTCTTTTTTGGCCCGTTCGTATTGGAACTTGCCAAAGTCCATGATCTTACACACCGGCGGAGTCGCATTCGGCGCAACCTCCACCAGGTCAAGCTCACGCTCAGCCGCAAGCTGGAGGGCTTTTTGAATGGGCACCACGCCGAAATTCTCGTTTTGGTCGGTGATCAAACGAACTTCTCGGGCGCGTATCCGCTCGTTAATCCGGTACTCTTCTGCGCTGATGGCCGTATCCTTTCACGATCCTAAGCCGGATGATCGATCCTGAAACTGGCTGTGCAGTGTAGCATAGCCTAAGCGTTTAGTCAACCGTCTACACGCGAGAAACTTTGCGGGGGACCTGAGCTATCCCATCAGCGCGGCGTCGGACACCGGCAGGATCACGGTGAAGGTGCTGCCCTGCCCCAGGGTGCTCCGCACTTCGATCCGCCCACCGTGCAGCTCGATGATCTCTTTGGTGATCGACAGCCCCAGCCCGGTCCCGGAGGCCATCTCGGACGCTTCGACGGTGCGATAGAAACGGTCGAAGATGTTCACCAGGTCGTCGGGCGCGATGCCGATCCCCGTGTCGGTGACCGACAGCCGGACCATCCCGCCTTCGACCACCATGCACAGGCTGATCTCGCCGCTTTCGGGCGTGTACTTGATGGCGTTGCTGAGCAGGTTGCGCAGCACGCGCGTGACCTGGTGCGGATCGGCCAGGATATGGCAGGCGCTGTCGAAGCCCGACAGCGCGAGCGTCTGGTTTTTCTCGCCCAGGGAGAGCTTCAGCGCGCCCGCGACCTGGCGGCATTGTTCGGTCAGGTCGAACCATTCTTTTTGAGGCAGCGAGCGGCCTGCGTCGAGCCGGGAAAGTTCCAGAATTTCCTCGATCAACTCGCGCAAGATGTAGGCCTGCTGCTGAATCTCGACCAGCATCCGGTGCCGGTCGGCCTCGGCAAAACGCTCGTAGTAGCGCAGCAGCGTGCTGATTTGCAGCATGATTGACGACAGCGGGTTGCGCAGCTCGT
>CAYRWY010000123.1:0-13830 GCA_964427955.1 uncultured Anaerolineaceae bacterium
GTCCATTTTGGTCAGGATCAGACCGGTCAGCCCGACCTGCTCGTTGAAGCCCTCCGCAATCCGCACCGCTTCCTGGCCAGTCATGGCATCCGCCACCAGCAGAATTTCGGCAGGCTGGGTGCGATCCCGGATGGCTTGCAGCTCGTGCATCATGTCTTCATCGATCTGAAGACGGCCTGCCGTGTCCAGGATCGCCACGGTGGCATTCGCGTTTTTGGCCGCCTGCACGCCGCGCACGCAAATATCAGGTGGGGCGGCAGAGGTGCCTTCCTGGTGGATCGGGATGTTAAGCTGCTTCGCCAGGGTCACAATCTGATCGACGGCTGCCGGGCGATAGGTATCGGCAGCTACCAGATATGGGCGGCGTCCTTCGCGGCGCAGCATGAGCGCCAGCTTGGCCGCGGTGGTCGTCTTCCCCGACCCTTGCAGACCCACCAGCATGATGACCCGCGGCGTCGGCCCGCTCAAGTTCAGGCGGCCCGGCTGGCCCAGTGTCTCGATCAGTTCTTCGTGAACGATCTTCACGACCTGCTGGGACGGCGTCAGGCTCTTTTGAACTTCAGCGCCGATCGCGCGTTCTTTGACGCGATTGATGAAGTCCTTGGCCACCTTGAGGCTGACGTCCGCTTCCAACAACGCCATCCGCACCTCGCGCATGGCATCATTGACATCAGCTTCGGTCAGCTTGCCCTTACGGCCAAGCTGGTCAAAGACGTTTTGAAGTCGATCACTCAGGCTCTCAAACATATCAACCGCGTTGCTAGTTGTCCACGATACCGGCACGAATTTTAAAGGAAAGCCGGGGCGCCGTCAAGCCATAGTCGGAGCCGGGGCCAATAGTATCACCCCCTGGCAGGAGTTGCTACATTTCCCTGACCTGCTTTAAGCTTATACACGGCGCCACACTCCACAAAGGAACGGATGATGCATAAGCTGCGGCTGGCCGACCACGCGCACGCCGATGATTACTGGTCGGGCGGCGACTACGAAATCAACCTGAGCTTCGATACCCTGCGCGACCGGCAATGGCAGCGCGCGCTGGAAGTCCTGTGGAACTATCCCGCCCTCGACGGGCCTTGCGACCCGCGTTACGTGCCCGGCAGCGCCCCCGACCGGGTCCCCCTCCTGGTGCCTGCGCCGTCGGATGCGCAGGTGCAGCACGGCACGCTGATGATCGATTCCCTGCGGGTCGGATGCCGGGTGCTGGCCACCCGGTCGCTGTTCGAGTGCCTGACGGTCCAGGTTCCGCTCGGCATGTTCGCGGAACTGCCGCCCCTCCCGGATGATCCGGCGCTGTTTCGCGTCGCCGCCCTGGACGAGCTGTTTCAGGACCTCGCGCAGGCCATTTATGAAGTCGCCCCGTTCGACCTGGCGAATCTCGGCTACCAATGCGAATGCCGCCTGGTGGCCGAACTGCAAGCCGATCCACAGTTGACCCAGGACTTCTTCAACAACGGCAGTTTTTTCGCGCGCGACGGCATCCTGGAGTCGCTGGGCGCGTGGCCGGAGGATTTCCCACTGGTGACTCCCGGCTTGCGCTGGATTCCCCCGCCGGGATGATCCCGTTCAGCCGGGCAGCGGCGCGTCCGCTTCGGCCAGATCGGCCAGGAACCACCGCTCCGCCTCGCTGAGTGCCGCCGTGATCAGCAGATCGGGACGGCGCTGCCACGTGCGCCGGATGGCCTCGCGCCGCCGCCAGGACTCGATGGCGGTGTGATGGCCGTTCAGCAGCACGTCCGGCACCGGCATAGTCCGAAACTCCGGCGGGCGGGTGTAGTGCGGATATTCGAGCAGCCCCATCGCATGGGAGTCCTCATCCGCGGCCCAGCGCGCGCCCAACACGCCGGGGATCAGGCGGGATACGGCATCCACCACGATCATCGCGGCCAGTTCGCCGCCGGTAATGACAAAATCGCCGATGCTGATCTCGTCGGTGACCGCCGCCTGCCGGACGCGCTCGTCTACACCTTCGTACCTGCCGCAGACGAAGATCAGGCGCGGGTGCGCGGTCAATTCCTGCGCGACTTTTTGAGTAAAGACCCGGCCCTGCGGCGTGAGCAGGATCACCGGGGCGTCCGCGTCCGAGCCGCGCACGGCCTCGACCGCCGCAAACAGCGGTTCGGGCAGCATGACCATGCCCCCGCCCCCACCATACGGGGTATCATCCACGCTGTGGTGCTTATCGGTGGCGTAGTCACGGATGTTGTGCAGGCGGACATCCAACAGCCCATTCTCCTGAGCGCGCTTGAGAATGCTTTCCGTCAACGGACCTTCGAACATCGCCGGAAAAAGGGTTAGAATATCGATCTGCATCAGAACCTCACTGTGAACTAGAATCTAAAGCGTACCAATCGTACCGGAGTTTTCAGTCTCATGCGAAACCAGACCTCAGTCGATCTGCTCGTGCACCACATCGGCCAACTGTGCACCATCCCCGCGCACGCGGGCGGCCCGCAGCGCGGCCCCCGGCTCGGCGACCTGGGCGTGCTGGAAAACGCCGCAATCGCCATCCACGAGGGGCGGATCGTGGCAACCGGCCCCGAACGTGAACTGCTGAGCACCTACACCGCCGCGACGCTGCTCGACGCAGGCGGGATGCTGGTCACGCCCGGCCTGGTCGATCCGCATACGCACCTGATCTGGGCGGGAGATCGTGCCGCCGAGTTCGAGCAGCGTTTGGCCGGAGCGACCTACCAGGAGATCATGGCGGCAGGCGGCGGGATCAGCCGCACGGTGCAAGAGACGCGCGCCGCCGATCTGGATACGCTGATCGAGCAGGCCAAACACCGGTTGGATGCCATGTTGGCGCACGGCACGACCACTGTCGAATGCAAAACCGGCTATGGGCTGAACACCAAGACCGAAATCGTCATGCTGAACGCCATTGCCCTGCTGGACATGGAGCATCCGGTCGATCTCGTGCCGACCTTCCTGGGGGCCCACGCCATCCCGCCGGAATACGCCGGGCGCACAGATGAGTACGTCGATCTGATCGTGAACGAGATGCTGCCCGCCGTCGCCGCCTGGCGCGAGGATAACTGGCCGGGCGATTTATTCTGCGATGTCTTCTGCGAAGTCGGCGCCTTCGACCTGGCGCAAACCCGGCGCATCCTGGAGGCGGCGCAGCGGCATGGGCTGGCGCTCAAAGTCCACGTCGATGAATTCGAGTCGCTGGGGGGAGCGGCATTGGCCGCCGAGTTGGGCGCAGCTTCCGCCGATCACGTCGTCGTCACGCCGGATGCCGATATCGCTGCGCTGGGTGCTTCGGACACCGTCGCCGTCTCGCTGCCGCCCACCCCCTTCGGACTGGCGCACCGCGATTATTCCCCGGCGCGCAAATTCCTGGAGGCGGACGCCGCCCTGGCCATCGCGACGGACTGCAATCCCGGCACCGCCTGGAACGAAAATATGCAGTTGGTGATGGCCCTGGCGACCCGCTACCTGCGCCTGACTCCGGCGCAAGCCCTGGCCGCAGCCACCATCAACGCCGCCCATGCCATTCGCCGGGGCGATCAGGTCGGCAGCCTGGAAGTTGGCAAACAGGCCGATCTGGTGATTTGGGACGTACCGAGTTATCCTCATCTCAGTTACCGTTTCGGCAGCAACCTGACCCGTGAGGTCATCAAGCGCGGCCAGACAGTTTTTGGAACGGCACGTTGTAGAGGAATTTCGTAAATCTAGTGATCAAATTGGCAGATGATCGCGTATCACTGGGTATAGGGCGAAAATAATCCTCACATAACTACATATTGCGGGTACAAATCTATGGACGAAGCATTCCTGATTCGCCGTGCCCAAGAAGGCGACGAGCGTGCCGCCCGGCAGCTTTTCGACATATACCAACTCCGTACTTTCCGGCTGGCCCTGGGTTTGTTGGGCGATGAAGAAGATGCCGAGGAAGTCGCGCAGGACGCGCTAACCTACGCTTTCCTCAACATCTACCGTTATAATCCAGAATTGAGCAGCTTTAGCACCTGGGTGCACACCATCACCGTCAGCCGCGCGCGCGATAAGCGGCGGCGCAAAATCCTGCCGAGCATCTCGCTGGCCCAATGGCTCGGGATGGGCAACCAGATTCGCGATCATGCCCCTGGCCCCGAAGCCCACATCATTCGCCGCGAGACGGAAGGCGGGCTGGATGCCGCCTTGAACGACCTAAGTCCTAAACTTCGGGAAGCCATCGTATTGCGATTTTATACCGATTGCACGTATAAAGAGATGGGAGAGATTATGGGCTGCTCTCTCAATACGGCGCGGTCGCGGCTGCGACTGGCAATCGAGAAACTACGAAGCCACCTGGGAGAAGAGCAATACCGATGGCTGGCCACGGAAACTATCCGCTGAATCAGTCGCATTACGACGAAGTAACTCTGCAAGAGTACGTTCTGGGACAACTGCTGCCGGATCAGGAAGAGGAGATTCGGGAGCATCTGATCAGTTGCCCTGCGTGCCGGGCGGAGGTGACCGAGATTCAGCATTTCTGCCAGCGGCTGACCTCTGAACTCAATCACCGGCTTGACAGGGCACACCCCAAATCTCCGCTGAGTTTTGACGACATCGCAGGGAATTGGCGCAAGCCGCCCCGCCGCGTGACCTGGCAGTTCCGCTTGCAACAGGTGATCCCCGGCACGACGTCGATAGTGCTGCTGGCACTGCTGGCGCTGGCATCTCTGTTGTTTCTTTCCTCCAGCGACAGCACCGCCCTGCGAAGTCTTGAACTGACTGAGGATTACCACGGCCCGGCGGTCATGGTCGCCGCGGCCACGAACGATGGCCTGGTGATCTTGCAGCTCTCCGACTCCGACACGCGCGTGATGCATTACCTTTCGGCGGTGATCGATCCGCGTAATCTGCAATTTTCGCCGGATGGGCGTTGGCTGGCACTGCGCGATGGGCTGACGCTCCACGTGATCGAAACCCGCAAATCGGGCGCGCATCTTCGCCTGCCCGTGACTGACGCCGCCGACTGGTCCTGGTCGCCGGACAGCACCCTGCTGGCCTACACCGACGGACGCGGACAGCTCGCAGTTCTAGATACTACCCTCAAGGCGACGCAAGTGCTGATCCCGGCTGACGAATACGCCTGGGGAATGCCGGTGTGGACGCAGGACAGCCAGCAGATTGCCTACGCGACGGCGTTTCCCCTGCCGAACAGCGGCATAACCGTGTTGCAGCAGGGACTCTGGCGCGTTCAACTGGCCAGTGCTTACCGCGTACAGGTGGCCGACAACCCCGATGCCGCCCACACCCTCCTCGTTCCCGCCGCCTGGGTGAACGTGGATGCCGCCCTGCTCGCCTGGGATGCCAGCGCCGGCCCCGCCGGGCACCTGACGACGCTGTACCGGATCGACACCAGGACGCATGGTCTCGACCACCTCGAAGACCGGTCCCTGGCGCAGGGCACACGGCTGATCTGGCCAGTCAACGACCAGGGCATCACACTGGTCACGCGCCACGAGCGGTTGGTCTCGCTAAACCTGGGGGATAAAACCCGGCAGTACCTCCTCAACCCGGTGCCCTGGCCGCAAACCCTGGCCTGGTCTCCAAACGGGGCCTGGATGGCTTATACCGTGTCCGGTGCTGCTGAAGGCGAGGGACTGTACCTGTTTGCCACGGAAGAAGGGGAACTGCGCTCCATGCATTTGCCTGCCGGAGCCACCGAAAAATCGGTCTCCTGGGCCGGGGCGGAACATCTCTTCGTCTTCCGCCAGCGCCAGGATGGTGCCGCCACCGAACTGTGGCTGGTCTCGGTTACCACCGGCGAAATTCCGCAGCGCATCATGACCAACGTACGCATCCCGGACGCGGCGTCCGGCAGCGGGTGGCAGTGGAATGACGTGCTGGCTACTCAGATCATCCCGGCAGGCAGCTAGACACTCACTCGAAGACGACCAGTTCGCGTAACGCCTCCAACTTGGCAGGACCCAGGCCAGGCACGTTATCCAGATCCGAGAGGCTGGTAAACGCCCCGTTTTGCGTGCGGTACTCCACGATGGCCTGGGCCAGCGCCGGGCCTATGCCGGGCAGCGTATCCAGCTCCTCCGCCGTCGCCGTATTGACGTTGACCACCGGCGGATGGTTGGGCGTGGGCGTTTCGATGGCATCTCCGGCCAGCGGCGGGACATACACGAGATCGCCATCGCGCAGTGCCTGGGCGAGGTTGACGAGGGACAGATTGGCGTTGGTGGTCGCCCCGCCAGCCGCCCGGATAGCATCTTCTACCCGGCTGCCGGGCGGCAGGGTGATGATCGACTCGGGTTGAGCGACTTCGCCTGTCACATAGATGGTGTAGCTGCCGGGCGTCGAAGTAATCATCTGGACGGTGGGCTGTTCCTCACCAGGTTTGAGCGTGGGAACCTGCACCTGATCCCCATCCTTGAGCACCTGGGCCAGGTTAATCCGCTCCAGGTCGGCATTGTCGAGCACCCCACCCGCTGCTGCCACGGCGTCCAGAACCCGGCTGCCATAGCCCAGGGTGGCGATGGTCTCCGGTTTCGCGACCGCGCCCGTAATGTAGATCACGTAAGGGCCGGGCGTCGGCGTCGGCGACGGGAAAGGCGTGGACGAAGGAATCAGGGTCGGCTCAGGCGGAATGACGGTGATGGTCGCCGGTTCGGGACGGCGCATGAGCAGCACCACCACGCCCGCTATGATCGCGACCGTAATCGCCGCAAAAATCAGCGTCTTGAAGCGTTCTAGCAGGGGCGGCTGTTCGGCCCCTGAGGTATTTTGACTCTCCACACTTCCCCCTGGGTTAATCGCCGGTCGGCGCCGGTGCTCGCCAGCGCGGCAGTTGCACCACCACACATGCCGTCGCATCATCGGCCTGGCACGGTTCCGCCCAGACCTGCCCATTCACCGGCTTCAAGCACGAGTGCGCCGCCGTGATCAGGCTCTGAATGGGTCTGACCGGGCCAAAGCGAGTTGGGTCCAGGAGGGACAGAGGCTCGATCCGCTGTGCCACCTCCAACGCGGGTTCCTGGCTGCGATAGCGGATTTCGACGCGCACGGTCGGGTCCGGCAGCGTGGCCGGTACCGGGGATGTGCCGCCCTCTTTCTGCTCGGCGGGCACAGCCGGGGCGCTCGCGACGTTCGACTCCGGTAGGGCAGCGCGATCCGACAGCTTGATGGCGCTCTTCGGGGCAATGCCGGTGATCAGCGTCTCCAACAGCCGCCGGACGATGTCACGGATGGCCGGGTAACAATACACGCTCGCCGAAGACCACTGGCAGCTAATCGTCAATTCGTGCGTCGCCACCCGGCGATTGGCCGAAAAGTCATGCTCGGAAAAGGTGAGCAGCTTGTCCAGAGACAACGCCAGGGGAGCCGTCGTGAAGGGCGTGAGGACTTCTGAGCGCAGGTCTTCAAGCAACTGCTTGAGATTTTCCGTATAGCCGACCACCGATCCCACTTCTTTGACCTGTTTGTCGGTCAGCGGACCATCGACGCCCCGGAAAACATGCCGCCCCAGGCGCACGACGCGCTCCATCACCTGCGCCATCGAATGGCCGAGCAGGTCATCCAACCCGCATCCGACTTGCGTGGATAACTGCACCGCAAACGCAATCGCGGGATCGTCGGCCACGGGGCGCAGACGGGCGCTGACCCCGGTGCGAAACGGCAGATACGCCGGCCAGTGCGCCGGGGCGACCCCCTCGGCGGCAATCGCGCGCCAGGCATCGTTCAACCCGCGCCGCACCGGCTCGTCAGCGTATTTTTCGACCACCACCGGCCAGGACAGCCCCACGACCTGGGTGGCAGGCTGGCCCAGCGTCGTCTCCACCGTGCCGAACACCCGCTGAACTGTCCCGTCCCGATGAAGTCCCAGAAAACACACTTCAAAGGGCTTGACCCACACCCCAAACTCTTCACTACTTGCCGCACTGCTCACGTTAATCTACATCCATGACTTCGGTCTCAATCGTATCACGCCAAAGGGCCAGCTTGAAGCTGAACGTCGTGCCGACGCCTTCTTCGCTGGTAAACCAGATCCGCCCGCCCATCGCCTCGACTTCCATCTTGACGAGGTACAGGCCCAGCCCATAGCCGAACTGGGCGATAATCTTCGGCTGGCGCGCGCGCTGGAAAGGCATGAACACGCGCCCGGCCTCTTTCTCCCGGATACCATAGCCCTCATCCACCACATCGATCTGCACGCTGCGCGTTTTGGGCGACGTCGTGGCCCGCAGGGTGATCGGCGTGCCGGGATCGCTGTACATCAAGCTGTTACGCAGCAGATCGCGAAAGATGTAGGTCAGGTGCATTTTGCAGGCTGAGATGCGGGTCCCGTCCGGCACGTCAATCCGAATACGGTCGCGGTAATCCGTCTTGGGGTCCCAGTCTTCGACCAGCGGCGACTCGGCGATATCTTCCAGCAGGTCCTCCAAAAACTCGCCCAAGTCGATCAGTTTATTGTTGTTGCGCACGATTTGAATCAACTGGCCGGTGCGAATGTCCTCCAACCGCTGCAACAGGTCCATTAGCATTTCCAGCCGGTACATGTGCACGGTCATGATCCCGGCGAAGCCTGCCACCTGCTTGCCGAGCGTCTCCGCCGTGGTCGAGGCATTCCGTTTGGCGACGATCTGCTTGATCAGTTCAGCATGGCCCCGTGTGCTGGTGATAGACATGCGCGCTTCCGAGCGAAAGGTGCTCATCAGCTCGGTGAGGGCGGACCAGTCCGGGCGCTCCAACGTGATCATGGTGTAGATCGCCCCGTCGGTGCCATACAGGGCCGTGGCCCAACAGGGCGTGAATGATCCTGACAGGAACGTGTGAAACCGGACTGGCTGCGACTGGCGCAGCGCCTTGGCCCGGATTTCATCCGCCGCAGGCCGGTTCTCGCGCACGGCATCCAGCAGCATCGCCGCCGCGCGCCAGCCTTCCGCCCGGATCAGCACCAGGTTGGCGCCCAGCAGCGTCCTGGCCGCCGCGTTGTCCAGGACCAGCCGGTCGGACGAGTCGAAAATAAGAACTCCCTGCCCTAACCCATCAAGAATGGCGCGAAAATTGAGGGCATCAGATAAAGGTTTCGTGTCAGCCATAAAGCCTCCAGATTATTAGTGTTAATTATCGTCAGCCTGACCAGTTTGTCCAATTCGTGTGACAACTTATGAACAACAAAAAGCGGCAGCCCTGATTTCAGAGACTGCCGCCTGGATAACGAGTGAGTATTGGCGATCTACCGTTCGCGCAGGTGGGGGAACAACAGCACCTCGCGGATCGTGCTCCGGTCGGTCAGCAGCATGACCAGCCGGTCCACCCCGATCCCGCAGCCGCCACAGGGCGGCATCCCGTAACGCATCGCGCGCAGATAATCTTCGTCGATGGGGGTGGCTTCGTCGTCCTCAGCTTTGTAGAGGCGTCCCATCTCAAGGAAGCGCGACTCCTGATCGACCGGGTCATTCAACTCGGTGAAGGCGTTGCCCATCTCCATCCCGCCCACGAAGATCTCGAAACGCTCGACATGTTTGTCGTCGCCCGGGATGGCCTTCGCCAGCGGAGAAATATCGCGCGGATAGTCCATGACGAACGTGGGCTGGATCAGGTTCGGCTCGACCACATCGCCCAAGAGGTGATCGACCAGCTTCCCCCAGGTTTCATTCGGCGACGCTTCCAGTCCAGCGGCCTTGATGGCACCATACAGCGACGCCGCATCCTGGTGATCCATGTAGTCGATCCCGGAGTATTGCTTGATCGCGTCCCGGATCGTGATCCGGTTCCAGGGCGGCGCCAGGTTGATCGAGTGGCCCTGGAAGGTCACCGTCGAGCTGCCGGTCACCTGCTCGGCGGCATGAGCGACCAGGCGCTCGGTCAGGTCCATCATGCCGTAATAATCCGTGTAGGCCTGGTAGAACTCCAACTGCGTGAATTCCGGGTTGTGTTTGAAGCTGACGCCTTCGTTACGGAAATCGCGCCCGATCTCGTACACCCCGTCGTACATGCCCACCAGCAGCCGCTTGAGGTAAAGCTCGAAGCTGATGCGCAGGAACAGGTCCTGATGAAGCTGGTTATGGTGGGTGACGAAGGGACGGGCGGCGGCGCCACCATAGATCGGCTGCAAAATCGGCGTTTCGACTTCGAGCAACCCTTCGCCCTCGAGGAAAGAGCGCAGGGCGCTGATGATCCTGGCGCGCTGGCGGAAGACGATCCGCGTATCGGGATTGACGGCGAGATCGGCGTACCGCTGGCGATAGCGTTCTTCCGTGTCGCTGAACGCACCGTAACGCTCGACCGACCCGTCGTCGTTTACGCGCTCTTTGATGACCGGCAGGGGACTCAGTCCCTTGGAGAGCAGGGCCAACCCGCTGACCAGGACGCTGATCTCCCCCGCGCGGGTGCGCATCATCGTCCCGCTCGCCTGCACAAAATCGCCCAGGTCCAGATAGCGGCGTACCAGATCGTAATCTTTTTCGCTCACGTTATCGATTCGGACGAAAAGCTGCAAACGCCCGACACCGTCTTCGATGTGGGCGAAATAGACTTTGCCTTTGAGATTCTGACGCACGACGCGCCCACACACGGTCACGGCGACCGGGGCCGGGGATTCGGCATTCTCCGCTTCGGCAGCCTCATAGGCGCGCACCGCGTCCGCCGAGGTATGGGTACGCTGCACCCGGTTGGGATAGGCCGCGATCCCCTGCTCGTGCAACTCCTGCAATTTGCGATACCGGTCTTGTTCCGGGGTATTCGATGGTTCCCACATGGACCTGGACTTCTCCTCAATATCATCCCTACAAAAGAATGCCCATGCTAGCGGGCGCTGGCATGGGCAAAGAAAGCAGACCGCTAAGGTTGTCTGATTCTATTCGATAGCCTTGATTTCAAACACGATCTCGCCATCCGGCGCTTCAACGACCACGCGATCCCCAATATGGTGATCCATCAGGGCGCGACCCAGCGGGCTTTTGTGCGAGATTTTGCCCGAGCGCGGGTTAGCTTCGGCAGCGCCCACCAGATAGTAAATCTCGGTGTGGTCGGTCCCTTTTTCCTGGATGGTGACTTTGTCGCCCAGCCCCACCGTATCTTTGGGGCCATACTGGTCGATGATCTGCGCATTGCTCAGGATCATCTCCAGCCGCATGATTTCGCCCTCGATGAAGGCCTGCTCGTTCTTGGCATCCTCGTATTCGGCATTTTCGACCAGTTCGCCGCCCTCTTCCAGAGCAAGACGTAACCGTTCAGCAACTTCTTGACGCCGGACATTGCGTAGATAGGTCAGTCTTTCTTCGTATTCTTTCAGACCTTGTGGCGTCAGGTAGTGGATTTCATCCATCATCCCCACTCCTCTATCGTAGCACCTGGCTTATGCTGCTAAAACTACAAAAACACAGCCTGCGCTGTGTTAGGGTGTCATGCTGCCAAACCATAAAAAATAAGAGACCGCCGCAGGGCGATCTGGGAGTGTATTTACGTAAGCTGCCACATCATAGCATAGTTTAACACACTTGTAAAGCTAGAGTAGAACGGTTCTATGGACCTTACAGAAAAAGCCTTGACAAGCGACGCGCCCGCCGTTAGAATGTGCGCACTTAACAATTCAGCCTGTGCCAACAGCCGGGAACGGAAGTAGTAAGCCATCATTGCAGAGAGCCGGAGAGCGTGGAAATCCGGCAGGTGCCCCAATGAGCGCCAGGGCTGAACTCGTCCGGGAGCTGCATCGCCGAACAGAGTAGGCGGTGCCGGGTACGCCCGTTACATGCGTATAGAGTGGATGGCACACCACAGCAAGACCTGGGCCCGTAGCTCAATTGGGAGAGCGCCACAATGGCATTGTGGAGGTCAAGGGTTCGAACCCCTTCGGGTCCACTCTTTTTACATCATCGTCGCCATCAACCAGGGTGGTACCGCGGAGTCCTCTTCGTCCCTGATCGACCAGGGAAGTTACTGAAGAGGATTTTTTATTTATTTTTAAGGTTCATGAGAGCCATTTTAGTGTAGAGTCTACTGTATACGCAGCATTCAGGTTAGTCGAGTACGCCCTGTGAAAGAAGGGACTCTGATGGCTAAAACGAAATCCCGCTCTCTGTTGGAACGGTTGCAAGCATTGCTTGACGCTCTCGACAAGGCACTTAGCCCGCGCCAGCCTGCTCCCGCCCCGGTTCCGGTGCGCAGCGAGAAGGAACGCCGCTGAACTAACCTGAACGTGTGATCGACCGGTAGGCACGCGGAGCGGACAGGCATGGATGACTGGCCGGACCATTGACCGCGCTTACTGGAGTAGGTTCATAAGAAGCTGATCGGCCCAAAGGTTCGGCAAGCGAGTGAGTTTGCCGGGTTAATTTGGGCC
The DNA here is from genome assembly GCA_964427955.1 of uncultured Anaerolineaceae bacterium. GTDB lineage: Bacteria > Chloroflexota > Anaerolineae > Aggregatilineales > Aggregatilineaceae > JACRBK01. The sequence goes on from CAYRWY010000123.1 coordinate 12,290, forward strand.
GATGTGTTTTCATCATAAAGGAGGGATCGCTAATGAATAGACCAAGCATTAAGTCTCCCTTCGCGGGTATTGTCTCCCTTCTCGCGGCCCTCCGGGTATATGGCGTGTTCCGTTCTGCCGGATTTCAGTCGTAGCGGTTTGAACACAAATGCGGCAAGCTTAGTGCCGTTTGAGTCCTGCAACACCGATCAATCAATCACGGAGCAAAACAGCGATGGGTGACAAGTACAACCCTCAAGAAATTGAACCGCGCTGGTCCGCGCGTTGGGAACGCGATGGTTTGTATCGTTCCAAAGTCGATCCTGACCGGCCAAAGTTCTATGCCATGACGATGCTGCCCTACCCCAGCGGCGACCTGCACATCGGCCACTGGTACGCCATGTCGCCGTCGGACGCGCGCGCCCGCTGGCTGAGAATGCGCGGCTATAACGTCCTGTTCCCGATGGGCTTCGATGCGTTCGGCCTGCCCGCCGAAAACGCGGCGATCCAGCGCAACATTCACCCCAAGGTGTGGACGTACAAGAATATCGAAAACATGCGGCGCCAACTGCGCACGATGGGCACGATCTTCGACTGGGAACGCGAGATGGTCAGCAGCGATCCCGAATACTACAAGTGGACGGAGTGGTTCTTCCTGCAACTGTACAAAAACGGGCTGGCCTATCGCCAGCGCGCCGCCGTCGATTTCTGCCCGCACTGCAACACGACGCTGGCCCGCGAGCAGGTGTGGGGCGACGACCGCCACTGCGAACGCTGCGGCAACCCGGTGATCAAAAAAGAGCTGGCGCAGTGGTTCTTCCGCACCACCGACTATGCCGAAGAACTGATGGATCACAGCACCATCAACTGGCCGGAGCGCGTCAAGGTCATGCAGACCAACTGGGTGGGCCGCAGCGAAGGCGCGCACGTGACCTTCACCACCGAAGGCGGCGATCCGATCGTGGTGTTCACCACCCGGCCCGATACGCTGTGGGGCGCAACGTTCATGGTCCTGGCCCCGGAGCATCCGCTGGTGGAGAAGATCACCACGAATGCCTGCCGCCAGGCGGTGACGGACTACGTCGAGGCGGCGGCGCGCAAGACCGAGATCGACCGCACGGCAGAGGGTCGCGAGAAAACCGGCGTTTTCACCGGCGGCTACGCCATCAACCCGGTCAACGACGAACGCATCCCGATCTGGGTGGCGGATTACGTGCTGATCAGCTACGGCAGTGGCGCGATCATGGCTGTGCCCGCGCACGACCAGCGTGACTTCGAATTCGCGCGCAAGTACGATCTGCCGATCCGCATCGTGATCCAGCCCGAAGGGGTCGCGGACCTGGACCCGGACAAGATGACCGAAGCCTGGCCCGGCGAAGGGGTGCTGGTCAACAGCGGTTCATTCACCGGCACGTCGGCGCGCTACAGCAGCGACGGCAAGAAGAATGAAGCCGTCGGCGTCGTGACCCAATGGCTGGAAGGGCGCGGCATCGGCAAAGGCGCGGTGAACTACCGCCTGCGCGACTGGCTGATCAGCCGCCAGCGCTACTGGGGCGCGCCGA
>CAYRWY010000124.1:0-13757 GCA_964427955.1 uncultured Anaerolineaceae bacterium
AAAAACGGCCTCACCCCTCACCCCTCTCCATCGTTTTCTGATGGAGAGGGGCATCGCAGCCTCGGTTTTCTCCCCCTCTCCATTGCGCTTTTGAATGGAGAGGGGGCCGGGGGGTGAGGCCGGGACAAGACTGTGATGGCCTCACAAAACCTTAAATTGACGCACATAGGGCAATGCCCCTACACCGACGTTTCCGCCGCGCCGCTCCCCCCGCTACTCCCGCGCCGGATCGCCCACCACGCGCACGACCCCGGTCTCGGTCAGCATCCACAGCGCGCCATCCGCCGCGCGGAACAGGCGGTGGATCGTCCCGCCCCCGCCGTGACCGAAGCCCAGCAGCCGCCAGCCGGACTCCGCCGCGAAGCGGTAGAGGCCCTGGTAGCGGCTGTTGACCAGCAATCCGTCGGGCGTGTTGAAGATCAAGGTGATATCCTCGTTTTCGGGCGCGCCATCCGCCTGCGCGAACCGCCGCCAGCGTTCCCCCTCGCGGCGGTAGACGTATTCGTCGGTCCCGATCCAGACGTTGCCCTGATCGTCGAAGGCGATGGCCTGCACCCGGTCGTCCTCGTCGCGCAGGGGAGCGCCGCGCTGGGCGACTGCGGTGAGCGTCCCGTCGTACAGGGTCATCAGGCCCGGCGCGCCGGAATCGGGTTGTTCGGTGTCGTAGCCCGTCCCGATCCACAGCACGCCCTGAGCGTCGAAGGCCAGCGCCGCGATCTGCGGCCCCAGCAGGCCGTCGGTCCAGGGGGTGATCGCGCCGCTGGTCGTATCGAGCGCGTTCAAGCCGTGGTCGGTCCCGATCCACAGCCGGTCGGGCGTGGTGGGATCGAAGGCCAGGGTGGTGACGAAATCGCTGGTCAGGCCCTCTTCGGTGGTGTAGCGCCGGGACGCGCCGTTTTCCCACCGGACCAGCCCGTACTCGGTGGCGATCCAAACGACCTGGCCCTGGAGCTTCAGATCGAAGACGGTGCCCTCCAGGTAATCCTGCGTGTCCCACGTGGTGCCATCGTAGGTGAATAGGGCCTGCTGATCCCCGGCGAACCACAGCGTGCCGTCGCTGGCCTGGTCGATGGCCCAGGCGGCATTCGCGGGCGGCTCGTTCTGCGTGGTGAAGGGGGTCCAGCGCCGCCCATCGTAATGTACCAGCGCCGTATCGGTCGTCAACCAGATCGTCCCGTCGGTGTCTTCGGCCAGGTGGAAATACTGGTCGCCGGGCAGGCCCTGATCGGCCCCGAAGGTGGTCTGCGCGCCGGTGGTGGTATCGATGCGATAGACCGTGTCGTAGGTGACCACCCACAGCGCCCCGTCACTCGCGCGCAGCAGGTGACGCGGGCCGTCCGGCAGCCAGCCCGGCGCATCTTCCCACGTCACCGGATCGCCGGGGATCAGCCGCCGCACGTAAGAGGTCCAGTCCGGGCTGGTGAGCAGCACGGTCCAGATCGCGCCGTCGAGCGGGTCCTGGTAGAAGCCGAGAAAGCTGTAATCCTCGACTTCCGGCTTGACCAGGTCCTCCGGCGGCGGGACGCTGATCCAGGTCTGGCTGTCGGGCGGCAGGTAGGCCATCCCGGTCGGCCCTCCGGCCCACAGTGTGCCGTCTTGCGCGCGCAGCAGCGCCCACACCCGGTCGCCGACGGTCTGCAAGACCGGATCGCCCGCCGACGGGAAGTCCGGCACGGTCCAATTCTGGCCGTTCCAGGACTCGATCAGCGATTGGTAGATTCCGACCAGCAGCGTGCCATCCGGTCCCGGCACGAAGTTCCAGGCATAGCCCGAACGCAGACCGGAATTTGTCCCGTCGAACGTCTCGACGGCGAAGGTCCCGTCCGGGTCCTGGGTCACGCGCGCGATCTGGGGGAAGTTCCCCCCGCCGCCGACCCACAGGCTGCCGTCCGATCCGGCGGCCAGGGTGTGGATGTCGTTGAAGGGCAGGCCGTCGGCGCTGGTGAGCGTGCGGGACGAGCCGTCGCGCTGCCACAGCGTCAGGCCGCCGCCGCTGTTCATCCACAGGCCGTCGTTCGTCAGGACCAGTTGGCGATCATCGTCCTCGCGGCCCCGCGTGCTGGTGAAGACGCTCCAGGTCGCGGCGGTGACGGCGGGCGGCGGAGTCGGCTCCGTGACGGCGGCGGGTGTCTCCGGCGTGGTTTTATCATCCTTCCCGCCGGAGAGCAGAATCGCGGCGGCGCTCACAGCGATCACCGCCAGCGCCGCCAGCCCGATCCAACGCAGCGGCAGTCGCCGGTCCGGAACTGCGGCGGGAGACGGGGTCAGCTTCTCGGTGAGATCTTCCGATCCGCCGGGACGGGTTGGGGGCGCGGCCATCGCCCGGACCGATCCGCCGGGCAGCATCAGCGTCTGCTGTTGGGTGAAATCTTCGACGGCGGCGCGCAGCGTATCCGCGAATTCTTTGGCGGACTGGAAACGGTGATCGGGGTCTTTGGCCAGCGCGCGCAGAATGTTCCTTTCGACCGGCTCCGGAATGGTCGGGTTGATGCTGCGGGGCAGGGGCAGCGGCTCGGTGACGTGCATCATCACGACGGCGACCGGCGTCTCCGCCTGGTAAGGGACGCGGCCCGTGAGCATCTCGTACAGCACGATCCCCAGCGAATAAATGTCGCTGCGCTGATCCGCCGGGAGGCCGGAGCACTGCTCCGGGGACATGTAGGCGGGCGTGCCGATCACCGCGCCGGTGCTGGTGAAGTTGGACGATCCCGCCGCCAGCTTGGCGATCCCGAAGTCGGTCAGATAGCCCTGTTTGCCGTCGCCCAGCAGCACGTTGGACGGCTTGACGTCGCGGTGGATCACCCCGTGCTCGTGGGCATACTGCAAGGCTTCGGCGATCTGGGTGAAATACTCCACGGCGTCCGGCAGGGACAGCGCCGCCCGGTCGATCAGGTCCTTGAGCGTGCCGGACCCGACGTAGCGCATCACCAAATAGGTGTAGCCGCCGTGCTGACCGTAGTCGTAGACCGGCAGGATGTGCTTGTTTTCGAGCCGGGCAATCGTGCGGGCTTCCTGCTCGAAGCGCCCGAAGAAGGTCGGATCGTCGGCGAGCTGTTGGGGAAGGACTTTGATCGCGACGTAGCGATCCATGCTGGCCTGGTAGGCTTTGTAGACGGTGGCCATGCCGCCCAGGCCGATCTGTTCGACGATCTGATATTGGCCGAGCATCTGCCCGATCAGGTCCGCCATGATGGTTTCTCCTTGTGTCGCCCCTTAGCTTGATTATACGGCTTATTGGGAGCGCGTGAGAAATAGGGCCATGTGCTCGTTCGGCGTCACCTCTCTCATTCGGTTGGTTCAGGGGCAGACAGGCATTGAGAACCAGGATTTCGAGGGATAATTCTCAATTTCCAAAAGCAGGGCGCGGCGGCGCCGCTTCCCTACACCGACGTTTCCACGGCGCCACTCCCCCTCGCCACCGGGTGGAGAGGGGGTCGGGGGGTGAGGTAAAACGCGGCGAATTTCCGCGTGCTCAACGCTTTTGACCCACCTGTCCGCCCCACGGGGTGAGCGCAGACAAAAAAACGGGCGCAGCCACGCCGCGCCCGAAGGGATGTTAGTAGAGTTGGGCTTTTTCGTAGGGGTAGGGCTTGCCCTACCCAGCCAACGCGCGCTAGTTTCCGCCGTTGGGATGACTGACGCTGACCATGCGCAGCAGGGCGTCGATGCTGGCGCCGTCGGGCAGCGAGGGGATCGCGCCGTAGCCCGTCGCGGTCAAAGCGCCCGCCGCGCAGGCTCGCAGCATCAGGCCGCGCAGCGTCTCATCCGGCAGGCTCTCGATCTGCATGTCGTGATCGAGCAGGCCAGCGATCAGCGCCGCGTAGAAGGCATCGCCCGCCCCGGTGGTCTCGACCACCTTCACCTGCGGCGTGGGCACCTGCCCGGTGCGCGGTCCGGCCTGGTACCAGGCCCCGTGGCGGCCCAGCGTCACCGCGGCCAGCCGTCCCTGAAAGCCGATCCGGCGCAGCCCGGCGGCGTAATCTGTGCCTGCGTCGGGCGCGAGCAGCGCAAGTTCGCCGTCGCTGATCTTGAGCAGGTCGGCGTGCGCCACGGCTTCGGTCATGGCGGCCAGCCCAGCCGCCTGGTCCGACCACAGGTGCGGGCGCCAACTGGGATCGCAGGCCGTCACGACGCCCGCGTCTTTCGCCAGCCGGATGGCCTTGTGGGTCGTCTCGCGGGATTGCGAGCAGCGCAGGCTGATCGAGCCGTAATACAGCACTTTGGTCGCGCGGACGTCCGCCTCGGTCACTTGCTCCGCCAGCAGAAAGTCGTGCGCCCCGGAGTTGAATTCAAAATCGTGATCGCCAGCCGTGCCTTGTTTGACAAACGCCAGCGTCGTGAAATGGTCCGGATCGACCCGCAGCGTGCATTCCACCCCCAACGCTTGCAAGTCGGCCAGAATCTTACGCCCGAAGGCGTCATCCCCCACGGTCGCAATCAGCCGCGCCTGGCGGTTGAGCTTGGCCAGCCCCGCCGCAACATTCGCCGGAGCGCCGCCGGTCGCCGCGCTGTACTGCGTGGCTGTGACCAGCGATTCACCGCGCTCGCGTGACACGAAGTCGATCAGGGCTTCACCGATACATAAGACATCCATGCGAATGTGCTCCTACGCCCCATCAGGCCGGTTAACGGCCCTTAATATACCTCTGATCTGCCCGTCTGACCACAAGTACCCGCGCGGGGACGCGGTAAATTCTATCCTGGCATACAATAACAAAGTGTATTATAAACCGGGCGAACGGTATAACGAAAGAGGTGGGGCTGCATGGCAACGGTCACGCTGACCGAGACGACGCGCGCGCTGTATCCGTTCAAATCGCACTTCCTGACGCTCAGCGACGGCAAGCGAATGCATTACGTAGACGAAGGCCCCGACGATGGCGAGGTGCTGGTCTTTGCGCACGGCTATCCGATGTGGAGCTTTCTGTACCGCGCGTTTCTCGTGTATTATGCCGCCCAGGGCTTCCGCTGCATCGCGATGGATCACATCGGCTACGGGCTGAGCGACAAGCCGACCACCCGGCAGTACCACACCGTGCGCCGCCATATCCACAACCTGACGGAATGCATCAACGCGCTGGACGTGCACGCCGTCACGCTGATCATGGAAGATTGGGGCGGGCCGTTCGGGCTGGGTTATGCGCTGCAATATCCCGACAACGTGCGGCGGCTGGTGCTGATGAATACCTGGGCCTTTCAGGAGACCCTGGCCCAGCGCCTGAACCCGCTGATCCGGTTCTTCACGCGGCCCGGGATCGGCGATCTGATCTTTCATTCGCCGGGCCTGCTGTTTGGGGTAGGGGTGCAGCGCTGGTCCGGCAAGCAGTTATCGTCGGCCCTGCTGGCGGCGTACAAAGCCCCGTTCCGCGAGGGCCGCGCCCGCACCGCGCTGATCCAGTTCCCGCGCATGATCAACAGCAGCCCGACCCATCCTTCCACCCCGGCCATCCGCGAGTTGGAGCAGGGGATGGACCGGCTCCGGCACATCCCGGCCTTGATCCTGTGGGGCGAGGATAATCCCCTCTTCGGGCCGGAAGTGGCGCTGCATTGGAAGAAGGTGCTGCCGCGCGCCAAAGGTCCTTACTTCGTCCCCGGCGCGCGCCATTACCTGGCGGAAGATGCGCCGGACGCCGTGCTGCAATACCTCGATCAGTTCATCGCCCAGCCGTAAAGCAGCCGTAAGTTCACCGTCGTTGACACCCCTTGGGTAGATGGTATAATCCCCACGGCTGACACATGGATGTATAACAGAAGTACATACAGCGCTGGTACTACACCATGCTTAGCCGTTCGCACGACCAGTAGGAGCGCGACGGCCTTGAATGCTGGCTGGATCAGGTGGATATCCGGCTCAGCGTGCTCCAGGAGAGGCTACACGGTGGCGGGGGAATGGAACGATTGAGGAAGGACCGGGACAGAAAGTAAGGCGATGGTCAAAAAACTCTGGTGGTGGATGCTGATCGCGATCCTGATCGCGGCGGGAGTGATCCCCGGGCAGCCGACAGCGGCCCAGGATGCGCCCGCGAATTTGCTGGTGAATGGCAGCCTTGAAGGCCCCTATTACGCGCAGGGCGGCGCCACCCGCACCGTGCCGAACGGCTGGAATCTGTGGGTCGGGCTGGGCGCGCCGGAATCGGTGCCCGACAGCGATAAAACCCGGGTGCGCGATGGGGCGATTGCCTGGAAGCTGCGGCAGAGCGGCGTCGCGTTTGCGGCGGCGGGCTACCAGCAGGTCTCCGGGTTGCAGGCGGGCGATGCCGTGCGGCTGGTGGCGTACGGCTGGGTGTTCACCTGCAATGAGACGGCGACCTCCTGTGCCATCAGCACTCCGCCCTACCGCCGCTCGGATGCGACGGCGGGCGCGTCGCTCAAGGTGGGCATCGACCCCACCGGCGGGATCGATCCGCTGGCGGGCACGGTGCACTGGTCGGCGGCGGTCGCGCCTTACGATCAATGGGCCGAGATCAGCGCGGCGACGGTCGCCCAGGGCGAAACTGTGACGGTCTTCCTGTACATGATGCAGGCCGCCGGCATGGCGATCAACGAGGTCACCTGGGATAACGCTTCGCTGGAACTGGCCACCGGAGTCGATACCGGCAGCGGCGATGTCCCGTTCGTGGTGCCGCAAGGCGTCCGGCCCGATGGCAGCATCGTCCACATCGTGCAGGCCGGTGATACGCTGTGGAGCATCATGTACGCCTACCTGGATTACGGCGTCACGGTCGACTCGATTGCGGCGCTGAACAACCTGAAGCCGAACACGCGCTATTTGCAGCCGGGACAGGAGTTGATCATCCTGCCGCCGGGATCGGTCGATCCGGTCACCGGCCAGCCGGTCACGCCGGGCGCGATCCCCGCGTCCGCGGCTTCGGCCACGCCGGAAATCGCTGCCCCGGCGGTCACGCCTGTGCCGGAGATGACGTCCACCGAGGAAGTGCCCACCGCTGCCGCGACGCTCGAAACGGTGCCGCTGCCGGGGGCGAATACGCCGGAGCCGACGGCCACGCCGGAACCCTCCCTCGAACCGACGCTCACGTCCACTCCGGCCCTGACACCTTCCAGCGAGCCAACGCTGGCCCCGACGGTGACGTCCGCAGCGGTTGCCGCCGGGTTGGAGGGTCTGACCAGCGAACGGGGCGAGCTGTGTATTACGGTCTTTCAGGACGGCGACCTGAATACCATGCGCGGTCCGGACGAAGTCCCGCTGGACACCGCCGATCTGGTGATCGTCAGCTCGCGCAGCAATAGCAGCTACCACTACCAGGGTGCCGAAGACCCCCTGTGTGTCAGTCTGGTGCCGCGCGAGTACCAGGTCGAGATCCGTCTGCCCGACGGCTACGGCGCGACGACGCCGGATCGGGTCCTGCTGCGTATCACGGCAGGCCGCCACATCGCGGTGCTGTTTGGGGTGGCTTCAGGCTATGTTCCGCCGCAGGCCCCCGAGATTCCGCCCGGCACGCTGGCTTCCGGCGGGATCGATCCTGGCGGAGTTGCCCCGCTGGTCGAGGTCCCGGTCACACCGGCGCGCCCCACGGAAAAGTCGTGGGTGGACCGGGTGTACGATCACAGCGCCTTCCTGGTGCTGGGCGTAGGCGGGCTGATCGTGCTGCTCAGTCTGGGCCTGGTGGTCATGCTGCGCCGACCGGGCGTATGAGCCGGATCGCTGAGTCACTCGCCTGTCTTAAGGGGAGTGACTCAGAAGACGTAATAAAAAATAATTAATTGTCGTTCACGGAACTAGAACTTTATTTTTGCCCTGGCTGGGTGTAAGATGGACTCAGCTAGTATGACGGACTATGTGCTTCCCGGTGACGGTCCGCGCCGGATTGGGAATGGAAACGGGGGTGATGTCGGCCACTCACACTCACTGCTGACCTAACGAGCTTATCCGTCCAAAGCATCCCATCAGCCTGATCCGGGCGGATCGAGGCTCTCTTACTTTTTCATTCCAGCACGTAGTGTGACCGGAATTTGAGAGGATTCACCCGTCGTTGATAACCGAACTTGTGCTTGCCGTTCTCGCCGTGGTGTGCCTGGTTGCTGCGATCTATTCGCGCCAACAACTGCGCCGTGCCCTGCGGGCCGCTCAGGATGACGTTCCACAGCCACCTCCAACGTACCCCGAACCAGTGCCTGATCAGACTGCGGCCCTCCAGGCGGCTGCCGCTCGCCTGGAACGAGAAGTGCTCGAGCGCCAGCGGGCCGAACTGGCGCTGCGCCAGTCCGGAGAACAGCTTCGCACGGTCTTCGACGCCATTGGCGACTGGATCAGCGTCGTCGATTCTGACCTGCGGATCGTGATGGCGAACGAAGCCTACCGCCAGATGACCCTCGAATTTGGGCTGGCCAGCGATCCGCTGGGCCGCACGCCCCATGAGTTGTTCCCGTTTTTGCCCACAAAAGCCATCGACGAATTTCGCCAGGTGTTCGAGACGGGCCAACCCCTGGTCACGCACGAAACGACGCGTGCGGGCAGCCTGGTGCTGCACACCGAAACGCGCAAAGTGCCGATTCTGGACGACGGCGTGGTGGTGCGGGTCATCACTATCGTCCGGGACGTCACGGATGAAGAGCGGGCCGAGGAAACCGTGCGCGTGGCCGAAACGCGGCGGCAGGCCATGCTCAAGGCCGTCCCCGATCTGATCTTCCGCCTGAGTGGGACGGGCGTCATCCTGGATTATCACGCCCCGCACCCCGAAGACGTGTTGGGGACGCCCGAGATCTTCATGGGCCAGCGGATGGTGGACGTCCTCCCCGCCGAGGTGGCCCGCACCGTCGCCGCCGGGATCGAGGCGTTCCAGCGCACCGGCCAGCCGCAGTCGGTCCGCTACCTGCTCGAGCTGCCGGTCGGTCTGCGCCATTTCGAGGCGCGCATCGTGAGCGGGGGCGACGGCGAGATTCTGATGATCGTGCGCAATATCACCGAGCTGGTACAGAGCGAAGATCGCGCGCTGCAACTGCGGCTGGAGAAAGAGCGCAGCGCGATCCTGGCCGGGTTCGTCCAGGATGTCTCGCACGAGTTCGGCAATCCCCTGTCGGTCATCAAGAATAACGTTTACCTGATCGCCCACGACACGGAGCCGGACCGCGTCCGGCGCCGGTTGGACGGCATCGGCGGGCAGGTGTTCCATATCGAGCGGTTGGTCAAAGGGCTGCTGACCATGACCCAGCTCGATCACATGCCGCAGATGACGTGCGAAACGCTCGACCTCAACGCCCTCGTGCAGACCGTGCTGGACGGGTTGGCATCGTCCGTGCGCGCGAAGAACCACCAGATCACGCTGTCCCTGGAGGCTGCGCTTCCGGCGGTCTTCGTCGATCAGCGGCTGTTCTCACAGGTGATCGGCGAACTGGTGCGCAACGCGGTGCTGTTCACGCCGCCCGGCGGCCAGATCACGTTGGCGACCCGGCAGCAGGCCGGGGAAGTGGTGATCGAATGCCGCGACAGCGGGATCGGGATCGGCGCCGTCGATCTGCCGCACCTCTTCGAGCGTTTTTTCCGCGTGGACAAGGCGCGGGGCGAGCGCGGCGCGGGGTTGGGACTGCCGATTGCCCAGAAAATCGTCGAGATGCACGGGGGGCGACTCGAAGTCACCAGCGCGCCCGGTCAAGGGAGTACCTTCCAAGTCTTTTTGCCGATCCGGCCCGCATAGCCTAATATTTTTGCTGGATGAGGATCAGCAAAAGGATAAACACTATGTCCCTGTTCCAGAGGCGTTACCGGGTTATCGGGTTGATCGCGCTGTTGGCGGTCGCTCTGGGGATCGTCTCGCACGGGTGGGGCCAGGAGCCGACCCCGAATTTCGGCCCGATCATCACCCCGCCGCCGCAGCCTACGGTGTCGGGCGATGCCACGCCTACGCCCACCAAGACGCCCAAGCCGACCAAGACGCCGAAGCCGACCAAAACTCCGGCGCCGACGGTGATCCCCAGCATCACCCCGGCCATTTCGCCGACGCCGCTGCCCACGCTGCGCGCCGACATGATGGGGATTCAGGTCGTCCCCAATATCGACCTGAATGCCTTCGATAACACCTTGTGGCTGGTGGGCCGCCTGGGGGTGAAGTGGATCAAGTTCCAGTTCGCCTGGGATGAGCTTGAGCCGCAGCAGGGTGTCTTCAGCCAGGCCTTCTACACCTACCGGCTGTTGGTGCAGCGCGCCAACCAGCAGGGCCTCAACGTGATGATCAGCATCGTCAAGGCCCCGGCCTGGGCGCGCGCCACGACCGAGGAAGCAGGTCCGCCGATCAATCCGCAGGACCTGGCGAGCTTCATCACCCGCATGATGGGTGAGGTCCGGGTGGACCTGTACGGCAATTCGTATTTCGACGCGATTGAAATCTGGAACGAGCCGAACCTGCGCCGCGAATGGAACGGCGGCACGATCAGCGGCGCGGACTACATGCGCCTGTTCGACGCGGCCTACCAGGGTATCCGCGCGGGCGAGGGCGGTCAAAGCGTGACCGTGGTGACGGCAGGGCTGGCGCCGACCGGCATCAACGATGGCGTGACGGCGGTCGATGATCGCGCCTTCCTGCGCCAGATGTACCAGGCCGGACTGGGCAGTTCGTCCTACCAGAATATCGCCATCGGCGTGCATCCCTACGGCGCGGACAACGCGCCCGACGCGCGCTGCTGCTCGGACGGGGGCTACACCAATCACCCCAGTTGGTTCTTCATGGATACGCTGGAAGACTACCATAACATCATGGTGGAGAATGGCGACACCGCCCGCTACCTGTGGGCGACCGAATTCGGCTGGGGGACCTATGAGGGCTTCGCGACCAGCGATGGCAGCCCGGCTCAGCCGCCCGATGGCGCGCCGTACTTCCAGAACGTGACGCAGGAGGAGCAGGGTAACTATACCATCCGCGCCTTCGAGATCGGCCAAAGCCTGCCCTACGTGGGCGTCATGATCCTGTGGAACCTGGACTATTCGGCCCAGACCTATATCGACAACCGCGATCCCCAGGCAGGCTACGCGCTGCTGCGCGGCGGCGTCGATCCGCTGCGGCCCGCCTTCAACCTGATCGAACAGTCGCCCAAGCGGTAGCCTCGCGCTCGATGCTTCAGAGTCGTCGTAGGGGCACCCCGTGGGGTGCCCTTTTTCGTTTTGCTGATCGGGGGGCTGGCTGCGCTGCGGTTTACCCCACCCCCCGGCCCCCTCTCCACCCGGTGGCGAGGGGGAGTGGCGCCGTGGAAACGTTGGTGTAGGGAAGCGGCGCCGCCGCGCCCGGCTTTGAAAAATGAAAATTGTCTCTCAAAAATCCCGGTTCTCAATGCCTGTCTGCCCCTGAACCTCTGCGCTCTCTGCGTTGAGCTGTTTTTTTACGGCGTGCGCCGGAAGACTCGCCAATACAGCCCCAGCGGCAGGCACGCGATCCCCTGCGCGATCAGCAGCGCCCCGACGATCCCGATCTGGTCGGCCAGCGTGCCCAACAGCAGCGAAAACAGCGCGAACAGGACGCTCCCGGCCAGCGACACCAGCGAACCCATCGTGGCGCGCTGCGCGGTGGTGAAATCGCGCTGTTGCAGCGCCTCTTGCGCGACGGTGTTGACGCCGTGAAACAGGCTGGTCCCGGACAGCAGCGCCGGGGAGACCGGCGTCGGGATCGCCAGGGCGGCGACGGTCACCCCGCGCGAGGCGATCCCGCCGCCCACCAGCAGCCGGAACTCGCCCCACCGCTGGATCACACGCCCGCTGAAAAAGTAGCTGGCCGCGGCCAGCAGGTTGTCCAGCGTCCGGGCCGCGCCGACGGCCCACAGCGGCCACAACGTCTGCACGAACGCCACGCGCAGTTGGTAGCTGGCTTCGCCGATGCTGCCTTCCAGGATGGACGCCAGGCTGATCAGCCGCAGGCGGGGCTGGCGCAGGATCAGGCGCAGCGCCGCGCGGACGTGGGCGTACGGGTGCGCGGCGGGCGCGCTATGCCGGGCCGGTTCGTGCAGCGCCAGGGCGATCCCCAACCCGGCCAGCGCGGGCAGGATCGAGATCCAGACCGTCAGCCGCAGCGAGATCATCGCCACCAGCCCTCCGCCGACGCCCGACAGCGCCCAGGCGACGTGCTCGCGGCTGGTAATCCGCCCCCGGTAATGCGCGTAGCGATCTTCCTGGCCGGAGATCGCCAGCGTGTCGTACAGCAGCGCCTGGTTGTTGCCGCTGAAGAGGGCCATCGCCAATCCCTGGCAGATCGCGCCCGCGACCAGCAGCGCGAACGTTCCGCTGGCGGCGTACAGAGTCACCGCGGCCACGTCGGCTACCGATCCCAGCACGAAGGTGCGCTGCCGTCCGATCCGGTCGGAAAAAACGCCGGTGGGAACCTCGAACAGCGCGCTGGACAGCGAGGCCACGGCATAGACGCTCATGCCCAGGGCGTAGGACCCCGCGACGTGAGCGAAGTAGATCGCCATCAGCGGGCCATACAGCCGCAGTCCGAGTACGAAACTGAACCACGTCAGCAGGCGGAGATTACGTGTCATGCTGAATCACACGGGGGGAACGCCGGGTTTCCGTCACCCAGCACCGGCACCATTTGGAGTATACTGGCACCTGACTGTTGTTTCAAGCCGCTCTGTAGGGGCGCTGCTTGCCGCGCCCAAAGGAGTTGTTGTGATGTCTGACTGGTCGCCGCTGAGGCTCAGAATACATTTTTTCTGGTTATTTGCGTCTTTGGCAGCATCGACGGTTCTCGTTGGGATGACTACGGGGAGTGGAAGCGTTCTCGTAGCGCAGGTTAACCCGACGCCGACTGCCTCGGCTCCGCCAGTAATCACACAGAGCAATGTGGATCAGGTGCAGGAACTGGCGATGTTAGGGAAAGGACTCATCCATCATCTAGTCTGGCTATCCGATGGAAAGACACTGGCCGTAGTCAGTACGACGGGGGTCTGGCAGTACGATACCAGTATGCCCGACCTCATGCCACGTTTTCTGAGCATCCACACGGGTGAAGCATTCGATAAAGCTCTTAGTCCAGATGGAGCCGTATTAGTTACCGCGAGTCTGAGTGCTTTAGATTACTCCGTGCGAATGTGGGATACCGCAACTGATACACAATTATCGACTCTAGAGGGACATACAAGCTATGTCTTGAGAGTTGTCTTTTCTCCCAACGGGAAAGTGCTCGCTTCGGGCGATGCTAGCGGCACTGTCCGTTTATGGGATGTGGGTACAGGAAAGAGTCTCGCTGTTTTGCAGGGACATAGTCAGTTTATCAGCAGCCTTGCTTTCAGCGCCGATAGTGCTTTGCTTGCCTCCACGAGCTGGGATGGGACTGTGAGAATATGGGATGTCAACTCAGGTGATGAAACCCTGGTTTTGAGGGGACAGGGATCTGAGATAGCGGGAGTGGCATTTTCCCCAGATGGAAACACACTGGCCTCGTGGGCAGGTGGCGCTGACAGAACCTTGCGCCTGTGGGACGTCCACGGCGGCACCCAGTTATGGTCGTCCATTGAAGGATTCGGCGGGAATTACACGGATCAAGCTGTGTTTGATCCGCGAGGGAACTTGCTGGCAGTGGGTTGCGAAGAGGGGGCGGTATGTTTGCTGAATACCAGCACAGCTACAGAAACCGCTGTTTTTAAAGATAACGATGTTCGGTCTTTTGCTTTGGCGTTTAGTCCGGATGGAGAAAAACTGGCTGCTACCACTCAATATGGCTCTATATCCCTATGGAATCTGGAAAACGCCTCGCTGCTCACCAGTTTGCCCGGCTATGCTCCTGGAGTAGATAGCGTGGTTTTTAGCCCCGACG
>CAYRWY010000125.1:0-13693 GCA_964427955.1 uncultured Anaerolineaceae bacterium
GTGAGGTAAATCTCCCAGGCAAAAGTTTAGCTATTGGTGCAAGGATCAGTAGGAGTATACGGGGATGCCTGCTGCATGACCTCTGATCCGGGCGATAGCAGCGCGGGACCGGTCAGAACCCCACCTCAGCGCACAGGTGTACGCCGTCGTTCGTCGGGTTCATCGCTGCCATCCTGGCCGTAGGGGTCTTGAGTGCCGGTCGGCGGGATCATGGCCAATCCGAGCTTCGCGCCCATCTGGGATACGCCCCTATAAAAACCGGTTCGCCAACAGTGTCCACGAGTCAAGTCCTTCTCTCTTTTTCTCCTTGAGATTCTCCGCGTGGAATCGCTTTTTTATTTTCGGGGTGGGACCGCTGGTGGGCGAAGAGCTGGGGCAAAGCGAAAAATGGGATTCAAAAGTATGAGCCACGATCAGTGGTGCTTGATCCTGGCTCAGGTGGAATATTCAGTTGTCAAAGTCGCTGAACACTCCTTTCCCAGTATGTGGGGAGCGGCGAGGTGGCCGTCCCGATTAATTACACTCTAGCACGACTCAGGATGAGAGTCAATCGAGTCGCGATTTGAGGGAACGCTTTTCACAGCAAATTCACGGAACGACAATGATTCCGGTGGATCACGCGCCGTTCAGCCGCCGCACCCACTCGGCTTTGTCCACCTGGGGCGGCTGGTAGCGGGCGAACTGGTCGAGCAGCGCCGCCGGTTGGTCGTCCACCAGGATCATGGCGCGGTGTTCCGGCTCGATGAACTGCTCCGCCGCCGTATGATCCAGAAACGCGATTAGCCGGTCATAATAGCCGCTGACGTTGAGCAGGCCGCAGGGCTTGCTGTGCATCCCCAACTGCCCCCAGGTCCACACCTCGAACACTTCCTCCAGCGTCCCCAGCCCGCCCGGCAGCGCGATGAACGCGTCGGACAGGTCCGCCATCGCCAGCTTGCGGTCGTGCATCGTCCCGACCACGCGCAGATCGGCCAGCCCGGTGAACGCCACCTCGCGATCCGCCAGGCTGCGCGGGATCACGCCGATCACCTCGCCACCCGCTTCAATCGCCGCGCGGGCGACCGTGCCCATCAATCCCACCGACGCGCCGCCATAGACCACCCCCAGGCCGCGCTCCGCCAACAAGTGTCCCAAGGTGCGCGCGACGTCGCCGTATGCAGGCTGCGCACCAGGACTCGATCCACAAAATACGGCAATACGTTTCAAGGCTCCACTCCGAATAATTCCTGCGCAACCCGCCGGGCCGCTTTTTCTCCGGCGTGCTGCTTGATCAACCCTTCTTTCGCCGTCCCCCGCAGCCGGACGGCGATCCGGTCCGGGGACTGCTCGCTGATCCACACCGTCACGACGGCAGGATTCATGTTCAGCAGCCCGGCTTTGAGGACGCCGCGAATTTCGACCGTCCCCGGCTCCTGCTGCACGCCGAGCAGCTTGCCCTGGCCGTTGAAGAAATTCGTGACCTGGGCCATGATCGCCGGGACCGTGCCCGCGACCTCGCCGGTCAGTTCGACGCTGTCATCCGGCATCCGGTTGGTTACCCACGCCGTACCGATCCGCGCCGCGATTTTTCCGCCCTTGACGCCCGCGGCTTGAGCGCCTTGCGCGCCCAGGGCCGCCAGTTCGTCGGCCAGCACCTGCTGATCATCTTTTTCGCCCATGACCTTCACCGCCTATAATAGCCACAGATCGTCCATGATCGTACCCTGGCTGGGAGCTTATGACCACCTCCAAATCGCGATCCGCCGTCGTGCCCGTGATGATCCTGATCTACATCGCCCTGGCGCTCACCCTGCTGGTGATGCACGAGGAGGGACAGCATTTCGGACCGGGCTTCATCGAGTCCTGGCAGCTCCCGCTCCATCGGGACATCATGGCGCAGCGCGCGGGCAATCCCTGGCAGTACCGGGTGCTGGCTCCCTACGCCCAGGAAGGCGTGATCCGGCTGCTGGAACGGACCGGCGCGTCCTACGACGACTCGGCCAAAGCGGTCTTCATGGCGACGCGCTATACCCAGACCTTCCTCATGTTCCTGCTGATGGGCTGGTACTACCGCCGCCTGGGCCTGACCACTCCCGGCCTGCTGCTGGGCATGATGATCCTGTTCTGGGGCTTCCCCTACTCCTATTTCGAGAGCAACCAGAGCTTCAACACCTACTACGACGTGATCTTTTACCTGCTGGCCGCGCTGGCGATCCTGTACGGGCGCTATGGGGCCATCGTCCCGATCACGGCGGTGGCCGTCTTCAACCGCGAGACCAGCGGGCTGATCCCGATCATGCTGCTGTTCCACGGCATCACGCTGCGCCCCCGCCCCCGCATCGACTGGCCGGTCGTCCGGATCGCCCTGATCGCGCTGGCGGTCTTCGGCGCGGGCTACTGGTTCATCCGGCAGTTGTTCCCGCCCCAAACGCTGCTCTACCCCTTCGACTCGAAGCCGGGGATCGAGCTGCTGCGCTGGAACTTCAAGCGATCCGCCACCTGGGATCAGCTTCTCAAGACCATCGGCTACCTGCCGCTGGTGGCGCTGATCTGGTCGAACCGCTTCCCGCGCGAGATGCGCGTTTTTTTCTGGGCCATCGTGCCCGCCTGGTTCGTGATCCATTTTCTGAGCAGCAGCGTGGTCGAAACCCGGCTGTTTTTCGTGCCGCACATCGTGGTGTTGATCCCCGGCCTGCTGCTGATCGCCAGGGTAGCAGACCGCCCGGCAGACGGTGTAATTCCCCCTGTGCCGGCTCCCATCCCATCTGAGGACCAACGATGACGACATCCGCCCGACCCGGCCCAGCCTACGACGCTGATCTTCCTGCACATGCCCAAAGCCGGGGGCAGCACCATGAACCGGAACTACGATCATGTCGACGTATGACCGCATCCCGCTCTTTCTGGCGCTGTCGGACGAGGAAAAACGGCGCATCAACTGTGTGAAAGGCCCGATCTTCTCCGGCATTCACCGCCACCTTCCGCAGCCCTGCACGTACATTACCTTGCTGCGCCGCGTACCATCTCGCAGTATTACTACGACTTCGCGCGCAAGCGCCGTCTCGGCGAGTCGATCATCGATTGGACGATGGAAGAGTACCTGGACATCGCGCCCTTCCATCCGACCTACCAGATCCGGCTGCTGGTCGCGGGCGTGATGGAGCATTACGACGAGACGCGGCTGGACGCGGGCTTTTTATGCCCGCCAGAACGTGGGGACCAAACGCGAGCGGCGCGGCCCGCTGTCGCCGGAGACGATCCGCAGATCGAGGAGCGGATCGCGCGGCAGAATGCCGACTTCCAGCGCGAGTGGGAACAATTGCGCCGGGCCAACCAGCGCTTCGAGCGATTCTGGCACCTGGCTGAACCGATCCGGGGTACGGCGCGTGTCACGCGTGCTCCCCCGGCGGCGCCAGGTCGGGGAGATGAGGAGAAAATGCAGTGGGTTGTTTACGGGCACCGGGGCTGCGGCACGATTCTGATCGTCACGGCGCTGGTCCTCAACTTCTTGGCCGACGCCGCGCACTGGTCGCGATCTTGATGTTCCCAGCATAAAACAGGGCGCAGCTTGCTGCGCCCCCCTACTTTGACGTTTCCGCCGCGCCGCTTCTCCGCTACACCAGGTGATGCATGTTCACCACGCTGCGATACAGATAGAGCAGCGGCGCTTCCTGGACGATGGCCGCCTGGGGTTGGAACAGCGGGAAAATGTTGGCATGAGTCACGCCGATGAACTGCGCCCGGCTGGAGGCCATGAATTCCGAGACCAGCGAGTCTGACCCCATGTGATACCCCCCCTGAATCACGAAATGCGACGTGTAGCCCGCGATCTGCTCGATGCGCTGCATCAGGCCGGTTTCTTCCTGCGGCATTTCGTGGTCCAGGATGAAGGCGTGGCACTGGTCCTTACGGACGTAGAGTTCCGGCAGGCTGATGCTGGTCGCGGGATTGCCATAGTCCAGGCCGTAGAGGGTGACTTCCTTCAACGTGAACACCGCTTTCTGATCGTCGTTGACAAACGTCTGCAACTGGCCAATCACCTGGATTTTGCCGCTGGCCTGGAATCCCGGCGTGAGCACCGTGACGGACACCGACTTGGTCGTACCCTGCATCCCCATGATCTTGACTCCTGTTCTGTCGAACGATAATTCCGCTGTTCATTGTACTCTAGATCGCGCCAGGACACACGACGCCTATAATATAGGGGAACCGATAGCGTCCGGTACCAGCGAGGGAGACAAATCATGTCGAAACTACTCCGATTCGTGGTCCTGTGTGCCCTGGGGCTGACCCTGCGCGCCGCGGGGCGGACTCCCCTGGAAGCCTCCGACGAGTACATCGCGTCGCTGGAGCCTGTGCAGGGGATCATCCAGGTCCAGACCGCCCAGGACGATCCGCAAGATGCGGCAAGCTGGCACGTGCTCACCGAGTCCGTGCCGGTCGCCGAAGGGGATCGCATCCGCACCGGGCGCGGCGGGCTGGCCTACCTGACCTTCTTCGAAGGCGTCGAAGTGGAGATTCGCGAGTCGTCGCTGGTCGTCGTCAGCACGCTGCTGCTGCCCACCGGCAGCGATCCGGTTTTCGACATCACCGTCGATGTGCTGGTCGGCAGCATGATTACGGACATCGAAGCCGTGATGGATGCCGAGGATCGCTTCGAGGTCCACACGCCCGGCGCGACCTCGGTCGTGCGCGGGACGCGCTGGTGGACGGTTGTCACCCCCGTGGGCGAAGCCGTTTTCGCCGTCGAGCGCGGACAGGTGCTGGTGATTCCGCATCTCCGCCGCGAAGCAATGCCCACTCCCAGCGAAGCGACCACCGACCAGCCCACGTCCGAAGCCCCGATGGCCGCTGCCGCGCCTGCCCCGACTGAGGCTGAACTGGCGCCCGGCATGGGCGTGCTGATGGACGCATCCGGCACGCTGCTGGACACGGAAGAAGACGTTCAGTTTCCGGCGGCGGCGGTCGAAGGGCTGGTCAGCCTGCCGCTGCCCGGTCCCGGCTGCGGGGATGGGATCTGCGCCGCCGACGAAGTCACTGTCTGCCCGATTGACTGCCTGGATCGCCTCACGCTGCCCACGTGCGGCAATGGACTCTGTGAAACCGATCAGGGCGAGGATCTGCTGGTGTGCGCCTCGGACTGCGGCCCCTGGGCGGGGGATCGCTGCGGCGATGGAAAGTGCCAGGCCGACGAAAGCGGCCTGACTTGCGCCGCCGACTGCGCACCGGGCGATTATTTCGATCCGATCGCGCCGGACGAGTGCGGCAACGCGGTCTGTGATGCGACCGAAAGCACCCTGAACTGCCCGGCGGACTGCGCGAGCAGCGCAGGAGAGTAATTATGCCTGGAGATCGACGTCTCACCTGGGAAGGCTGCACCAATGTGCGCGACCTGGGCGGCTTGAAAACTCGCGAGGGCCGGGTGACGCGCTGGGGTGCCGTCGTCCGGTCGGATCATCCCGCGCGGCTCACCCCGGCGGGCTGGTCAGCCCTGTACGCGCACGGCGTCCGCACCATCCTCTCGCTGTACACCGCCGGTCACGTCGAGGTTATTCCTGACACGGCACCGCGCCCCACCGATCTCACCACACTGGAGATCCCGGTGGAGGATGTCGCCGCGACCGGGTTCATCCAGCGGTATGGAACGTCGGATCTCTGGTGCACCCCCTTCTACTACCCCGATGCCCTGCGGCAGTGGCCGGATCTCCACGCGGCGGCGGTGCAAGCCGTCGCCCAGGCGCGGCCCGGTGGGGTCCTGATCCACTGCCAGCGCGGCGTGGATCGTACCGGCATCGTGGCGCTGCTGCTGCTGGCGCTGGCGGGCGTCACGCCGGAGGAGATTCTCGCCGACTACGCACTGAGCGTCGATCCCGAACGCGAGGCCATTCTCGCCCGCGAGCACACCACCACGCGCGAGGTCATCCTCGGCACGCTGGCCGGACTCGACGTCGAAGCCTATCTGCGGTCAGGCGGGTTGAGCCAGGCGGATGTGGAGACCGCGCGAGCGCGGCTGCTGGAGGGTGTAACTTCAGCTAGAAATTTACCTCACCCCTGACCCTCTCCAAGCAAGTTGGAGAGGGGGCGGACCGGCATTGAGAACCGGGATTTTTGAGGGACAATTTTCATTTTTCAAAGCAGGGCGCAGCAAGCAGCGCCCTATGTGCGTCAATTTACTGATCCTTGCCTTGAACTCTAAACCCCACCCCCAGCCCCTCCCCAGGCAAGCTGGAGAGGGGGAGAAAACCGAGGCGCTGATGCCCCTCTCCATCGTTTTCTGATGGAGAGGGGTGAGGGGTGAGGCCGGTTTTTCCCTTTGAGAGGAGAGCAGACGCCTATTGGGCGCCGCAAGCGGCGCCCCCTACTGCGTTTGGGACTCCGCCTACCCCGTCAGGCCATCCAGGGCCGCGACGGCGGCGTCGATCACGGGATCGGTCGGGCTGAACAGGGTTTCTTCCGTAACCGGCACGCGCACGTCCGGCACGACGCCCACCCCTTCGATAATGATATTGCCCTGCGGATCAATCGAGCGGCCAATCACATACTGGAAGTATTCGTCTTCCGGCATCAGGAACTGATCCACGCTGCCGCCTGCTCCGGCGCTGGGATACTGCCCGACCACCGTCGCGCGATCCTGCACGGTCATGTCGTAGGAGAAGAATTCGCACGCGCTGGCGCAGGATGGCCCGACCAGCACCGCCACCGCGCCCTGGTAGCGCAGATTTTCCGCCGGGGGATACATGTAGCTTTCCATCTTCGGATCGGAGAAGAAGGCGTTGGTGTCGCGCGCATAGGTCTCCGAGTTGCCGAGGTCTACCGTATCGTCGAAGAAGTACCCGGCCATCTGGTCCGCCAGCCAGCCGTTGCCGCCGCCGTTCTGGCGCATGTCGATGATCAGGCCCGGAATGCCGTTATCGTTCATGGTCTGGATCATGCGCTCCCACAGCTCGACCGTCAGCCGTTCGTTGTCGAAGAAGCTGAAGATCTGGACGTAGCCGTAGCCGCTGTCGAGGATCTGGTACTCCACCGGCAGTTCGATCCCGGTCAGCCCGGACTGGGACGACGAAAAGGCGAGGCTGGTCCGTTCCTTGATGGTGGTCAGCGTGACGGTCTGGGGTTCGGCGTCGCCGGGATTCTTGAACGTGACCTCGACGTCCGTGCCGACCTTGAAGCGGATCGCGTAGCGAAGCTGCTGCAAGCGTTTATCGTGCTCGGTGCTGAAGGGCGACGACCAGGGAACATTCGCGCTCACAAAGTCATTGATCGGCGTGCCGTCGATGGCGACGATCTCGGCGCGCAGTTGGATTCCGGCCTCGGCAGCGGGACCGCCGTCCAGCACGAAGTTGACCAGCACGCGGCCATCGTCCACGTCACGGATCGCCAGGCCCAACCCACCGTTGGTTTCTTCCAGGAACAGGTCTTGATCGAACGGTCCGGCGATGTGCGCATCGGGGATCGACCAGGCGAAATCGCGCAGCGCCAGCCGGTATTCCGCCGGGTCTTGATCGGCCTCGGCCTGTTCGAAGCGGGGACGGAATTCGGCAATCTTCTGATCCCAGTCGATGTGCTTGAGGTCGGTGAAGGCATACTCGCGGCGCATCAGGTCGATCATGGCGTCGAACGCCTCGGTGTAGGACATCTGCGAGAAGTCGTTGAGGACCGAGTATTCGCTCTCGTTCAGATCGATGGTCTGCTCTTTGGACCGATCGAAGGTGAACGGATCGGAATCCAGGTCCACGACGGTATAACCCTGCGGCACGCCCACGATCGGATCGTCCGCCGTAAACAGCTTGGCGTCCGCGCCAAAGCCGGCGGGGAAGCCCTGCTGATCGTCGGAGGCGTAGATCAGCAGCTTGCCGCCGTAAATCTCCATGTAGTTGGCCGAGTTGCTGCTGACGCGCGTCGAGGCATAGTCGCTCGACCAGCCGCCGCCGCCCAGGTCACGCCGTTCGAGGAATGTATCCCCAAACGTGTTGGTCCAGTAAGCGATGGCGAAAATCTGGACGCCGGAATCGGTCTGGCTGTCCTGGTCCACGTCGCGCAGGCTGCCCTGGGGCACTTCGGGCAGCGCCAGGCTGTAGGTAAACGGCGAGGTGAAGAAGTCCGAGGTGATCTGGCCCATCGTCTGCGAGGCCAGCGGCAGCAAGAAGCCGCGATCCCGATCCACGAACCCCGCCTCGTCTTCCATGATCACCAGGGGTTCGGCGACGCCCGCCGTGAAAAAGACATTGGTGTAGCTTACACTGCCTGAAATGTACGCCGGTCCGCCTTCATCATTCGTGATCGGGGCCGGGGTGAGGCCGCCCGTCTGGCCAAAGGCGAACGAAGCGCCGCTCAGTGCGGTGGCGAGAACCAGCAGCATGGCGAACAAAAGTCTAGCTTTCATCCTCCGCTCCTTATGAGATTCAGTATGATCATGAGACTTACACTGTGTTCTACGTGGTCAGGGCGCGATTCTGTCAATCGCGGCGGGGAGCGTTACGATCCGGGGCGGCGTGTGCCTTTCACCAGGTCGCGGATCTGCCGGGCGTTCGACTCCAACTGATCGGCACAGCCCTTCAAATAGCTCGGCGGGAGATCGCCCGGCTGCCAGTCTTTGGCCCACTGCCGGACTTCATTCGCCAGGTCTTCCCACTGCTCGGCCAGTTTCAAGAGTTGGAGGGTTTGGTCGTTGTCGTCGCCCATACGAGCCTCTACGTGTGCTTTGCTATAGTATGATCCAGGCTCGCCGCCCGCGCCAGCCGACAATAAAAAACCGGGCGGTGTGCCCGGTTTGAGGTACACTACACTCGTTCGCCCAGTCACCCTTCAGGAGGCAGAGTCGTGGCAAAGCTGCGCGCCAAAATACACGCGTTGGTCTCGGACGTGGAATTGATTCTGATCGTCGTCGCGACGATTGTGTTCGTGATCTTTCTGCTGCAAAACACCCGCACCATCCAGGTGAACTTCCTGGTCTTCGAGTTGCACATCCCGACCGTCATCCTGATCCTGGTGATGATGTTGGTCGGCTTCTTCGAGGGCATCGTCACCACCGTCATCCTGCGGCGGCGGCGCAAAAAAGCGCTGGAACGAGAAGCCCTCGCCAGCCGCGCCCCCCAACCCCCGGCTCACGACGAACCGGCCAGCTAGCCGCCCAGGGGGGAAGCCGCCTCGCCCACCAGCGTGTCCACGAGCGCCGTGATCTGCTCGTCCAGCCGCGCGGGATAGACGTAGCCCCACGACTGGGCGGTTTCGCTCGCCAGGCGGCGAAAAAGGACCAGCGTCGCCCGCAGCGCCCGCGCGCTGTCTTCGGCGTCGAAATGCCCGAACGCCACGTACAGCGCTTCCCAGACGGGCGGATCAGCCCACTCGCGCATGAAGCGCCCACTGTGCCAGGTATCGCGATCCAGGCCGTAGCGCGCGCGGGCGTGCCATTCGATCATCGTCAGCAGGTGCTCTTTGAGCGTGTAATCGCGCCGCTGGCTGCGCCACAGATCGCCGCGCCGGATCGTGCGCGCCACTTGCAGGGCCGCGTACCAGAACTGGCGGTTGAGCGCCGCGAACGCTTCCGCCGACGGTTTTTCGGCGGGCGGCAGCGTGGAGGGCGCGGAGGGCAGCCGGGCCGCCAGCCCGTCCTTATCGACCAGCGCCCGGTAGCCTCTGAGGTAGACGTTCGCCAGGGCGTGTTCTTCGACCATCCGCCGCAGCTCGTCCACCGGGAAGAAGGCGAAATCGAGCTTGCGCCCACCTTCGTACACGACCAGAAATTCCGGGCACGGCGTGGCGTTGGTGGACGTCGTGATCCACTCCTGAATCCAGACGCACACCTCGCCAAAGGTGTCCAGCCAGTCACGGCTGGCGAGATAGGGGCCGAAATCCTCCGCGAAGAGGATCAGGTCCAGATCCGACAGCTCGTCGGCGGGATGGTCCTGCCGCACGCGGGAGCCGATCACCACCACGGCGCGGATGCCCGGCTGCGTCTCGGCCCAGGCGGTGATGCGGCGCTCGATCTCGTCCCAATAATCGGTCATGGATACTCCTCGAAAACAGCTTTCAGCGTTCACCTAAACTAAAGTATTCACGGCGCGGGTGTAGCGATTCATGCGCCTTCAGCGAATCAGCGATCCGCCCGGTGAACCTTCGCCCAACGCGGCCAATTCCTGATACGCCGCGGCCATCCAGGGATGGATCACCTTGAGCGACGCGCGCCGCTCCCACAGATAGCGCAGATACGCCAGCGCGCCCTGATCGAGCGAGCGATCCAGCCCAGCCAGCAGGTCCGGCAAAAACGGCGGCTGCCCGGCCTGATCCCACGCGATCTTATCCGCCACGAAGACGACCTTGTCCAGCGGACTCGCGCCCGCCTTCAGCGTGGTATGGCAGCCCACCGCGCTCAGAATCCCCAAATCCGTGACGCCGAACAACTCCCGCCCCAGCACGACCGACAGCTTTTGATGGAGGATCATGGGATAGGCGTCTTCTTCCGGCAGAACTTCGACGCCCCACTGCCGCGCCACGTCGGCCCGCTGCGGCGAGGGGATCACCGCGCTGACGTCGTGCAGCCACCCGGCGATCTCGGCCCGATCCGGATCGACCTGGAAGCGGAGCGCGATCCGCCGGGCTTCCGCCGCGACCGCGCCCACGTGCGCCGCGATTTTGGGGAGATCGTGCTGGGTCAAAAAGGCCGGAACGTCCGCCGGGATCGCGCCGATGAACGTGAAATCCGCGCGCAGCGCTTCGATGATGGGATCGAGCATGGTAAACCGCCCTCATTTAACCTGGTAGGGGCGACTTGGCAGGTCGCCCCTACGGATGATTGAACGCCGCCAAAAGGGGCGTATGTGATACGTGTCAATTTGGGGTTTTGATACGATCACTGCCCTGTCCCGGCCTCACCCCTACCCCCTCTCCCAACAAGAACGATGGGAGAGGGGATACAGGGGTGAGGGCGATTACGACGCCGGGGTCGCGGTCGGCTCGGCGGCAGGTTCCTCCGCCGGGATCATCGCGTCCGACTCTTCGCCGCCGGTGATGGTGAACAACATCCCCGCGGTACGCCCGTAGACCTCCGGGAAGTAGAACTCGAAGCCGGTGGTCGGGATCACGTTGTAGGCCCCGGCCAGGCTGGGATAGATCGTGTAGGTGAACTCGTAGGTGCCGCGCGGCAGATAAGTCGCGTAGAGCACGACTTTTTCGTCGCGCATCTCGATCTCCGAGAACCACCACCAGCCCCAGCCCCGGCTGAGCGGGTCGGTCCGGTCGAGTCCCGGCTCGGTCCCGACCTGGCTGCTGGTCAGCAGGTTGGGATTCACCGCCTCGGCCCCCGCCGGGAGCGCATCCTCGATCACGACGTAGTGCAGGTTGTTCGGCGCGATGATCGTGATCGTCACCTGGACCGCGTCCCCGACCGCCGCGCTGGTGATCGGCGTGTGCGCCGGATCGCCCACCAGGCTGTACTGGCGGCTGAGGATGATGCCGCGATCCAGCGGCTCGACGTCGGGCACCGGCAGGAAGGCGCGCAGGTGGGTGGTGTAGTACAGGTTGCCGTCGCCCGCCGTGCGGCTGATGACCAGCTTGTTAGCCTGATCGGCCAGCAGATCGGCTACCTGGATCACCAGCGTCTCGGATTCCTTGACGTTGTCCGCCGTGGCGGTGTTGTCCATGATGTCCTGGTAGGAGTCGTTCAGCTTGACGTCGAAGGTATAGTTCGGGCGGAGTTCGTTGGTCGTGACCATCCACTCGGTCAGCGCCATCACGGACCACGCCGTTTCCTGCGTCGTCTCCCACGCGTCGGCCTTGCGCGCGACCATCAACCAGCGCACCACGTTCGGGATCATCTGGTTCTGCGGATCGATCTCGGTGGCGGCCATCAGGCCCAGCGCCGTCGTGCGTGTGTCGGTGTTCCAGTTCCACCAGTCGGTGTAGGTTTCTTCCCAGTGGCCGCCCGTCGCGCTGACGATCAGGTTGTTGTTCAGGTCGTTCAGCAGTTCGGTGGCGCGGCTGTCTTCGGGATCGAGCAGGTGCAGCGTCATCGCCAGGTAGGCTTTGGCGTAGAGGCTCATGCTCTCGCGCTCGTCGAACAGCCGGACGGTGCTACCCACTTTGCCGTAGCCGGAGCGGGCCAGCGCGTACAGCAGGAACGACTGGCGGTTGATGCGCCACGTCTCGTCCTGGGGCCGGATCGTGACCAGCGAGCGCGTCACGAACTCCGCCGCGCGGTCGATCACGTTCTGCTCCACGGTAAAGCCGGACTTCTTCGCCTCGTCCAGGCCGATCAGCGCGTAGGCCGTCACGATGGGGTTCGAGTCGTCGTAGACGAACCAGCCCCAACCGCCATCGGATTTCTGTTCCGAGTAGAGGCGCTGGAGGGCGTAGCTGACTTCGACTTCCAGATTGGCTTTCAGCACCGGATCGTCCAGGCCGAGATCGTGCAGCGAGCGCAGCGTCACGGCGTTGGGCAGGAAGCGGCTGATGATCTGCTCGATGCAGTAGTAGGGATAGTTGTGCAGCCAGTCCAGGCTGTCGGTCATGGCCGCCGCCAGCGAGCGATCCAGGCGGACGGTGATCTCGCCCTGGGTCACGTTGTAGCGGCGCGGCAGCACCACCGCTTCGGTGCGGCTGCTGGCTTCGGGTCCAACCAGCGTGCCCGCCGTGCCGACGGTTTCGGGGACTTCGTACTTGTAGACCGGCAGCGGCTTGCCCTGCAAGATGGTCGGCTTGCTGGCGTCGGTATATTTACCGTCGCCCGCATTGGCGTAGAAGGTCAGGTCCACTTCGCCCACGTCGAGCACATCCACCAGCCAGTTGACGCGCGCGCGCCCCTTGGCCGGGATGTTGACCGTCTGCGTGCTCTCGACGCCGTCGGCGAACTTGAAGCCGATGCCTTCCAGCGTGACGTCGGTCACCAGGTCTTCGTTGGTATTGTTGTTGACCACCGCCGCCAGCGTCGCCTGGTCGCCCACGATGAAGAAGCGCGGCGTGCCGGGCCGGATCAAGACCGGCTTGGTGCTGAGCAGATCGAAGGTCGTCTGGCCGACCAGCATCGGGCCATCGCTGCCCGTCGTGACGGCACGGGCGTCCATGCGCCACGTCGTCAGGTTGTCCGGCAGGGTGACACTGACCGTCGCCTCGCCGTTTTCGTCCGTCACCAGATCGGGCTTCCACAGCGGGGTATCGACGAATTTCTGGCGCACCTCGAAGATGCCGCCCTCGCCGTAGCCGCCGCCGCCACCTTTGATGGTGTCGATGATGGTCTGCGTGGCCTGATCGGTGCTGATCGTCAGCGG
Organism: uncultured Anaerolineaceae bacterium; assembly: GCA_964427955.1. Lineage (GTDB taxonomy): Bacteria > Chloroflexota > Anaerolineae > Aggregatilineales > Aggregatilineaceae > JACRBK01. The sequence goes on from CAYRWY010000125.1 coordinate 13,242, forward strand.
GCTGGCCGTGCGGACGGTGATCCCGCGCTCGAAGTAGAAGAAGGGCAGCAGCTCCGAACTGTTGGGGCTGGCAATCGACAGCACCGAGAGGTCGGTCAGGCCGACGCCGATTTCCGCGTTCGGGACGGGCGTGCCCTGCCAGTCGGTGACCTTGACGGTGTAATCCACCGTATCGCCCGGCCCGGCAAACTCGCCTTCGGGCACGTTGGACGAGATTTCCAGGTCCATCACCAGATGGCTGGTATCGACCGGCAGTTCGACCGTGCCCATGCGGAAGGAGGCCACCGGGTTGTTCTCGTCCACGCCTTTGACCAGCACCACGCTGAAGTACACGTTGGGCGCGTAGGCGTCGGTGATGGGCAGCTCGTAGATCGTGCTGTTGGTCTCCATCTTGAGCACTTCGTGCGTCAGGATGTCGCCGCGCTCGACCGTGACCAGCGCGTAAGCTTCCC
>CAYRWY010000126.1:0-1597 GCA_964427955.1 uncultured Anaerolineaceae bacterium
TTAGGGTCACTGTCGAGCCGCTGGTCTCGGCTGCTTAATCTTATTTTCAAGGGAGACAGCGATGAACGGAAAAATCTGCCTGGTGACCGGCGCGACCGATGGGATCGGCAAGGTCACGGTATGGAATCTGGCCCAGCAGGGCGCGACCGTGATCGGGGTGGGGCGCGATCCGGCCAAGATCGCGGCGGTGCTCCAGGAGATCGGGCGCACGCCCGGATCGGTCGAATTCCTGACCGCCGATCTGTCCTCGCAAGCCGACATCCGCGCGCTGGCCGAGACGTTCTTGAGCAAGTATGACCGGCTGGACGTGCTGGTCAACAATGCCGGGGCGCTGTTCACGACCTATCGCGAGAGCGTGGACAGGATCGAGCTGACCTTCGCGCTGAACCACCTGGCCTATTATCTGCTGACCCGGCTGCTGCTGGACCGGATCGTTGCCAGCGCTCCGGCGCGCATCATCAACGTGGCGTCGGACGCGCACCAGGGCAGCGCCATCGACTTCGACGATCTCGGCCACCGCCAGAATTACAGCGGGTGGGCGACCTACGGCGCGTCGAAGCTGGCGAATATCCTGTTCACCTTCGAGCTGGCGCGCCAGTTGCAGGGGACCGGCGTGGCCGTGAACGCGGTGCATCCCGGCTTCGTCGCTACCCATTTCCAGGCCGCGGCGGGGCTGAACATGCGCGGCCAACTGACGCCGGAGCAGGGCGCCGATACGCAGACCTGGCTGGCGGTGTCGGATGAAGTCGAGGGCGTGACCGGCAAATACTTCGTGCGCCGCCAGGATACGCGCGCCGCCGCCGCCGCTTACGATCTCGGCGTGGCGGAGCGGCTGTGGGACGTGAGCGCGCAGATGGTGGGCTTACCGGCATGATCGAGCATATTCCCTCCCAGGTCGAAACGGCGCTGCTCTATTTCCACTCGGCGGGCGTCACGTCCGAGCAGCTCCGCCCTTTTCTCCCGCAGTTGATCGCCGGACTGCCCTCCACCTATCTGTGGGCCGGGGATGGCGTGATCAGTGGGGCGCCCCTGATGCGCCAGGGCCTGCGCTATGGCGACGACGACCGGCGCTACTGGTTCGCGTTCCCCATGCAGGACGCCAGCAGCCCGGAGAGCTTCGCCCGCCACGTCGAGGCGATGGGCGCGTCGCTGTCGTGCGGCGGCGCCTATGTCAACACGCTGGCCGATCAGGTCATGGCCCGCTTCCAGCTTCCGGCGCAGCGCGTGATCCTGTGCGGCTTCCAGCATGGATCGAGTATCGCCCTCTCGGCGGCCATGCTGCGCCGGAAAGACCCCTACGCCCTGACGATCTTGGTCGAGCCGTACCTGCTCGAAGCCTACTACCTGGAAGACGAGGCCGATCTGCCGCCGACCACCGTCGTGTGCATCGACAACGATCACATCCGGGGGCGCACGCGGGCCTGGATCAACATCGAGACGGATCGCGAGTTCCAGTCCTTCGGCATGGCGACGCAGCGGATTACCGTGCCGGGCGGCGGCGATGCGCTGGATGCGGCCCTGCTGCACGCCGCCGTCGAGGTCGTGCAAGGGATGGGGTAGGTCTGAAGCTGAAATACGCCATTGGCCCTCACCCCTA
>CAYRWY010000126.1:1697-13682 GCA_964427955.1 uncultured Anaerolineaceae bacterium
CCTCACCCCTAAATCCCCTCTCCGAAAAAAGCGGAGAGGGGACTTGTCCGTGCTCCCCCTCTCCGCCCTCGGAGAGGGGGTCGGGGGGTGAGGTATGCTTTCGCCAACAGCATCGCTTTGGGGTGAGGCCGGGTGAAAAAATCAACTGGTAAAAACTAACCACTGTTCACTGTTCACTGCTAACTGTCCACTCCAAAAAAACTCCGGCGGCATCGTGAGATGCCGCCGGAGGGTAAAGCGTGTTGGTGCTACAGGTGACTACCCGTTGCGGGCGGTCATCTGCGCAGCCTGGTCGATATTCCGATAGTCCCAGTGGGCACCACCGAAGATCCCGTCGGTTTCGAACGGGCCGGTGTACCAGGGCTTCACCAACGAGAAGGTGAGGCTCATGTACAGGGGGATGATCGGGTACAGACCATCGGGGCCGAAGAAGCCCTCTTCGATCTGGTAGTACATTTCAACGCGCTTGTCGTTGTCCTGTTCGGACTTCGCTGCGCTGATCAGGTCGTCGATTTCCGAGCAGGGGCGCTTCATATCGTTGTTCGTGCTTTCGCAGTTCAGCACGTCGTTCACCCAGTTGTTCGCATCGCCGTAGTCAGGAGACCAACCGAGCGTCCACATGTTGGGACGATCTTCGGGGGCGTTCTGGTACGAGACGGTTTCGAGCAGGACCGAGAATTCCTGGGTTTCGATAGTGAAGACGTTGGGGTCGCAGCCCAGTTCGCGCTCGATCGAGGCCGACAGGAATTCGGCCCAGGCGGCGGACGCCGAGTAGGTCACGATCTCAACGGGCGGGAAGCCTTCGCAGTTCGGATAGCCGGAGGCTTCCATCTGCGCGCGCGCGAAGTCGGGATCATAGCCCACGCCAACTTCGTTGATCGGAACCGCACCCACCATGCCAGGAGGCGTGAAGTGGATCATCGGGATACCGCGACCCTGGTTCACTTCCTGGACGAAGGCATTGCGATCCACCGAGGCCGCGAAGGCCCGGCGCAGGTTCGCATCATCGAACGGGGGCTTGTCGAACGCGAACGCGAAGTAGAAGACCGAGGGGCTGCTGACCTGGATCAACTGGTCAGAATAGGCCGGGTCTTCGAGGACGGATTGCAGTTCGGCAGCCGGGACACCGGAGGTGTCGATCTGGTTGTCCTGGTAGAGCGCAAAGCGGGTGCCCGCGTCTTCCACGATGGTGGTGACGATACGTTCCACGTTGCCGGGGCCAATGAGGTCGGCGGGGATGTAGGGGTTGCGCATGTAAACGCGGCGGACGCCACGCACCAGTTCGTCGATCACGAACGGGCCATTGGTCACGATATTGCCGACATCGGTCCAGTTGTCACCGTATTCTTCGATGACTTCCTGCGGAACCGGACGGTACACCCACATGGCCGATTCGGCCAGGAAGTAGGCGGCGGGGAACAGCAGGGTGATTTGCAGGGTCGCGTCGTCGAGCGCGGTCACGCCCACGACATCGCGGTCCGCATCGGTGAAGGCGTTGCTGTCCATCGCGAGGGCGTCTGCGCAGCCCGCGACGACACCGGACACGACGTAGCCGTATTCGGACAGAACGCGGGGATCGCAGGCGCGCTTGATACCGTAGGCCACGTCGCCCGCGGTCACGTTACGCAGCTTTTCCGCCGTATCGGTTACCGGATCCCAGTGGACCCACGGCACGTCGGTGCGCAGGGTGAACGTCCAGGTCAGGCCATCTTCGCTCACGGCCCACGAGGTCGCCAGTTCGGGATCGATCTGGCCGGGGACCAGCGCGTTGGTGTTGGTCAGGCCGAGGAACAGGTTCTCGATCGGGGCAATCGACACCGAGTCGGTGGCGAGCTGGGGATCGAGGGTGCTGATTTCGCTGTTGTCGGTGTTGTAGTTGGTGATCAGTTCGGTCTGACGCAGTGTGGTGGTCAGGGTGATGTCGGTACCATTCGCGAAGGTGAAGCCTGTGGGCAGCAGGGCCACCACCATGGTCAGGACAACGGCGAGGGCCGTTACCTTAAAATTATTCTTCAACATTCAGCTCCTCCCTTGAGCTTTATGTAATTTGTAGACAACCTCTTACTTCTTGACGATTTGTAGGCGGGCCGACCGGAATTGCCTCGGTAAGCTGGGCAGAGTGTCGATAGCTGTTCACCTCCTGTGGCTTGTTAAACGTTCTACAAAGAACATTCTAATAAGAAAAATCTAGAGCTACTATTGGCAAAAAACGACAATCGCAGGGGCATGGCAACGGCCCTCTGCGCTGGGGAAGGGTTCTGGGTAGGACGAACAGGCTTGAACTCGAATGAAAGCTCGCTGTTGGCATAGGTGTGAGCGTGAACCTTATAGATATGCCGCAATGATGCTTCTCTGTCAGGTCGCAGCGCGTTCGGAACGCCACGCTACGCACGCAAATAGGTTATAAAACACCCATCCGAATTTCGCAAGTTCTGTATAGCGGTGATTGCTTCGCCATATGATTTACTGTCGGACGGGACGTTTGGTTCAAATTCGATCCAAAAGTGACATTTTGGATACCTGCTGCCGTATAAGTGAATGACGGTTTGTAGACAACCTCTGGCCTCTTGTCGCGATGCAGGTCTGCGGGTTGTTAATCCTCTTGCCGCAGGTGCGCGTCTCCCCGCGCGCCTGCATTTTCCAGGGGCGTCCAGTGGTATTCCATGTGGGCGGCGGTTTCCTGGGCGGTTTCCCGGCTGAACAGGCGTTGAACCACATACAACGCGGCATCGATCCCGGCGGCGATCCCGGCAGAGGTGATAATCTGCCCGTTATCGACGTACCGCTGGCCGCGCACGACTTCGCAAGAGGGGGCCGTTTCGGCCAGCTCGTCGAACGCGTGGTGATGAGTCGTCGCGCGCTTGCCATCAAGCACTCCCGCCGCGCCCAACAGCAGCGCCCCGGTGCACACCGACAGGACCAGCTCGGCCCCGGAGGTCTGGTGGCGGATGAACTCCAGCATGGCCGGGTTGCCCTTCTCGTGGCGCGATCCCAATCCGCCCGGCACGACCAGGATGTTGGCCTGCGGGGCATTGGCGAAGGTGTAATACGGGATGATGCTCAGGCCGCTGCGCGTGGTGACGGGGGGACTGGCTCGCTCGGCGACCGTCGAGACGATGAAGGGGACCGGGCCTGTGGCGCGCTGCCCGGTGATCGAAAAGACTTCCAATGGCCCGCAAAAATCGAGCGTGTCTACGTCGTCAAAAAGTATCAACAAAACCATGCGCGACATGCAGCAGATTCCTCTGGCCTAAAACCCCATATTTCGGTCGAACACAAGTGTTATTTCATCTACGATTGTAGCTTATGAATACAAAGATGGGAAGCCTGCGAACGTTCACAGGCGAGCGCTGTCGCTCAGCGGGAGGGTGATCGTCGGTTGTCCGTGCGGGGCAGGGGCGGATCAACGTGTCCGCCCGTGGGATCTCCAACTATCACAGCCTGTTCCGTAGGGGCTGCCCCCCATCACTCCAGCGCCACGCGGACGATCACGATCTGCGGCAGCAGGGCTTGCACCATCGCCGGATCGACTTTGCCATCCGGGCCGAGCGTGATCCCGTAGGCCTGGGAGTCGTGCGGGTGCCGCTCCAAAAAGCCCGCCAGCACGGGTTGGAGCGCCTCGTCGCCGACGCTGGCGCTGGCCCGCCCGCGCACCGTCCGCCCGGCGATCCGGAGTTCGACCTCCGGGTGCGTCTCGAAATTCTTCCACCATTTGCGGAGCTTCTTGGTCAGGATGGTCACCGTCTGACCGTCCTGATCGTACGATACCGGCGTGCTGTAGCGTTGGCCGCTCTTGCTGCCGGTGAAGGTGATCAGGAGAATACTGCTGCTCACCATGCGATGCAGCAGCGGGGTCTTGAGTACGAATTTCATGCAGGCGTTCATCCACGCGGGCGGCGCCCAGGTCGGGACAGTAACCGTTGTCTCAGTCATCGTGCAATCCTCCTTAAAGGTAAGGTGATTCTACCTGATTTTACGTGGAAGGACCGGCCCGGTCGCGGGATGTTAGGCCCCATGCAGCCCCCAATTGAGCGCGGCGATCACCACCAGCGGCACCAGCCCGGCGCGTACGATCATGACCAGCAGCCCCAGCCTCCGGGGGCTGAGCGGCGCGCGCAGCCCGGCCCAGGCCCACCCGCTCAGCGGCAGGCTGGCCCCGGTGAGGATGAGCGTGCGCGCGGGCACATGCCCGATCCACAGTCCCAGGCTGGCCAGGTAGCCGAGCGCCAACAGCCCGGCGTAGAGCGCGGCGATCCGGTCGTGGCCCAGCCGGACGGGCAGGGTGCGCTTGCCGACCTGGCCGTCGGCCTCGGCGTCCGGGCTGGCGATGGCGACGAACAAGCCCATCACGAAGGGCAGGATCGGCGCTCCCAGCCGGAACACCTCGGCGCTGAGCCGCCCGGTTTGCAGGCTGTACGCCCACTGCGGCACCAGCAGCGTCGCGATCAGGGCGGTCGCCAGCTCGCCCGCGCCGCGCCAGCTCAGCTTGATCGGCGGGGTGGTGTAGAAGATCGCGGCTCCCAGCGCCACGCTCAGCAGCAGCCAGCTCACGAGCGGGAGTCCGGCGCGGATCGCCACGACCAGCGCGACTCCCTGGCACACTCCCGCCGCGATCCAGGCGACGGCAGGCGGCAGCAGACCGGTGGTCAATTCGCCGCTGCCGCCGCTCAGCAGGGTCCGGCGGGTGTTGATCCGGTCGGTGGGGCGATCCCAGTAGTCGTTGAGGTACGCCGTGCTGAGCTGGATCAGCAGTTCAATCAGCAGCCCGGCGGCCAGCCGGTGATCGTCCAGGGGAGGGTGGTCGTGCTGCGCCACCGCCACGCCGACGGCGTACATCAGCATCGGCAGCGGCAGGAAATGAAACCGGCTGAGCCGGATGAAGGCGGCGATCTGCTGCGGAAGTCGATGAGTCATGAGGAAGCCTTCAGCCGTCAGCTTTCAGCGATCAGGCAGCGGGTAGAGGCGCAGTGGCACCGCGCCGCTCCCCTTCGCCACCAGGGGCTATCCGTTACCCACATCTCTTGAGGTCAATTGTCCCGGCCTCACCCCCCAGCCCCCTCTCCCATCGTTCTCTATGGGAGAGGGGGCTGGGGTGAGGGCCACGCCGCGCTACTTCAGCGCCCCGGCGATGAACCCCGTCACGTCCTGCTTGAGCTGGGCCAGCGCGTGCACGTCGAGATACAGCATGTGCCCGGCGGCGTAATACGTGAGCTGGAAGTTGTCGCGCACGGCCTGATCCAGCAGCATGTGGCTGAGCGTGTATTCCGTCGCGAAATGGGGCGTCGCCAGGTCGTAATAGCCCATCGCCAACAGCACCTTCATGAACGGATTCTGCGCCGTGGCGCTGCGCAGCGGCTCGCTGGTATCCGGGAATTTGCCGCGATCCCACTGCCACCCGGCGTTGACGTCGAAGCTCAGGATTTCGTATTTCGCGTCGGTCTCGTAATTCAGCTTTTCGCGCATGTACTGGTTGAGCATGGCGGTGTAGGGGGGCATGATCGCGCTCATGGCCGGGTCGAATTCCGGCGTATCGGTCACGCCCAGCCGGTCCATCCCCTTGAAGCGCGAATCCAGCCGCCCGACCGTCCGCCCCTCGCCGCGCAGCAGTTCCTTGAAGAAGTAGCGATCTTGGATGCGTAAGTGGCTGCGCTCGATGAATTCCGAGTCCAACCCGGTGTAGTACGCCAGCTTCTTGACGACCGCGGCGCGTTCGGCTCCCGCCAGGCGATCCCCCTTGGCCAGCGCGACAGTATATTTCGTCTCCGCCCAGTCCTCGACCTCGGCCAGCACGTCGGCCAGGGCGCGCTGCTGTAACGCGGCGGGCAGCTTGTGGTGGTACCACGCGGTGGCGGCGTAGGTGGGCAGGAACAGCACGTAGGGCAGATCGTTGCCGCGCTCGAATTCGATGGTCTGGAAGTTGAGCACCGTCGAGATCAGCACCAGCCCGTTGAAGGCGATCCCCTGGTCGAACAAATAGCCCGCCAGCCCGGCGGCGCGCGTCGTGCCGTAGCTCTCGCCCGCCAGGAACAGCGGCGAATGCCAGCGGCGGTAGCGCGTCAGGTACAGCCGGATGAATTCGCCCACGGCTTTGAGATCGTTGTCCACGCCCCAGAAATCGTTCTTCTTCTCCGGGTTGGCGGCGCGGCTGTAGCCCGTCCCTACCGGATCGATGAACACCAGGTCGGCCAGGTCGAGCCAGGTCTGGGCGTTGGGTTCCAGGCGGAAGGGCGGCGCGGGCATCCAGCCCTCGTCCTGCATCTGGACGCGCTGCGGGCCAATCGCGCCCAGGTGCAGCCAGACCGACGACGATCCCGGCCCGCCGTTGAACACGAACACCAGCGGGCGCGCGGAGGTGTCCGCCACGCCGTTGACGGTGTAGGCGGTGAAGAAGACCCGCGCGGTGGTCTCGTCTTTTTCCTCGTCCTTGAGGTGGATCATCCCGGCGGTCGCGGTGTATTCCAGCGTCCGGTCGCCGAGCGTGAGGACGTGCTGGGTCTGCACGGGCGGCACTTCGGGGATCTCAGGCTTCTTTGCTTCTTTTTCTTCCGGTGGTTTTTTGTCTTCAGGCATGGTCAAGAATACTCCTGGATGAAAAAAATCTTGGGTTTTTAGTTGTTAGTTTTTAGTTGAAAGCCAGAACCGTCGCATGGTTCTTGCTTTTGACTAAAAACTAATCACTAACAACTAATCACTCTCTACAAGTTTGGCTTATTTTTCCGGTAAAGCCAAAACTGCGACAGGATGGTGAAGGAAAATACCGCGCCGGGCAGGTTCGATCCGAAGATGTACCAGTCACTTTTGAGCAGCGAATAGACCACCCACGTCGTGAACGCGAACCCCATCAGCGCGACCGTGTAGATCGACAGTCCAGCCGTGGACTTGCTCCGGTAATTCTTGCGAATCTGGGTGGGTAGGCCCAGGCAGGTGTAGATCAGCGTGACGAGAAAAGCGATAAAGCCGACGACATCGGTCATGGTGTTTTGTCCAGGGGTGCAGGCTCGCTCGAAAATCAGATTTCCGTAGAATTATAGGAGGGTGGATTCGAAATGTCATCCCCCGAAAAAGGAGGCCCGCCAGGGCACCCCTCGCACTCCTGCATGATTCTCCTTTATCCAGACCGTGTCATGTTTAGGAGGAGGAGAATATGAAAACTCGTCTGGCATTCCTCGTCAGTATGGCGCTTCTGCTGCTGCTTCCCTCGGCGCTCGTCCTGGCCCAGGACGGCGGATTCGAGGCACAGGGTATTCACTACGGCGATACCGTCGCCGGTGAGGTTCCTGACGGCGAAACCGGGGCCTTTTATGCGTTCGAGGGGGCGGCGGGCGATCAGGTGACCCTGACGGTGATCGGGACCGACCTCGGCTTCCAACCGTTGATCGGGCTGTTTACGGTAGAGCAGGCGGAAGTGGCGACGTCACAGACCGGCTTGATCGAGAATCAGGCGCTCCCCCAGGACGGTTACTATATCGTCGTGGTCATGTCGGCGAGCAGCAGCGGCGGGCACTTCACGCTGACGCTCAAAAAGGCGGGCGGAACCGCGGGGGGCGGCCTGCCGGGATTGGGCAGCCAGGGCGGCACCTCGGCTGGCGGCGGCCAGATCGCCTTCGCGTCCAACCAGTCGGGCGAGTGGCAGATTTACACCGTGAATCCGGACGGCTCCGATCTGCGCCAATTGACCACCGACGCCGGTTCGAAGTTCACGCCGATGTGGTCGCCGGACGGCAGGCAGATCGCTTACCGGTTCTGGGACGGCACGCGCTGGGCGATCTATGGCATGAACGCCGACGGCTCGAACCCGCATCCCATCGGCCAGAGTACCACCTCGGACTTTTCGGCGGCGTGGTCGCCGGATGGGACGCAGTTGGTGGTCGGTTCCGGGACGAGTTGGGACGCCTGTGACATTTACCTCATGAATGCCGACGGCTCCAACCGGCGGCTGGTGGCCAATACCGGGCAGACCGCCAGTTCTCCCGTCTGGTGGCCCGACGGTACACAAATCGTATTCAACCAGATCGAGAATGGCGTGACCAGCGTTTACGCCGTGAATCCGGATGGATCGGACCTCAGGCAGTTGGTGGACAATGCGCGCGATGTCAGCGTCTCCCCGGATGGCAGCTCGCTGGCGATCAGCTCCTACCGCGATGGGAATTGGGATCTCTTTCTGGTGGTTGACAACCAGTTATACCAGGTGACCCAGTCTGTGGAGGAAGAGGCGCGGCCCATGTGGTCCCCGGACGGGGCGCAGTTGACCTTCATGCAGTCGAGTGATAACGGCACGACCTGGCAGATCATGGTGATCAATCTCGACGACGGGAAGATCACCAGTTTGACTAGTAAGACGTTCAACAGTGTCGAAGCTCACTGGTCGCCCCGGTAAACGTGCCGCCAGACACCAAAAAAGTTTATAATTGTCATACTTATTCGGTCCAGCGGAGGATCAACGTATGGCACTCGAAACCGCGACGCTCGGCGGCGGATGTTTTTGGTGTCTGGAAGCGGTGTACGATCAACTCGCCGGGGTCGAGGATGTCGTCTCCGGTTACGCGGGGGGACGCGTGCCGTCCCCCAGTTACGAACAGGTCTGCACCGGTTCCACCGGCCACGCCGAAGTGGTGCAGATCAAGTTCGATCCGGCGGTGGTCAGCTACGCCGATCTGCTGAACGTCTTTTTCACCATCCACGATCCGACCACGCTCAACCGCCAGGGGGCGGACGTCGGCACGCAGTACCGCTCGGCGATCTTCACCCATGCGCCGGAGCAGCAGGCGGCGGCGGAACAGGCCATCGCCGACCTGAACCGGGCCGGGGTGTGGGAGGCGCCGATTGTCACGCAGATTGTGCCGTTTCAGGCGTTCTATCCGGCGGAGGAGTATCACCAGGAGTATTTTGAGCGCCATCCCGGCCAGGGGTACTGCCAGGTGGTGATCGCGCCGAAGGTCGCCAAGTTCCGCAAGCAGTATCTCGACCGGCTCAAGCGGTAAGGGCGGGTCATTCTTCCGCCGCTGTGTCGAGCGTTTGCAGCATCGCCTCCGCTGCTTGTTTGAGCGGAGGCAAGTCGTTTTCGAGGATATGCACCAGATACGCGCGATCTTCGTTCATAGGGGAATGGCTTCTCTAAGCACCTGATCCCGGATTAACCGCTGTCAAACGCAGAATATCCTCGCGCTTGCTTTTGATCAGATCATCGATGACTGACCGGGTTCCGGGCGTCATGGTTTGCTCCGCACGTCTCATCTCGTCTGCGTCCATTTTACCATGAAGGCCGCGCCTACGACTCGACGATGACGGCCAGCTCCCGGACGAACGACGTCGCGTCCAGGGGCTTGGCGAAATACGCGTCGAACCCGGCCCGGATCGCCTCGTCCGCCAGTTCGGCGGTGTGATAGGCAGTCATGGCGACGCACGGGACATTAGCCAGCCGCTTCGTCCGCCGGATCTCCTTGAGCAGGCTCCACCCGTCCATGCCCGGCAGCGCCAGGTCGATCAAAATCAGGGTGGGCGTGACGTCGTTCAGCACTTGCAGGGCTTCTTCCGCGGTCGGGGCGGCCAGGCTGTGGATGCCGTGATAGCCCAGCAGCCCTTGCGCCAGGTCCATGCTGTCGTCTTCATCTTCGACGACGATGACAGTCCATTCGCTGAGTTTCATGTTTCCTTCCTATTCGCTTGTGCCCAACCGGTTTCGTGCAAGGCAGTGCCAATATCGGTGGTCAGCGTGGCGATTTTGATGGGCTTGGCCAGGTAGCCATCGAATCCGGCCTCCAGCGCGCGTTCCTTGTCGCCCGCCATCGCGTGGGCCGACAGGGCGACAATCGGGATCTGGCTGGTGCCCGGGTTTTGCCTGACGAGCAGCCGCATCTGCCAGCCGTCCATCGTCGGCATCGACAGGTCCAGCAGGATCAAGTCCGGTTTGAACGTCCGCAGAACTTCCAGCCCTTCGACGCCGTTGGAGGCGGTGCGCACGGTGATGCCGAAAAACGACAGCGATTCGGCGACGATATCGACGTTGTCGGGTTCATCATCGACAACCAGGACCGACCAGGCTTCCGGATTGGCTAAGTCCAACATCGCTATGCTTTCTCCACCGCGCCATCCAGGACCAACGGGAGCGTCACGGTGAAGGTGCTGCCTTGGCCCAGTTTGCTGTCCACCGTGATCTGCCCGTCCATAATCCGCACCAGGTTACGCGTGATGGCCAGCCCCAGGCCCGTCCCGGCATAGGCGCGGGTGGAGGCCCCGTCCAACTGGCGGAATTCCTCGAAAATCAGCTCGCGGGCGTGGGGCGGGATGCCGATCCCGGTGTCGCTGACGGAGATGACCCAGGTATGAGCGGCGTCATTCGTGCTGACCTTCAAGGTGACCTGGCCCTCGGACGTGAATTTGAAGGCGTTCGACAGCAGGTTGACGACGATCTGCTCGATGCGTTTTTCGTCGCCGACGAGGGTGGGCGGCAGTCCGGGGGCGATCTCGGTCTTGAACTCCAGGTTCTTTTCCTGGGCCAACACTTCCATCTGGGTCGCCAGGCGGTCGAACAAGGCCTGCGGCGCGAACGGCTTGGCGAGGATTTCGATGCGCCGCGCCTCGATGCGGGTGATGTCCAGGATGTCGTTGATCAGGTTGAGCAGGCGGATGCCATTTTCGCGCAGGCGGACGATCTTCTGCGACTGCTTGTCGGTCAGATCGCCGCACATGCCCATCGTCAGCATGTCGCTGTAGCCGATGATGGCGTTGAGCGGCGTGCGCAGTTCGTGCGACACGTTGGCCAGGAATTCGCCTTTGATGCGGGCGGCTTCTTTGGCGCGGGCCGTCGCGATGCGCAGTTGTTCCGTTTGATCGCGCAGTTGGGCTTCACGGTCCGACACGGCGCCGATCATGGCGTTGAACGACTGCGCCAGCCGCCCGGTTTCGTCCGCATAGCGCACCGCTGCGCGCTGCTGGTAGTCGCCCGCCGCGATCTTCTGGGCGATGTCGGTCAGTTCGATGACCGGTTGGGCGATGATCCGGCTCATCATCCAGGCCAGACCCAACACCGTCACCATCGCCAGCAGGGCCAGCGCCCAGATCAGGCGCGTCTGGAGTTTTTCGGCGTCGTCCAGCTTCGACTGGGCGCTCGCGACGTTTTCTTCCTCCGACTGGATGAAGGTGTCCAGCCTGGTGGAGACCTGTTCGCCCAACGGTTCCAGGGCCAGGTAGCGCCCCACCAGCACGGCATCGCTGGCGGTCAGGGTGATGAAGGCCGTCATACTGTCGTCGGCCAGCGCCAGCAGTTCGGCCTCTTGATCGGCGGGCAGCTTCGCCGCTTCGATGTCCGTTTTGAGCGCGTCGATCTGGTTGTCAAAGTCCAGGGCGGCCTGGGGATCGAACTCGTTGATGTAGGTCGTGCCCGTGCTGATCGCGCTGCTGGCGTCCACGACGGCGTTGATCTGGCGCAGCGGGGCGATCACCGCGCCGCTCAGGTCGCGCTCGACCGTGCCGTGTTCGTTGATTCTGACGGACAGCTCGCTCAGAATCGACTGGTATTGCACGGTCAGATCGCGGATCTGGTAGATCTCGCCGGGTTCGTCGGTGCTGCCCGCTTCGATTTCCGAGGCGTCTTGGGTCTGGTCGATCAGTTCATTCAGATACCCCAGGGCGGCCTCCATGTGCGGCAGCCGGCTTTCGTACAGCTCGACCACGCCGGTATATCCAAAGGTGACGTACTGCGGGCGAAATTCCTGCTCCAGGTTGCGGATCTGGCCGAATTCCCGGTTGAACTCCTTGGACAGCAAGATTTCCTGCATGGAATGGTACAGGCTGTCGTGAGCCGGATCGGTGGTCCGGGCCTTGATGAGGACGTTGACTCCGATCACGATCAGCGTGATCGCCATCAGCACCGCGAAGCCTAGAATCAGCTTGTTGCGGATGGATAAATTGCCGTATAGCGTGACAACTTTCCCGGACATTTTCCCCTATTCCTGGCTAGAGTGGACGGATTTTCCCCGCCGTCAT
>CAYRWY010000127.1:0-13661 GCA_964427955.1 uncultured Anaerolineaceae bacterium
ACGACGGCCAGCACTACCACCTCAAGCCGATCTCTTTTCCGCACACGCCCCCGCCGCCGGTCCAACAGCCGCGTATCCCGATCTGGGTCGTCGGATCGTGGCCGCGCGAGAAGTCGATGCAGCGCGCGGCGCGCTGGGATGGCCTGCTGCCCACCAAACAAGATGAGCACGGCCAGCACCTCCCGGTTACGCCGGACGATCTGCGCGCCATGCGACCCTGGATCGCGCAGCACCGTCCCGCCGACACCCCGTTCGATTGCGTGGTCGAAGGGCACACGCCCGGCGACGATCCGGCGCAGGCCGCGGCCACCATCCAGCCCTGGATCGACGCGGGCGCGACGTGGTGGCTGGAGTCGATGTGGGAGACGCCGCGCGAGCAGGTGGCGCAGGTCTTCGCCCGCGTGCGGCAGGGTCCGCCGAAAAATGGTTGAGTTTCACTACTTCCGATCTTCCGTAGGGGCGGACAGGCATTGAGAACCAGAATTTTTGAGGGCAGGGCGCAGCAAGCAGCGCCCCTACCCCGACGTTTCCACCGCGCCACTCCCCCTCGCCACCGGGTGGAGAGGGGGTCGGGGAGTGAGGTCCTATGATCACCCCTGACACCCTCGTCCAGGAGACGCTGGCCGGGAATCGCCGCGCGCTGGCCCGGCTGATCACGTTGATCGAAAACCGCGCGCCGGGCGCATCCGAGGCCCTGGCGCAGATCTTCCCGCGCACGGGCCGCGCCTATCTGATCGGCATCACCGGCGCACCGGGCACCGGCAAAAGCACGCTGGTCAACGCCCTGGCCAAGACGCTGCGCGGGCGCGGTCACACCGTGGGGATCATCGCCGTCGATCCCAGCAGCCCGTTCAGCGGCGGCGCGGTGCTCGGCGACCGGATTCGCATGACCGACCTGGCCGGAGACAAGGGCGTCTTCATCCGCAGCATGGCCAACCGGGGCAGCCTGGGCGGCCTGGCGACCACGACCGGCGACGTGGTGCGCGTGCTGGATGCCGCCGGATTCGACGACGTGCTGATCGAAACGGTGGGCGCGGGCCAGAGCGAAGTGGACATCGCCCGCACGGCTTATACTACGCTGGTAGTCGATGCGCCGGGTCTGGGCGACGACGTGCAGGCCATCAAGGCGGGGATTCTCGAAATCGCGGATATTCTGGTCGTCAACAAAGCCGATCACGCCGGGGCGTCCAACACGGTCCGCGCGCTGCGGGCGGCGCTCGATCTCGGCCACCGCGTGCGGCTGACGGCGCATCACGGGCGGCTGATCCCGGCCCCGGACGCGCCGCCGGAGTACGACTTCTGGGACGTGCCAATCCTGCAAACCGTCGCTACCGAGTACATCGGGCTGGACGCCGTGGCCGACGCCGTCACCCGCCACGCCGCCTACCTGCGCGAGTCCGGCACGCTGGCCGCGCGCGAGCGCCAGCGCATCGAGACCGAGCTGGCCGACCGGCTGCGCGAGGCGCTGCTGGCCCGGCTGGTCGCGGATCGGCCCGCGGCGGCGTTCGAAGACGTGATCGGGCGCATCGTCCGCCACGAGATCGATCCCGGCAGCGCCGTGCGCGCCCTGCTCGACGGGAAATAAAAATCCCCTCTCCGCATGGACAGGGGATTTCGATCATGACGAGCAAAGAAGACTACGGCAGCGGGCCGTCGAGCGTCATCACCGACGCCGGGACGAAGACCGTGTTCCGGCCACCGACGAACACTTCGTACCACTGCTTGCCATCGGTGCCGGTCGTGCCGCCGAGGACGAACCAGGTCTGGCCTGCCTTCAGCGTTTCGCTGCGCGCGGTCGCCGGATCGGCTTCGGTGTAGACCGGCGTATCGGCCAGGACGTAGCCATTCACCCGCGCGTTGGAGGGCGGCTGCTGAATGCCGTAGATTTGGGCATTCGGCGAACGGAGCACACCCGACGGACATTCTCCGTACATTTCAGAGCTGGTCACCAGGATGCCGCTTGGTGCCCAGACCTCAAGGGTGATCCTGGTGTAGCCATCGGGCGGGACGTATTCGAAATCATAATAATCCCCGCCATAGCCGGTGTTTTCAGTCCACTCCTCATGCTCGGAATAAGGCCCCTGAGTGGGCGATTCCGACACGAGGTTGTACTCGATCCGGTAGTCTGCCGGATAGTTCCACACCACGCGGTAAAAGAAATATCCTCCGTAGTCCTGGCAGGGCAGAACCCAATCCAGTTCGGAGAATTCCAGACCCGGTCCGTCCACGGCTAACACGGATGGGACCAGCACCAGCACCAGCGCCAGCACTGAAACTAATAAAACTAAGCGTTTCATGGTTTTACGTCCTCCTGGCTAAATAAACGAGAATAACACACCAATTTCATTATAAAACAACTTCTTTGTAACAGTGCTAAAAACTTCTAAAAAATATAACGAGTTGGTTGATAAAACATATTCTTCCAACCAATAATCAAGATTATTTCTAAGGAAATAAAAAAATCTCCTTTCCCAGCGGAGAGAGGATTTTTCGATTTTACGAGCGGAAGCTTACGGCAGTCATCCCCCCATTTTTGGGTTTATCTTCTCCCTACAAATCGGAGTACACTGAGACTAGTCACAAGGAGGAACGACCCATGAGCAATCATGATCCTGGCGATCTGTACGAATCGCCCCCACCCCGCCGGCGTGCCTACGGGCAAGACGACGAATACGACGACGTGTGGGCGGCGGCTGATCACGACGATCAGGACGATCCGGGCGCGGAGATTGAAGATCTGGCCGCGGGCTATCACTGGCAGGATCGCGACCGCCCGGGCGCGCGGCACCCCAGCGAAGAGCTGGATCTCGGCCCGGTGACCCTGCCGCCCCCCCGGCGCGGGCACTTCCGCCCCCCGACCACCCCCGGCCTGAACGGCTATGCGCCGCACCGCGATCCGGGTCCACGCCGTGCCAGCGCCCCGACCCGGCGGGCACCCCGCGCCTGGTCGTTTCGGATGCCGTTCTGGCAGATCCTGATGCTGGTCATCCTGGCCGTGATGGCGCTCTTTGCCATCGTGCTGGCCGTCGTCTCCATCTTGATGCTGTAATCCAGCGCGGGGCGGGTTCAGATGCCCGCCCCCGCCGATCTCGACCAGAATATCCCCGGAGTGAGAGAAAATCCCGCCTCGAACGTATTAAACATTGGATAGCCAGCCGCTATCCGACCCTACCTGGAATATGCTATAATCCGCACCAAGACTTCTATGTCGAGAAGTGAAACCGAGAGGTACGATGTTAAGAACTATCACCCGGACCCTGTTCGGCGATCCGAACGAGCGCGAGCTTAATCGTCACCGGACCGTTGTAGAGCAGATCAATGCGCTGGAACCTGAGGTCAAGCGCCTCAGCGATACCCAGATCCGCGCCAAGACCGACGAGTTCAAAACGCGGCTCCAACAAGGCGAAACCCTGGACGATCTCCTGCCCGAAGCCTACGCCCTCGTGCGTGAGGCGGCGATCCGCACCATTGGCCAGCGCCACTTTGACGTGCAGTTGATCGGCGGCATTGTCCTGCATCAGGGCAAGATCGCCGAAATGAAGACCGGCGAAGGTAAAACGCTGGTCGCGACCCTGCCCCTCTACCTGAACGCCCTGAGCGGCGAAGGGGCGCACCTCGTCACCCACAACGATTACCTGTCCAAGTTCGGCTTGCAGCAGATGGGGCCGATCTACCACTTCCTGGGCCTGTCGGCGGCGGTGATCCAGAACCGGGGCGGCAACGAGAACATGCACTCGTTCCTGTTCGATCCCACCTACCTGAGCGACGACGCCCGCTTCCAGTTCCTGCGCCCCATCGAGCGGGGCGAAGCCTACCAGGCCGATGTCACTTACGGCACGAACAACGAGTTCGGCTTCGACTACCTGCGCGATAACATGGTGCACACGCTGAGCGACATCGTGCAGCACGGGCACCATTACGCCATCGTGGACGAAGTGGACAGCATCCTCATCGACGAAGCGCGCACCCCGCTGATCATCAGCGGCCAGGCCGATCAGCCGTCCGAGCTGTACACCCTGTTCGCCCGGCTGGTGAAGGATCTGAAGGCCAGCAGCCAGGACAGCATCGACGCCGAAACGCCCGACGGCGACTACGTCGAGGAGCTGCAAGATCGCAGCGTCTATCTGACCGAGCAGGGCGTCGAAAAGATGGAGCGCAAGCTCAGCTACGAAAACCGCCTGCACGGCGACAACCTGTACAACCCCGAAAACTCGGACATGCTGCCCTACCTGGACAACGCCCTGCGCGCCCGCGTGGTCTACCAGTTGGACAAAGACTACGTGGTCACGCCGGACGGCCAGGTCATCATCGTGGACGAATTTACCGGGCGTCTGATGCACGGGCGGCGCTTCTCCGAAGGGCTGCACCAGGCCATCGAGGCGAAAGAAGGCGTCGAGGTCCGGCGCGAGAACCTGACGCTGGCGACCATCACCTTCCAAAACTACTTCCGCATGTACGACAAGCTGGCCGGGATGACCGGTACGGCGGCGACGGAAGCTCAGGAATTCGAGAAAATCTACGAACTCGAAGTGACCGCCATCCCCACCAACCTGCCCTGCATCCGCGAGGATCAGGAAGACCTGGTCTACATGAACGAAAACGCCAAGTGGCGGGCGGTGGTCAAGGACATCAAAGAGCGCCAGCAGCGCGGCCAGCCGGTGCTGGTCGGTACGGCGGCCATCGAGACCAGCGAGCGCCTCAGCAAGCTGCTGGACCGGGCGGGCGTGAATCACCAGGTCCTCAACGCCAAGCAGCACGAGCGCGAAGCCGTGATCATCGCCCAGGCCGGACGCCCCGGCGCGATCACGATTGCGACCAACATGGCCGGACGCGGCGTGGACATTCTGCTGGGCGGCAATCCCGAAGGGCTGGCCCGCGAAAAGCTGCGCAAGCAGTACAGCATCGACATCACCGAGGCCACGCCCGAACAGTGGAAAGAAATGCTCGACGCGGCCAAACAGGAATGCCAGCGCGACCGCAGCGTCGTCCTCGAACAGGGCGGGCTGTACGTGCTCGGCACCGAACGCCACGAGGCGCGGCGTATCGACAACCAGTTGCGCGGGCGTGGGGGCCGCCAGGGCGATCCCGGCGCGAGCCGCTTCTATCTCTCGCTCGAAGACGACCTGATGCGGCGCTTCGGCGGCGACCGGGTCAAGGGCCTGATGAAGTGGGCCGATGTGCCCGAAGACATGCCGCTCGAACACCGCATGGTGTCCAAGTCGATCCAGCAGGCGCAGATCCGGGTGGAAGGGCACCATTTCGACATCCGCAAGCGCGTGCTCGACTACGACGACGTGGTGAACAAGCAGCGTGAGACGATCTACGCCCAGCGCCGCAAGATCATCAACGCCCAGCCCGGCGAGTTGCGCGACCAGATCCAGCGCATGATCACCGAGCAGATCCAGGCCGCCGTCAAAGACGAACTGGGCAGCGACCGGATCGACTGGGATATCGAAGCCCTCTATCACCGCGTGCTGGCGATCTACCCCGTCCCATCTTCGATCACGCCCCAGTCGTTGGAGACCTATCACGAAGCGGAAGAAGTCGAGCTGGCCCTGGTCAAAGGCGCGCTGACCGTCTACCAGGAACGGATCAACCAGTTCGGCTCGGACTGGATGGCCGACGCCGAAAAATACGTCATGCTGATGACCGTCGATCTGCTCTGGCAGCGCAACCTGACCGACCTGGACGTCCTGCGCGAAGGGATCGGGCTGGTCGGCGTCGGCGGGCGCGACCCGCTGGTGGAATACCAGCGCCAGAGCTACGAAATGTGGACCGCCCTGCAAACCGAGATCCAGACCAAGATCGTGACCGACATTTTCCGCGTGGCCCCGCGCGAGCAGCAGCGCCTGCCGGTCCGCCCACGCCTGATGAACATCCAGACCGGGCGCGGCGCGATGCCCACCGTCGCGACGCCGGAACCCGTCCCGCAGGAACGCGGCGGGGGACGGGCGCCCGTCCCTGGCGGACAGCCCAAAGCGCCGGAGCCGATGCGCAATGTGGGCATGTATGATAATGTAGGCCGTAACGATCCCTGCCCCTGCGGCAGCGGCAAGAAGTTCAAGCACTGCCACTACCCGCTGATGCAGCAGCAGCGCCACACCGTCGATCAAGAGTCGATCAAACGCGGCGTGGCCCGGCGGCCCCGGCGGTAACGTCGAGTGCAGGAGGGCGGGGCCCCGCTGGGGACCGGAACTATTTGTGGGACTTTTCTACCCTTTAGCCGCCAGGTGCGCCACACGATCAGGGGGAATACAATGGGCCGGAGGGAAAAGGATCAAGGGAAGGCTGTTATGTCGGACACAGACGATTTCGCCACGAGCTTGATGGACGATATGGACCCCCGCTTGCTGGACCTGATCCGGACCCGGATCAACTCCTTCATCAAGTGGGATCTGGTGCGCTTTTTCCACGACAATCCCCACACCACCGATACCGCCGACAGCATCGCCCGCTACACCGGGCGCGATGTGCGCATCGTCGAGCCGGAGCTGGGCCAACTGGCGCGCGATGGCGTGCTGCAAGTCGAAGACCTGTCCGGCCTGAACGTCTACACCTTTACGACCGACCGCGACGTACGCGAACTGATCTCCAGCTTCATCCGGGCCTGCGATGATCGCCAGTTTCGGGTCAAGGCGATCTATCACGTCATTCGCAGTTTGCGCTGAAGGATAACGGCATGGACAACATTCGAGTGGCGACCGGCATCACGGGTCTGGACGACATGCTTCACGGCGGGTTCATCCCGCATACCGCCAACCTGGTCGAAGGCGCACCCGGCACCGGCAAGAGCACCCTGGGGATGCAGTTCATCCAGCACGGCATCGTCGCCTGCCAGGAGCCGGGGCTGATCCTGACCTTCGAGGAATTCCCCAAGCAGTATTACCGCGACGCCGCCAACTTCGGCTGGGACTTTGCCGGGCACGAAGCGCGCGACCAGCTCCGCGTGATCATGTCCAGCCCCGAAGTCTCGCAGTCCGACCTGCGGCAGATCAACGGGCGCATCGAAGTCCTGGCCGACCAGATGGGCGCCCGGCGCATCCTGGTGGACAGCCTGAGCCACCTGGAACGCCTGACGCAGGACCCGGTCGAGCTGCGGCAGATCACCTTCGAATTCATCAACGGGCTGAAGCGGCTGAATCTGACGGCGGTGCTCACGCGTGAAAATGCCGCCCTGTTGGGCGAAACGCCGGACAACGAAGAAGACCTGGCGTTCGTGGTGGACTCGTATACCATGCTGCGCTACGTGGAACTGCAAGGCGCGGTCCACAAGGCGCTGCTGGTGCTCAAGCTGCGCGGCAGCGATCACGCCAAAGACATCCGCCAGTACGCCGTCACGTCCCACGGCATCGAGGTCCGCTCGCGCTTCGAAGGCACGCAGGGCATCATGAGCGGCGCGCCGGTCATGACCCATGCCGAAGCCTTCGCGGCGGCCTTTTTGACACCGGGCAACAAGTAAGCATGAGCATCAGCAGCCATCAATTTCTGAGCATTTACACCTGGTTCGGCCTGAGCGCCCTACTGCTGCTGATGGCGTTGATCGCTCGTTTCTACGAGCGCCTGTCCAACCAGCCGACGTATTACCGGTGGTTCGCCCTGCCGATCGTCACCTGGGGCGGAGCGACCCTGCGCCAGGTGCACCTGGACCAGTTGACGGGCGATCCCTGGTCCGACCTGCTGCTGTTGATCAGCGGCCTCAGCCTGGCCGCGCTGTGCCTGAACCTGTACCAGTTGATGACCAGCGCGCCCCAGGCGGGCAAGACTGCCCCCAACCCATCGTGGTTGCAGCGGCTGCTGCGGCACTTAAAACCTGAAACAAAGCATAAAACAACCAAAAATTAACAACAGAGCCTGCTAGAGCTGTGTACAATTGTCATGTCTGAAAATATCTTAACGCTTCTCAGTGTGACCGCCCCACTGGCGTTGATGTTCGTGCTGTGGGTGATGGCCCAGATCAGTCGGCGCTTTGGCGAGGTGACGCATCGCCCTCCGCTGTTCCGCGGTTTTTTCGTCGCGCTGGGACTCACCGCCATCCCGTTGATCGTGCGGCTGTTGGCGATTGGGCTGCCGGATCATAAGCACGCCCAATCAGGGCATAATTCACTGGCGGCCCTGGCGTATGATATTCCGTTAGCAGTCAGCATGACTCTGTCGATTGTCATTGCCTGGCGCTACTGGGGTTGGTTGGTGTATGCGCGCGAAGGCCAATCCCCGATCGCACCGCGGCGTTAACCTAAACAGCTCAGAAAGCACGCCATGACGGCCCTATCTGTTCCCCAGCCTTTGGAGTCTCCTTCCGCTACCCCCGGCGCATCCGAGGCCATCTGCGTCGTCGACGCGACGGGGATCATCCGGTTCGCCACGCCGGCGGTGTCCCAGTTGTATGGCTATTCTTTGCAGGAGATTCGAGGCCGTTCGGCGCTGCGCTTCGTCGCGGTCGCGCACCGCGACTACGTCCAGACCCGCTGGCTGGATTTTCTGTCTGACCCGGGGCGGGGTTCCGCCGAGATCATCGTCTCCGCCCAGTCCGGCAGCGGCCTGCACGTGCCGATCCGCGTGTCGATCTGGCGGCTGCCCGAACCGGATCGCTTCCTGCTGGTGCACCACGTCTTCGATCAGCTTCAGGACCGGCTGCAAGCCCTGTATGCGCTGCAATCCGTCGTCACCGGCACCCTGGAACTCGACAACGTGCTGGATACCATCCTGCGCGAAGCGAACCGCCTGGTCCCCTGTGACACGGCCACCATCTTCGTCCGCGAGCGCGACAAGACCATCCAGGTCCGGCGCCTGCACGCAGGCCGGATCGAAAATTACCGCTCGCCGGAACACGAGCACCTGCCGGAATTCGAGACCAGCCGGATCATCCGCGAATCCGAAAGGCCGCTGCTCATCGACGATACCGAAACGGACCCGGCCTGGGTGAAGCTCCCCAACCACCGCCCGATTCGCAGTTGGCTGGGCGCGCCGCTGATCCATCACGGACTCTTCATGGGCGAACTGGACCTGGACAGCCCGGAGCCGCACCTGTTTTCGCCGGAAGATGGCGAGCTGGTCCACAACCTGGCGACGCACGCCGCCGCCGCCCTGTATAACGCGCGCCTGTTCGAAGACGAACAGCACCGCGCGGCCCGCTTCCGGGCGCTCAGCGAAGTCAGCCACGCCATCAGCCAGCTTGAGCTGCGCAGCGTGCTGGACCTGGTCTACCGCAACGTCAGCCGCTTGATGGACGCTACCACCTTTTTCATCGGCCTGTACGACCAGGAAGCCGAGACGGTGCGCCTGGTCGGGTCTTACGATCACGGCATCCCGCGCTCGGACGAAGTGCAGAGCGCGCACAAGGGCATCACCGGCACCGTGATCCGCACCTGCCAGCCCATCATCGTTTTCGACAGCGAGCACGAACCAGCCCCGGAGGAGATGATCATCCAGGGCGAGGTGCCGCGCAGCCTGCTGATGATGCCGCTCATCACCCGCGAAGAAATCGTCGGCGTGATCTCGGTGCAAAGCTACGAGCCGGACGCCTATACCCAGGACGACATCGAGGTCTTGAGCATCATGGCGGGCGCCGTCGCCACCGCCGTGCGCAACGCCCAGCTTTACGACCAGGCTCTGGAACAAATGCACGCCCTGGAGGCGCTGCACCGGATGAGCCTCGATCTGGCTGCCGTCCAGGACCCGGACGAGGTCGCGACGCTGGTGATCCGCACCGCGCGCAATCTCTTCCAGATGGACGAAGCCCGGTTGTGTTTGTGCGGCGACGAGCCGCGCCTGTGGGTCATCCACCTCGAAGACAGCGCCCCGCAGCACCACACCGCCGGAGTCGCCGGTCATCTCAGCGCGATCACCGAGCCGGTCGTCGTCTCGAATCTGGCGGAAGATCCCACACTCCAAAACGAGTTCGATACGACCTGGCCGGTCCAGGCCGCGGCGATCTTTCCCGTCATGCGCGGCGATCACCACTACGCCACGCTGAGCCTGTTGTACCGCGAGCCGCATTTCTTCCGGCGCGATACGCTGCGCACGCTGGAACTGCTGTGCCACCAGGCGGCCACCGCCCTCGAAAATGCCCGTTCCACCGAGACGCTGCACCGCCGCCTGGACGAAGTGACGGCCCTGCACAACCTGGCTCGCGAGATCAGCAGCATGGAATCGTTGGACGATATTCTGCAAACCATCGTCGATACCATGCGCGAGGTCTACCAGTGCAAATCCTCCTCGATCCAGCTCATCGACGCGAGTGGGGAAATGCTCATCACGGTGGCCGCCTCGCACCTGGCCCCGGAATACATCGAGATGGCGCACTTCAAGATGGGGGAATACGTCGCGGGAAAAGTCGCCCAAACCGGCGAGGTGATCTACGTGCCGGATACGCAGGCCGACCCGGACTTCCACCCGGTCGATCCGGCGGTGCGCTCGCTGCTGTCCGTGCCGCTCACCGTGCGCGGGCGGGTAATCGGCACGCTGGGGATCGATGGGGCCGTCCCCAACGCGTTCACCGAAGAACACGAGCGCGTGATGACCATCGCGGGGGGGCAGATCGCCGCCACCATCGAAACGGTGCGTCTGATCCAGGAAACGCGCGCCCACGCCACGCAGTTAGCCGAGGCCAACACCCAACTGGCCGCCCAGGACGAGCTGCGCCGCGAGCTGGTCTACCAGGTCAGCCACGACCTGCGCGGGCCGCTGCAAATCGTGTATGGTTATGCCGACATGATGCGCGACGAGATGCTGGGGCCGGTCACGCAGACTCAAAAAGAAATCCTCTCGCTGATTCTCAAGCGCAGCAAGTCTATCGAGCGCCTGACCAAAGACATCATGGCCGCTCGACCGATCAGCCGCGACACGCTCGAACTGGGCGTCGTCAACCTGAGCGAGCTGTGCCAGCAGGCCCTGGTCGATGCGCAGATGGTGTACACCGACACGCGCTTCCGCTTCGAGTCGGAGCTAACACCGGAGGATCTGCTCGTCGAAGGCGATTACAACCGGCTCAGCCGGGTGTTCGACAACCTGTTCCACAACGCGATCAAGTTCTCGCCGGACGGCGGCGCGATCACGCTGCGCACCCGCCGCGACCGCGAGCACCGCTGCGCGCAGGTGTCGGTCAGCGACCAGGGGATCGGCATCGTGCCGGAAAAACTGCCCTACATCTTCGAGCGGTTCTACCGGGGCGACAAAGCCTTCCGCCAGCGTTTCGAAGGGACCGGCCTGGGGCTGTACAACGTACAGCAGATCATCGAGGCGCATCACGGCAAAGTCTGGGTGGAGAGCACGCCCGGTCAGGGCAGCACCTTTGTATTTGAACTGCCCCTGATCAATAATACGGCAACGGATGGGCAAAATGGAGCCTGATCCAGTAAAAACTAATGAGAGCCGCATCACGGGCTTGGCTTGAGCGTCCTCACCCAACTTTTCCCCGGCCTGGGGGAAGCGCGGGCGGGCCGCGGTACTTAGACCAGGGTTTAATCCATCAGACATGAGGGGTGGGGACAGTGGCTTTTAACACGCAGACCGTCATCAACCGCGACAGCGAACTCTGGCGTACGCTGTGGTCCTGGCCCAAGATCGAGTTGCACCGCCACCTGGAAGGCTCGATCCGGCTGGCAACGCTGCTCGAAGTCGCCCAGGAGTTCGACATCACGCTGCCCGCCTATGATCTGCAAAACCTGCGCCCGCACGTCCAGGTGACCGACGAAGCCCCGTCCAGCATGATGGCGTTTCTGCGCAAGTTCGACGTGCTGCGCAAGTTCTACTGCTCGATGGACATCATCCGGCGCATCGCGCGCGAAGCGGTCGAAGATGCCGCCAAAGATAACGTCAAGTACATGGAGCTGCGCTTCACCCCGCACGCGCTGGCCCGGCAGAACAATTTCAGCTATACCGAAGTGATCGGCACCGTGTGCGAAGAAGTCCGGCGCGCCGAGAAAGACTTTGGCACGCGCGTCCGGCTGATCGTCTCCGTCAACCGTCACGAGAGCGTCGAGATCGCCGAAAACGTGCTCAACGCCGCCCTGGAAGCGGATCTGACGCACTGCTCGCTGGTCGGCATGGACCTGGCCGGGCAGGAAGTCGGCTATTCGGCGCGTCCCTTCCACAACCTGTTCTTCCGCGCCAAAGCCGCCGGGTTGTTCGTCACCGTACACGCGGGCGAGTGGGATGGCCCGGACAACGTGCGCGAGGCGATTGAAGTGCTCGACGCGGATCGCATCGGGCACGGCGTGCGCTCCATCGAAGATTCGCGTGTGCTCCAACTGGTGCGCGAGCGCCGCGTCACGCTCGAAGTCTGCCCCACCAGCAACATGCAAAGCGGGGTCGTGACCGAACTCACCCAGCACCCCCTGATCGACCTCACCTATCTGAACGTCCCCACCACCATCAACACCGACGATCCCTCGCTCAGCAACATCGTACTCACCGACGAGCTGGCGTTGGCGCACGTCGGGCTGGGCCTGTCGCTGGACGTGATCAAGGCCAATATCCTGAACGCCGCGCTGGACGCCTTTTTGCCCGACGATCAGCGTGCCGCCCTGGTGCATGAATTCCGCTCCAACCTGGGCATGGACGAAACGCTGCTCCGTCCGCCGTGGATCAAGTGATCCGCCGCGCGTGATCGTGCGCGCGTTCACAAGGATGTCTTTATCATGAGCCGTTCCAGTGTGACCGCGCACGCCCTCCGCACGGCAGGGCTGTTATTTTTGGTATCCTGTGCGGTCACCAACATTCTCACTTGCTCCAGCACCTATAAATTCATCCCATCACTGTTATATGTGATTATCTGTACCACGCCCCTCACGCTCCCGCTCTCCTATCTGATGTGGAGCGTGCCCCTCGTCTCGTTTCGGGCCAAGGCCTGGCTGGACAGGGAAGCTTATATGAGCCTGATTTACGATCCCACCCTGGCCCATCCGGCCCAATTGGTTCACCGTTTCAATCAAGTGGGTATCTTTCTCGACCAGGAGCTAACGCTGCCTGCCGGGCATTACCAGATCGAAACCGAATCGCGCGCCGAAACCGTGTACGAAATTAGGCCGGGGCTTGCCGTCCCCTGGTTCACCGGCCAGGGCAACCAGTCCACGCCCTTGACCCTGGAAAGCAGCTTTCAGGGTATCTTGCGGGTTAAAACCCCCACGCCTGACACCCGCTGGAAACTTTCTCTCCGCACGGCGCCCAGGGCTGACGACGAAGACCGGGCCTGGTCGTCCCAGTCGCTCCTGTACTATTCCCTGAGCGGATCGGGGGATCGCCTCGCCGATCCGATCAGACTGCTGCCCGGCGAGTACCAAATACACTGGTCAACCCCCTTCAGCCACGTTCAAATCCTGCTGATGGATGCGTCCGGCCAACACCCCCGGCAGACGATTGTCAACCGCACGCGCCCCACCTACTACACGCAGCGCTGGACGACCGACTGGGTGGATTTCTTTATTGAGCAAGAGGGCGACTATCGTTTCCGGATTACCGTCTGGGCACGGTCGCGAGATGACCGGTGGGTGATCCAGTGCCGGTCACACCCGGAGCCAGAGGAATAAGACCCCCAGCTCGTAGGGGCAAGACGTCAACTTAAGTGTCTGATCTCCTGTTGTAGGGGAAAAAACCGGCCTCACCCCTAACCCCTCTCCATCAGAAAACGATGGAGAGGGGCATACAGCCTCGTTTTTCTCCCC
>CAYRWY010000128.1:0-13593 GCA_964427955.1 uncultured Anaerolineaceae bacterium
CGCAGGATAACGCGGTATCCTAAAGCACGTTTTAGCAGTACATTAAAGCTGATTAAGTTTCACGCTAACTCGCTATAATAGACATCGTGTGCTGAATGTGATTTCCGGAGGAGACCCATGCATGCTGAAATCCTGTACCGGCCTTCCTATTCGATGGCAGTCGTCGATCTCGAACCCTATGAAGAGGTCCGGGTCGAGGCTGGCTCGATGGTCAGCATGACGGAAGGGATCACCCTCCAGACCAAGGCCGAGGGCGGCCTGTTGAAAAGCCTGTCACGCTCCATTTTGGGCGGCGAAGGCTTCTTCGTGAACGTGTTTCGCGCGCCGGATTACGGCGGGCAGATCAATCTCGCCCCCGAGCTGCCGGGCGACATGATGATCCTCGATCTGCGCGGCGAGTCGATCCTGATCCAGAGTGGATCGTTCATCGCGTCGTCGATGGGCATCGAGGTTGATGAGAAGTGGGGCGGCGCCAAGACGTTTTTTGCGTCTGAAGGGTTTTTCATGATCCGCGCGCGGGGGGTGGGCCTGGTCTTTCTCGCCAGCTATGGCGCCATTCACCCTATCGACCTCGCGCCCGGCCAACGCTATACGGTAGACAGCGGCCACCTGGTCGCCTTCAGCGAAGGAATGGGCTTCAATGTGCGCACGGTCGGCGGTATGCGCTCCTCGGTGCTCAGTGGTGAAGGACTGGTGGTCGATATGACCGGGCCAGGCCGGGTCTACATGCAAACCCGGTCGGAAGACGCTTTTCTGGAATGGCTCAAGCCCCGCCTGCCGCGCGCCCCTCAGGAAGACGAATAAGCCCTCGTCAGGCAAGAACAGAGGAAGCGGCGTTGAGTTCCGAGAACTCAGCCATTATAATCTGAGCCGCGAATTGAGCTACATACCAAAGGACTGGGCCTCATGCACGCACTTATTACTGGCGGTGCTGGTTTCATCGGCAGTCACCTCGCGGAAACGCTGTTGGCACGCGGCGATCAGGTGACGATTATCGACAATCTTTCTACCGGACGGTTCGAAAATATCGCGCACCTGCAAGGCAACCCCAACTTTCATTATGCCATCGAAGATATTCGCCATGCCGCCGTCATGGACCGGCTTGTCAGCGAGTGTGATGTGATCTATCACCTGGCGGCGGCGGTGGGGGTCTTCGCTATCGTGCACAGCCCGATCGACACCCTGGAAGTGAACGTCGGCGGCACCGAAATCGTGCTGCAAACTGCCCGCCGCTACCGCCGCAAAGTCCTGATCGCCTCAACGTCCGAGGTCTACGGCAAAGGGGTCAAGATTCCGTTCAGCGAAGATGACGACCGGATCTTGGGACCGACCACCAAAAGCCGCTGGAGCTATGCCGCGTCCAAAGAACTGGACGAGTTTTTGGGACTGGCGTATCACAAAGCCGCCGAACTGCCGGTCACGATCTTCCGGCTGTTCAACACGGTCGGCCCACGCCAGATCGGAACGTACGGCATGGTCGTCCCGCGGTTCGTGCAGTGGGCGCTCAAAGGCGAGCCGATCCAGGTGTACGGGGATGGGCAGCAGAGTCGCTGTTTTGCCAATGTGCTGGATGTCGTGAACGCGATCGCGGGGCTGGGAAATTCTGATACAGTCGCAGGCGAAGTCTTCAATATCGGCAGTTCGGAAGAAGTGACGATTCAGGAACTGGCAGCCAAGGTGATCGAACGCACCCGGAGTACGTCCGAGGTCGTGTATATCCCTTACGACAAGGCCTATGAAGTCGGCTTCGAGGACATGCGCCGCCGCGTACCGGATGTCAGGAAGATCAAGGGCGTGATTGGGTGGCAGCCCACCACTCTGCTGGAAACGACCATCGATCAGATCATCACCTATTTCAACAACGGCGGCACGTGGTTACGCTCCTAAGCGGGCGAAAATACGCATACTGTCTTCTTCGTCACGGATGAGCGACGAGCGGTCGTAGCGCAGTGCCACCACCGTCATCCACAGGTCGCCGATAGCCCCGGCGGCGTTCACGATCACGGCCAACGCGATCCAACGCGCGATGCCCAGCGGCAGAAACAGCATGATCAAGGCCCCTGCGGCTGAGATCACGGCGAGCGGCGCCATCGCCACCCGGATGAACTCATCCCGGCGGAACAAGGCACCATCCGAAGTGGCAAACAGGACGAAGAGTTTGACGCCATAGCGCGGCTTGTGCCCGCAGCGCCGGATCACCAGCCCGTGAATCCACTCGTGCAGGGGCAAGACGATCAGCATGAGGGCGATCCCGGCCAGCGAGGGAATGTCGTCGGGCAGCGCCTCAATCACCAGGGGGGCGCCGATCTCCTCGTGATACACCAGCAGCGCCCCAAAGACCAACAGGCCGCTGATCACGAGCGGGACCAGGGACAGCACGTTCAACCAGAGCAGCACCCCATGTTCATTGACACTCATGTAATGAACTTCACGGTAGTTCGGCGGAAGCATAGTCACAGGCTGGGCAGCGCGTCTCAACGTTTGGCTCTCCGGTCATCCAGGGATCAAAATAAAAATTGAGAAACCAACTGGTTTCTCAATCAGATTTTAGAATATCGGCGAACACCCGGCAAGACGTCACGGAAGTTTGATCGAGCGCAGCCGCAAGCTGTTGCCAATCACAAACACGTCGCTCAGGGCCATCGCCGCCGCCGCCAGGATGGGGTGCAGGTGACGCAGTATGTCAGGCAGCCCGTCGAAGGGGGCCAGAATGCCCGCCGCGACCGGGATCAGCGTGACGTTGTAGGCAAACGCCCAGAACAGGTTCTCGCGGATGGTGCGCACCGTCTTCTTGCTCACCCGGATCGCCCGCGATACACCGCGCAGATCCCCGCTGATCAGCGTGACATCTGCCGCTTCCATCGCGACGTCGGTCCCGGTGCCAATCGCGATCCCCACGTCCGCCTGGGCCAGCGCGGGCGCGTCGTTGATGCCGTCGCCCACCATGCCCACGACGAGGCCCTCGCCCTGAAGCTGCTTCACGAACGCCGCCTTGTCCGACGGCTTGACCTCGGCGAAGACCCGGTCGATCCCGACTTCGTGAGCGATGGCGTCTGCTGTCGCCCGGTTGTCGCCGGTCATCATCACGACCGTCAGGCCCATCTCGTGAAGCTGGCGCACGGCGTCAATCGAGCCATCCTTGATGGTATCGGCCACGGCGATCACGCCGCTCGCCTGCCCATCCACCGCCAGCCACATGGCGGTTTTGGCTTCGCTCTGCAAGCGCTGCGACTCGGCCTCCAGCCCGTTCAGGTGAACATTATTCGCCGTCATCAGGGCCAGATTGCCCAGCAGCACCGCCCGGCCCTCGACCTCGGCGCGAATCCCCTGCCCGGCGATGGCCTCGAAGTGGCGCGGATCGTGGAGCGGCAGCGCCCGCTGCTGCGCCGCCCGGACAATCGCTTCGCCGAGCGGATGTTCGCTGCCCCGTTCGGCACTGGCCGCCAGGGAGAGCAAGACATTTTCGTCCAGCGTCGCGCCGTGGCTGATCACGACGTCCGTCACGCTCGGCTCGCCGCGCGTCAGCGTGCCGGTCTTGTCGAGCACGACCGCCGTCAGCTTATGCGCACGTTCCAGCGATTCGCTGCTTTTGAACAGAATGCCGGTTTCGGCCCCCTTGCCCATGCCGACCATGATGGCCGTCGGCGTCGCCAGACCCATCGCGCACGGGCAGGCGATGATCAGCACCGCGATCATGCGCACCAGCGAGGGCGTGAAGTCGCCCGTCCCGACGATCCAGATGGCAAAGGTCAACAGGGCGATACTGACTACCGCCGGTACGAAAATCGCGGAGACCCGGTCGGCCAGCCGCTGGATCGGGGCCTTGCTGCCCTGCGCTTGTTCGACCAACCGGATGATCTGCGCCAGCGCTGTCTCGCGCCCGACGCGCGTCGCCTCGAAGCGGATCATGCCCTGGCGGTTGACGGTCGCGCCAATGACCGGTGCGCCCGCCACTTTTTCGACCGGCAGACTTTCGCCCGTGATCATGCTCTCATCGACTGTGCTGTGCCCATCGAGCACCACTCCATCGACCGGGATTTTCTCGCCGGGCCGCACGATCACCGTATCTCCGGCGCGCACCTGCGCCACGGGAATATCGATCTCGGCTCCGTCGCGGACCACGCGCGCCGTCTTGGCCTGCAAACCCATCAACTTCTTGATGGCAGCACTGGTCCGGCCTTTGGCGACCGTCTCCAACAATCCGCCGACCGTGATCAGGGTGATGATCGACGCGGCGGTCTCGAAATAGACGTGGCCGCCGAGCAAGCCCAGGGCAATCGGGACGCTGTAGAAATAGGCTACGCTGGAGCCTAAAGCCACCAGGACGTCCATGTTGGCCGAACCGCCGCGCAGCGATTTGTAGCCGCTCACGTAAAAGTCGCGGCCTACCCAGAACTGGACCGGCGTCGCCAGCACCCAGAACAGGTAATTCACCCAGGAGTCGTGCGCCCACATGCCCAGGACGCCCAGGTCGCGCCCCATGCTCAACAGCAAGAGAGGAAGGGTAAAGACGGCTCCGACCGCCATGCGCTGAAGGTTATGGCGCACCTCGGCCTGGCGCGCGGCCTGCTCGGCGTCTTCGAGTTCGGCTTCATCGGCGGCCTGCACGACGCCATAGCCTGCTTTTTCGACGGCAGAGATCAGCGTCTCGCGGGTGACGCCGGGCACGAGCTTGACGAGGGCGTGCTCGCTGGCGAAATTGACGTTCGCCTCCAGCACGCCATCGACTTTGCCCAGCGCGCGCCCCACGTTGGTGGCACAGTTCGCGCAGTCCATCCCCGTGATCGCCAGGTCTACGGTCAGGCTCGGCACATCGTAGCCCGCTTTGCGGACACGCTCGACGATGTCGCCGGTTTTCAGGAGCGCGTCATCATAGACCAGCATCAGCTTTTCGCTGGCAAAATTGACATTCGCCTGCTGCACGCCATCCAGCTTGCGCACGTTGCGCTCGACCGTCGCGACACAGTTGGCGCAGGTCATCCCGGTGACGGGGAGGGTGAGTGTTTTGTCGGCCATGATTTACCCTTGTTTCTCTTGCGGCGGACGGTCTAGTTCGATTCGGCGGACGGGGCGTAGTTGATCTCGACCAGCAGCTTCTTGATCTGTTCCCAGGTCGCGGGATCATCCCACTCTACGGTTACCATACGGGTATTCTTGTCGGCATCGACCTTCTTGACGCCAGTCAAATCGCTGATTTCGTTCTTGATGGTCATGACACAATGGCCGCACGAAATATTGGGAACCTGGAACGTTTTGCTCTGCATCGTACCTTCTCCTTGAGAACTCTTACGATTTGTTGGTATGGCGGTAGACTTCAATGACCTCGGACAGCAAGCGCTCGCGCTCGTCCGCATCATCCCCTCGAATCGCCGTCGTCACGCAGGTGCGCAGATGGGCGTCCAGAATGCTTTCGCTCACCCGCGACAGCGCGGTTTGAATGGCCTGAATCTGTTTGATCACGTCGATACAGTAGCGATCATCTTCGAGCATCCGGACAATGCCGTTGACATGTCCGGCCACACTCTTGAGACGGTGAATTGAATCCGCGCGGGTCGAGTCGTCCATAGGTCACTCCGTTGCTACCCCCACCCCGGTGGGGGTGGGGTATAGAGAGATCATAGACTCGCCGGGAAATTTTGTCAAATCTTTTTTCTAAATCGTGCATATCATCATCCCAAGCCTCTATTTTTGTCACTGAAAAGTAGGATATGATCGGGGTATAGTTGCTTTATATTTCCAGTGAACTTGTTTCAAGGAGCAAAAATGGCTGACCTTTCGACAACCTATATGGGCGTCGCCCTCCAGAATCCCCTGATTGTCGCTGCCAGTTCGATCTCCAGCCACATCGACCGTGTCAAAAAAGCCGAAGAGGCCGGAGCTGCTGCCCTGGTCATTCGCTCACTGTTTGAAGAACAGATCGAACACGATGCCACGACGATGAGCGATTTCATGGAACGTATGGCGTACATCTCGCCGGAGATCCAATCGTCGTTTTACCCGCCCATCGAACACGGTGGCGCGCGCGAGCACCTGATGTGGGTAGAAAAGACCCGGCGTGCGGTCAATATGCCGATCTTTGCCAGCCTGAACGCGGTGTCCGCCGGGGCGTGGGTAGAATTTGCCCGGCAGCTTCAGGAAACCGGCGTCAGCGGGTTGGAAGTCAACTACTACATCGTGGCGGCTGATCCTAAGGTTCCCGGCACGGAACTCGAAAAAGCCCTGCTGGACATCGTCGGCAGCGTCAAGCAGGCCGTCTCGATCCCGGTCGCCGTCAAGCTCAGCCCCTATTACACCTCGACGCCGAACCTGGTGAGCGAACTGGAAAAGCGCGGCGCGGACGCCGTGGTGATGTTCAACCGCTTCTTGCAGCCGGACATCGACATCGATCAGGAAGCGCTCGTCAACGAGATGGTGTTGAGCACCGCGTCGGAAATGCGCGTGCCGCTGCGCTGGATCGCCCTGCTCTACGGGCGCACCAAGATGGACCTCATCCTGAACACCGGCGTCCACAGTGGCCGCGACGCGATCAAGGCCGTCCTGGCGGGCGCTACGGCGGTGCAGTCGGCTTCGGCCATCATTCAGAATGGCCTGCCCTACATTTCGACCATGCTCATGCAAATGCAGTCGTGGATGGATGAAAAAGGCTACACGAAGCTGTCAGACTTCCGGGGCAAGCTGAGCCAGCAGAAGATCGACGATCCGTTCGGCTTCGAGCGGGCGCAGTACATGAAACTGCTCATGCAGCAGCAGTAAAGATTGCCGTTTTGTCCGTATAAAACTACCGAGGGGCCGGTCATCCGCGCCCCTCGGTGTTGTTTACATCTCCGGGAAAAAGCCTCGTATCACGTCAGGATCGGTGGGCTTCGTCCCGATCAGCGCCAGATTCTCCTCGACATGCGCCGCCTGGCTCATGCCCACCAGGGCGCTGGTGACGCCGGGCGTCGAGCGCACGAACTGGATGGCGCGCTGGGCATCGGTCTCGATGTCCGGGAAATACGTCGAGAGATCTGCCATGAACGGACTGGCCAGCAAACCCTGTTTGAGCGCCGCGCTGGTGACGACCGTCAGCCCCAGAGCTTCCGCCGCCCCAATGGGGCTCAGGAACTCATCGCTCACCTGCTGGTTGGTCAGCGCGAACGCCTCGGTCATGATGAGGTTATAGGGGAGCTGCACGTAGGAAAAATGGCTGCTCTCCCCCGCGACTTCGAACGCCAGCCCGACCATTTCCGTCAGCGAGAGATAATCCGGCGCATCCGGCGGGCAGCGCAGCGCCGTCCAGGTCGAGATGCCGTAAGCACCGAGGTGCCCGCGCTCGACGGCCTCTTCCAGCGCCTCGAAGGCTTCCAGCATTCGCCGCCGGAAGGTTTCATGGGTATTGCTGATCTGCTGCGTTTCGGGATTATGCAGATAGTAGATATCGATGGTTTCGACGCCGAGATTGTGGCGGCTGTGTTCGATCATCGCGTCCAAAAAATCGGGCGCAAGGCAGTGCTGGTAATTCGCCACGAACTCGTTCGGGTGCACCATTCCCGACTCGATGTATTTCTGGTAGACCCACCGGCGCGGATCAGGGGGCAGCGCGCCGTCGAACGGGACGAAGCCGCCTTTGGTCGCGATCACCACTTCCTCACGCCGGACATCCCCCCGCCGGACCGCCGCCGCCAGCGCCCTGCCGACGACGCGCTCGCTGCGCTGAAAGCGATAGTTCACGGCGGTATCCAGATGGTTACAGCCGGACGCCAGCGCCAGCTCGACCGCCGCCTGGTAGGCCGCATCCGTCGCATCGTCGGGTTGGCCGAGATAGGTGCCCAGCCCAATCGACGACAGGGTAAGCCCCGTCACCGCCGGTCGAAAACACCCCTCGGCGGCGCGATCATGCTGCCGCCCGGCATACGCGGCGGTAGCTTCCGGGGTGGCGCGTCCACGCAGGGTCATCAGCTTCTCTCATTTCCTATAGGCCAGCAGGTCAGCGGCGGGGGTGACCAACCACTGCTTGAGCGTCGGGGCCTGGGCATCTTTTTCGGAGAGGGTCGGGTTTTTCTCCGGCCACTCGATGCCAATCTCCGGGTCGCTCCACAAGATGCTGCCTTCGGTCTTGGGATTATACGTCGCCGTACACTTGTACTGTAACTCCGCCACCTCCGACAGCACGCAAAAACCGCGCGCAAACCCGGGCGGCGCGAAGACCTGGCGCTTGTTTTCGGCGGACACCTCCAACCCGAACCACTGCCCCAGCGTCGGCGATCCTTTGCGAATGTCGACGGCGACCAGAAACACTGTGCCGAGCGTCACGCGCATCAGCTTGGCCATCGCCGGTTCCGGCTGAAAATGAAGGCCGCGCACGACGCCTTTGACCGAACGCGAGTGATTGTCCTGCACAAACTCGTCCGGGATGCCCAGCGCCGCAAAGTAGTCCCGGCGGTAGGCTTCCATGAAGAAGCCGCGATGATCCCCGAACACCTGGGGGACGATGACTTTGATCTCGCCTAGATGGATGCTTTCGATCTCAAACGGCACGGTCGTTACTAACCTCACTCACAGGTTCAGCGGCGGAAGAAGTTGCTCAAAATGAACCAGACATTGGCTGGACGCTCGGCCAGCCGCCGCATGAAATACGGATACCATTCGGTGCCGTAGCCCACATAAATCCGGACCTTGAAACCATCATCATGGAGCTGTTCTTGCAGCTTGCCGCGAATGCCATACAACATCTGAAACTCGAAGTGGTCGTTGGGAATGGCGTTCGTCTTGAGATGCGCTTTGGCCGCGGCGATCATCTTCTCGTCGTGCGTGGCAATCCCCAAGTACGCGCCCGCCTGGACGGTTTCGGGAGTCAGGAAGATCTCGATCAGGTGCACGTAGTTGGCATCGACGTCGGCCTTGTCGGGAAAAGCCCGATCTCCTGGTTCCTTATACGCCCCTTTGCACAACCGGACGAAGGCGCCTTCGTGACCCAGCGCCTGCATGTCCGCTTCGCTGCGGTACAGGTAGGCCTGGATGACGGTTCCGACGTTGTCGAATTCCTGGCGCAGCCGCCTGAAGACGCGCAGCGTGGCATCGGTATAAGCCGTGCTCTCCATATCGATGGTGATATGGCTGCCGGTGGCCTTCGCACACTCCAGGACGCGCCGGATGTTACTGATACATAGATCTTCGCTGATGTCGAGTCCGAGCTGCGTCAGCTTCAAAGAGGCGGTGGCCCGTACCCCACTCTGGGCCAGCGTATCCAGCATCGACAGATAGGCTTCGGTCGCCTGACGCGCCCCAGCCTCATCGATCACGCTCTCGCCCAGGTGGTCCAGTGTGACCTCCAAACCCTTCTGGTTGAGGCGGCGCACCACCTCGATGGCTTCCTCAAGCGTATCACCGGCAACGAAACGCTTTGCACTGCGGCGCGCCGGTCCGACGCTCATGATGAGATTCTTGGCCCAACTGGCCTGCGAGAGATACAAGAAGGACGAGCGTAACATTCTAAGAATCCTTTGGGCTAAAAGACAGTAATTGCCCCTATTGTACGCCGTTCGCCAGGCCCCCTCAATAGACTATTTGGCAGGCGCTGGTATGCCTGAAAGCACAAATACAAGAGCGCCTGGCCGGGCGCTCCTGATCATCCGAACCTATCCTACGCTTCCCCTACGATCCTCCGCTGGCACTGTCTCCAGTCGGAGCGGGTGCAGAATCGCGCGAATAACCGGGGACGACAATGGCGATCAAATAGGCTTCGCCGGTTTGTTCCAACACCTGGGCGCTGCCGCGCGTCTCGCGTGCACTGAGCCAGGCTTCGGTCGCCAGCGAGCCTTCCAGCCACTTCGACTCACCGTTTTCCGCCAGTTCTTTGAGCGTGAAGGGCGCAGTCGGCGGCCACAGCCAACTGGGACCGGAAGCATCCCGCGGGACGCTGTAGGCGCTCACCCACCCTGCGGTGGGCAGCACCCGCACCGGCTTGTCGCTCAGACTCCGACAGTTGTCGAGAATCTGCGCATAGCCGTTTTGCGGCCAATTGCTGAAACGCTGGACAGTATGCACCTCGTCGTACAAGGCAACCGTCACCGACTCGATGATGGGATCGAGCGTGCTCGGCGGGATCAACTCATCTTCCCAATCGTAAAAGCCGCGGTTGATGATGTCTTCCAGAAACCCCCGCAGAGTGGCGTCATCCTCGATCCGCGCTTCGAGAATCTCCTCCGCGCCGGTCGCGTCGGTCGTGCTCCACACCACGTGTCCATCGCCCCACACCGTGCAGGGCGGAATGCTGTTCAACAGGTAAGACGGGCTTTCGCGGTTCGGCTGGCTGTCCAGGCGCACCACGATCGTGTTCGGATCGCGATTCCAATCAAACAGGCCCAGTTGGCCGCCGGAATTGGCTTCTTTGTCGTCCGATTTTTTGTCGCTGCACGCGGCCAGCGCCAACATGATCAGCAAGCTGCAAAGCAACACTCGTCGCATGGTTGACTCCTTGAGGCCCTCGCATAGGAACCTGCCCTGGATTGTAGCCCGGCCTTGACAGAGCGACAAGCGCCGGTCACAACCAGGAGCGGGCCGTCGTGGCCCGCTCCCCGTCAATCGATCCTGTTGGCCCGCCGGATTTTACGCTTCGGGCTGGACCTCATACGCGGTGCCATCCCAGACGAACAGCACATGCTCGCCCAGCGCCAGGTACTCGCCGATGGCCGGATCGAGGTCGAGCAGGTCGAAATACTCGTCACTGAGGAAAGTGATCTGCTCAGGCGTCATCTCGTCGGCATTGTACAGGGTGTCAATCCACGCCCCATCGCGCCAGACGAAGGTACGATCTGCCGCGTAGCGCACCGCCTGGCCGCCTGGTGCCAACATTCCATCACTGGGGCCGCCACCGTATTCGCCTTCGGCGGTGGGCATATAGCTCACTGACGGCGCGGGAGCTTCCGCCGCAGCCAGATCTGCCGACGCCTGCGCCGCATTCACGGCGGCAGCGCCCGACGCAGCCTGGAAACCCGCCCCGGATTCGTCCCTGAACGCCGTTTGCGCCTCTTCGACCCCGGTCTGTGTGAAGATGTCATCTTCGGTGATCAGGAACGAGGTGTAGGGGGTGATGATGCCGTAGCGGATGCTCAGGCGCACGATGCTGTCCACCAGTTCGGGGTCCTCGCCGTTCAACCGGATCGCATTGAGCAGCGCGCCGATCTTGCGCGTCGCCCACAGCCGGGGGATGAAGACCTCGCCGCCCGCGTTGTTGCGAACGCGCACGTCGTAGGAGTAGGTCATCCGCTCGCCGTCCAACTCGCCCGTCAGTTTCACAGTGGTGGAGCCGCCTTCACGGTAGCGCCCGACGATCACCAACTGCGTGCCGATGAACAGATCCGGCAGGGGCGCCGCAGGATACATGTCTTCCACGCGCAGGTCGCCGAAATCAAGCTCGATATTGGTCAAGACCGGGGCGCTGATTTTGGAATAGAGACTGCTCACGGCGTCGTCGATGCGCTCGCCGGGCCGCACATACATGCCCGCGCCGCGGAAATTCTGGTTGAGCTGGTCGAGCAGCAGCGTGTCCACGTCGTCGCCCACGCCAAAGGTGAAGATGCGCACGTTGGGCGAGGCCGCGTCGTCCACGTTGTCGAGAATCGCCGCCGTATCGACCTCACCTTCGGTCGCGAGGCCATCCGTCAAGAACAGCACCACCGTTGAGCGTTCGCGGTCGGACATGCGCATCGCTTCTTTCAACGCGCCGTCAATATCCGTGCCGCCCAGCGCATCCAGCCCGCCGATCCAGTCTTTGGCGTCCGCCACTTCGGACACCGGCTGGAGATCGTTGGCATAGATGCGGTAACCCGTGCTGAAGGCGATCACGTTGAAGCGGTCGCGCTCGTTGAGGTTGTCCAGCACCAGCTTGACCGCCGACCGGGCCTGTTCCCATTTGTCGCCGAACATCGACCCGGACTGGTCGAGCACGATGATCACATCCTTGGGGATCACGCGCGTCTCTTCGACCTGCACGGGCGGCGTGATCATCAGCGTGAAGAAGCCATCCTCGTCGGCGCTTTCGCGGTACGACAGCATATTGGCGTTGATCTCATCACTCGCCAGGCCGTAGTAGAGCACGAAATCACCTTCCGGGCGCACGTAGCTATCTTCATAGCCCACGCGAAACGCGAAGTCGCCATCGCGCGAAATCGCGACCCGGTGCGTCGGCGAATAGATGGTGCTGATCGCATCGTTCGACGTCACGTCCATGCTGATGCTGAGGCTCTCGACCGGCACGCGAGTGAACTGGTCGGTCCGCAGGGGATAGACGTAGCGCACCAGGCCATCTTCTACCGGCAGCAGTTGGCCGTATTCGATCTCGATCTTCACTTCGTCGAACGGCTCGATGGGAAAGACGCTGGCCTGGATCGCCCCCGCGCCAACATACTCAAGGAGAGCAGGATCACGCATCTGGCGCACGATCTGGTCGTAGATGTCACGCGCCTGATCGGCATCCAGAATCTTAGCTTCGATGGGCTTGCCGTTGACCCACATGGTCAGGTCAGACACCGCCGCGCCGACGGGCAGCGGAAAAATATAGGTTCCTTCCGCCCGAACCTGGCTGTCATTCAAAAACACCTGCTCGATGCGCGTCGTCGCGACCTGGTTATCGACTTCCACGCTGACCCGGTGCAGCTTGATCACAACCCCGGAATCCAGGAAAAACGGCAGCACGGAGGGCGCGCTGTTCGCGTCGTGCGCCAGGGCCGGGCCAACCCCCACCGCGAGCAGAGCCATCAAGACCACGAACGTGATGATGCGTTTCATGACTTCCTCCCAGAACTCATCGGACCTTCATTCCCTTGCTACGCTAATGACGCTGGCCCCTTTCGAAAGGTTCCACCGGCATGGATTTGTGCCTTTTCGCGCCACTTGAGGCATACTTGACTCTATTGCAGATTTTTTTGTTACCCGGCACGAGAATCCATGACCAACCAAACCACGCCAGCGCCCCTGAATGCCAACCACCTGATGGAGTATGTTCGCCATATCAGCGTCGTGATCGGACCGCGCCACCCGACCAGCCACGCCGAACACGCCACCGCCACCTACATCCAGCAGACTCTTCAGCAGATCAACAGCCGGTGGAACGTGACCAATCAGCCGTTTCGCAGCGTCGATGGTTTTCGCTACCGGATCGCCCCGTTGGCGGCGATCACCGGCATCAGCCTGCTCGGCGGGCTGCGCAACCGCCGCGAATCCCAATTCTTGAGCGGCCTGATCTCGATTGGCTTGAGCGTGTTGAGCCGTGACGCTTTTCTACACCGTCCCTCGGTCTGGGAGACCTGGCTGCCACGCGGGGAATCGCAGAACGTGATCGTCCGCATTCCTCCCCGGCGGGCTTCTCAACGGCGTGTGGTGTTTCTCGCCCACATGGATTCAGGAGTGCACCGCCTGACCGCTGATACCCGGATGGTGCGGCAGCTCCCGCGCACGCTGGGTGGGATCACGCTGATGGCTCTGGTAGGCGGGGTGCTCACGACGCTGGCCGGTAAGCACCAGCGCTGGCGCACGCTGCGCACTTTGATGGCCGGAGCCGCGCTAGGTGGCGCCGGGCTGGCGTTGGTCGATGAAATGGGGCCGGATGTCGCC
>CAYRWY010000129.1:0-13592 GCA_964427955.1 uncultured Anaerolineaceae bacterium
CTCCACCGGCTACGGCGTCGCCGCCGCCGAACCCGAAGCGACCCCCGAACCCACCGCCGCCCCGGCCACCACGGACCTGGGTGTGGTGAAAGTGGGCGTCAACGCCGAATATCCCCCGTTCGAGTTCGTGGACGAGGGCGGTAACCTGAGCGGCTTCGACATCGAATTGCTGGGCGCCGTCGCCAAGCAGGCCGGTTTCGAACTGGAATGGGTCAACACCCGTTGGGACGGCATCTTCACGGCCCTGGCTTCCGGCGAATTTGACGCCGTGTGCAGCGCCGCGACGATCACCCCCGAACGCGAAGAACAGGTGGACTTCTCGAACCCCTACTTCAACGCCGGTCAGATGATCGCCGTGCGTAAGGCCGATGCCGAAACGATCAAGACCCCCGCGGATCTGGCGGGGCTGCGCGTCGGCGTCCAGGCCGGCACCACCGGCGACATTGCCGCCAGCGAAATCGCGGGCGTCGAAGTCGTGCGTTATGACGAAATCACCCTGGCGTTCCAGGCTCTGGCGTCGGGCGACGTGGATGCTATCGTGAACGATGGCCCCGTGAATGCCGACATCATCAGCAAGAACCCCGAACTGGGTGCCGTCCAGGTGGGCGATCCCTTCACCGACGAGCTGTATGGCATCGCCGTCCAGCCCGACAAGCCCGAACTGCTTGACGCGATCAACGCGGGTCTGGCCGAGATCATCGCGAACGGGACCTACCGCGAAATCTACATGAAGTGGTTCGGCTCCGAACCGCCGAGCATGTTCATGCCGAAATAACCGGTCCGGTTTGCCAGTCGATAACCAAGAGGGGCGGCGTCACCGTCCGCCCCTGGGGAGCACTCAGCGTGCTCCCCGCTGATTTTCCCTTGATTCCTGTAGTGAAGTTGATGCGAGATATGCCATGTCAGCTGCGAATGATCAAACAGAGCAAACCCAACCTCCCCCATCCGACTCCTTCGACGATGGCCTTATTCGGCCTGGCCCCTACGAGAACTTCATTAACTGGGCGGCCAGGCTGCCCTGGTGGGCCATTATTCTGGTAACCCTCGCCGTCGTCGTCCTGTACTCCATGCTGGCATCGGACGCCTATCGCAAAGTGATCCAGCGCCTGACCGACGATCCTCACCCTTCTACTGACAACCTCTACCAAGTCGTCCAGATCGTAGGCGAACCCACCACCATCACCGGCAAGGTGGTCAGCGAAACCCAAGACTCAGTCGCCAGCGTTATCGATGAATTTCTGAGCAACACCATTCGCAGCGAACTGCGCAAAAAGCTGGGATTGAAGGTCGAACCGACGAAAATTTCGGCCACGATCACAGTCGAGACGGAGTCGGGTTCTCTCACGATTCCCAAGGATCAGATCATCAGCGAGGAACGGAATGGGGACACCATCACGCTGACCTACACCAACAAGGTCACCGTGACCGGGATCATGACCGCCCAGACCGACAAGACGATGACCGTCCGCACGGTGGACGAGGTGCGCGCCACCTTCGACAGCTCGCGCATCCTGGGCCGCGAGACGACCGTCGTCCCCTGCGACAAAACCGCCGATCCCAACTGTCAGGATCAAGAACTCACGACCATCCAGCGCCAGGGCGAGATTTTGCAGGGCACCCTGCAATCCATGAGCAACACCACCGTCAACATGAAGCTCAAGAACGGCGCCAAGCGCGGCCTGACGTCGGGGGAGATCGAATACATCTACGTGGATACGCTCACCGTGGCCGCCAATGCCAGCCGGGCCAATACGCCT
Source organism: uncultured Anaerolineaceae bacterium (assembly GCA_964427955.1). Taxonomy (GTDB): domain Bacteria; phylum Chloroflexota; class Anaerolineae; order Aggregatilineales; family Aggregatilineaceae; genus JACRBK01. The sequence goes on from CAYRWY010000129.1 coordinate 1,758, forward strand.
ATCGCGCCCAGCGACGAAGTGCGCATCGGCTACGTGGACGGCACGGATATTACGCGCGCCCTGGAGCGTTTCAAGACCGCGGAGAACGTCCCGGTGTCGCTGCGCTATGTCGAAGGCGAAGCGCGCGTGGTCCTGGTCTCGTATCCCGACCTCGAAACGGCGCTCCAGGCCACCGGCGCGGGCGACGTGAGTGGTCTGCTCTACCTGGACAGCGGCCCCAACCGGCTCGCCGTCCAGCAGTGGGTGGAAGATCATCCGGATGGCGGCGTGGTCGTGCCGGGTGACCCCTACGTGTGCATCGATAACTGCCCCGTGACGGTCAAGCTGGTGGACGACGAAGTGACCGGGCGGGTGGTCAGCGAAACGGACAAGAAGATCACCCTGGTCACGACCGAGGCCGAATACACGGTGATCAACCGCAAACAGATCGTCGAAAACCGCAGCATGAAACCGGGCGACTGCGCCCTGAACAATCTGCGCGGCTGCGATTCGGGGATTTTCCTGACCCTGAGCGTCACCTTCCAGGCTTACGGGTTGGCGCTGATTCTGGGGCTGATCTTCGGGCTGCTGCGCGTGCAGACCAACCCGATCCTGTACGCCGTCTCGACGCTGTACGTCGAAGTCATTCGTGGTATTCCGCTGCTGGTTATCCTGTTGTACGCCGGGTTCGTCGTCAGTCCGTGGCTGCGCGATCATACGCCGCTGGAGCTGAGCGATACCAGGGAGGCGGTGCTCGGTCTATCCTTTGGCTACGGCGCTTTCGTCGCCGAAATCTTCCGCGCCGGGATTCAGAGCATCAGCCGGGGCCAGATGGAAGCCGCGCGCAGCCTGGGGATGAGCTACCCGCAGGCCATGCGCTACGTCGTGCTGCCGCAGGCGGTACGCGTGGTGCTGCCGCCGCTGGGCAACGACTTCATCTCGATGTTGAAAGACTCGGCGCTGATCTCGGTGTTGGCCCTGCCCGATCTCCTTCAATTGGGACGCCTGTACGTCTCGCGCACCTACCGTGCTTTTGAAGGGTACAACAGCGTAGCCATCCTCTACTTGTTGATGACCCTGTTCCTGTCGTCCATGGTGCGGATCATCGAGCGCCGCACGCGGCTGCCTAAGTAGGGGGGCGAAACGATGAACCAGAATTTCCCGCATGACCCCATCATTCAAATCCAGGGGGTGCACAAACAGTTCCGCACCCCGCGCGGCATGGTCCATGCCCTGCGCGGCGTCAGCCTGAATGTGCGGCCCGGCGAAGTGGTCGTGATCGTGGGGCCGAGCGGCTCCGGCAAAAGCACGCTGCTGCGCTGCATCAACCGCCTGGAAACCGTCGATGGTGGCAGCATCGTCGTGGACGGCATCCCGCTGCAAGGCGCGCGGAATATCAACAAGGTGCGCACCGAGGTCGGGATGGTCTTCCAGAGCTTCAATCTGTTCCCGGATCGAACCGCCCTGGGCAACATCCTGCTGGCGCAGCGCGTCGTCCGCAAGCGCAAGAAGTCCGAGGCCGTCGCCAAGGCGCACGACCTGCTGGCGAAAGTCGGCATCCCCGAAAAAGCGGACGCCTATCCCGCCCAGTTGTCCGGCGGCCAGCAGCATCGCGTCGCCATTGCCCGGGCGCTGGCCATGCAGCCCAAGATCATGCTGTTCGACGAGCCGACCTCGGCCCTCGACCCGGAGATGATCAAGGAAGTGCTGGACGTGATGCAGGCGCTCGCCAAAGAAGGCATGACGATGGTGGTCGTCTCGCACGAAATGGGCTTCGCGCGCAACGCCGCCGACCGGGCGGTCTTCATGGATGGCGGGATGATCGTCGAAGAGGATACGCCGGATATTCTCTTCAGCACCCCGTCTCAGGACCGTACCAAGCGGTTCCTGAGCCAGATTTTGCATTAGCGGCCCTCACCCCTCAATCCCCTCTCCCATATTCTGAATGGGAGGGGGGAAGAAGTCGTCGAATACGTTGACTATGCGGAATAGCGCACCTTCCACCAGCCATCCAGTCCGCTGATCACCAGCAGCACGAGCATCCCGATCCCCACCGCCAGCGAGATCACCACGCCGGATTCGACGCTGCGCGGCAGATAGCGCAGGTGCACCGCATACGATCCGGCACAGGGCAGATAGACGCCCAGCCAGCGGTGATTGGCCGGGTAGACCGTCACGGCCTCCCCATTCACCCACCCCTGCCAGCCCTCGACGTAGGTCTGATCGATCACCAGCAGGCGCGGCCCCGCGGCCTGGACGTTGAGATACACGTCGCCGCCCTGCCAGTCCAGGCGATCCACCTCGTCCGGCGCGACCCAACCGGGCGGAAAAGTGCATTCTCCATGCGGGGGCGTAGCGCCTTCGATCACGGCCTGAGTACGGTAATCGACGCCGGGCCGCTCCAACCACTGGATCGACTGTTCGGCGCCGTCCACCAGCGTCCAGGTCGGGACGAGGTACGCCAGCGGCAGCGCGTCGGTGTTTTCGTAGACCCGGACGACGCCTTCGTCGCGCACTGCGTGCAGGGTGTCATCCGCGAACACCGCCTGATCCGGCTCGATCATCACCCAGCGCACGCCGGACAGGTCCAGCAGATCGGGCCGCGCGACGTCTACGAACTCGAAATGGTTTTCGAGGTAATAATCCGCCGGGCGTCCGGCCAGCAGGTTCGCCACGGCGTTGGCGCGTTCCGGCAGGATGCTGGAATAGAGGTTGTAGATCGGCACGCCCTGGTCGATGGCGTGCAGCACCAACGACGCCTCCGATCCGTGATCCTCGTCGAACGCCACGAGGTAGCGCGGATTGTCGGCGAACTGATCCGGGGTGAGATAGCTCAAGCGGCCCGGCGGGGTGCTCCCGTCCAGCAGCGGGTGCGCGTAGCAGACCAGGTCCAACAGCAGCACCCCGAAGACCAGCGCATAGGCACGCCGCGTGGGAAATGCCTGCAACAGTTGGATGCTGAGCCGGAAGGCCACCAGCGCCGCGCCGAACCAGATCGCGCCGCGCACCAACCGCTGCGGGAACACGTCCCAGCTTTGGGGCGCATCGAACGTGCGCGTCGCCGCCGCGATCAGGATCAGCACGGCCAGGGCGATCCCCCCCAGCTTGAGGCGCAGATTTCCCCCTGGTTGCGGTAGGGGCGCTGCTTGCCGCGCCCTGATCATCAAGGCATCCCACCCGATCCCGGCCAGGATCGCCAGCGCCACCTGCACGATGGCCAGGTGCCGCGCCGGGTTGCGTACCAGGCTGTACGGCGGGAAGATCGCCAGCACCAGCCGGAACAGCGGATTCTGCATCCCGAACGAGAGCAGAAAAAAGAGCAGCGCCACGCCTCCCCACAGCCACACCAGCGGATCGCGGCGGCGCGCGCGCAGCGCCACCAGTGCCAGGAAGATGATCCCCGCGCCGGTATAAGTCGCGTATTCCGGCCAGATGTAATCGGTGATGTGCGGATCGTCGAAGGTATGCGGCAGCACGTAGCCCAGCGCCAGCGGGATCGGCAGTGCGGCCACGTTCAAATCCTCGTCGGACAGCCCGCCCTGGCGGTTGCCCTGGCCGAGCAGATCGAGTGTGGGCAGCGTTTGCGCGGCGCTCAGTCCCACTCCGGCTACTATCGCCACTGCGCACCACCACGCGAACAATGCGCGCCTCTCGCCGCGTTTTTCGCGCAGCAGCAGATACACGCCCCACAGCGCCGAGACGATCCCGTTGTACATCACGATCTGGTAGCCGCTCGATCCGGCCAGCAGCGTCAGCCCGAAGACGACCGCCAGCGCCACCGCGCGCCGCCACGTCGGGCGCTGCGCCAGGGCGTGGATCGCGGCCAGCATCCAGGGCGTCCAGGCACGGTTGTACAGCTCGCCGATGTGCCCCGCCGATACGCGCGCCACCATCGACGCCCCGAAGATCATCGCCAGCGCCGCCACTGCCGCGCCGAACGGGCTGATCGCCAGGCGGCGGGCCAGGACGTACATGCCCAGCCCCACGATCCACAGGTGCAGCAGTGTCACGAGGTTGTAGGCGGTCGGCGTGCGGAACGGGGCAAACAGCCAGTTGGGCGGATAGAACATCACCGCCTGCGAACTGGCCAGCAGCGGAAACCCGCCGCCGACAAAGTTGGTCCAGGTCGGCAGCTCGCCGCGCGCCCACATCGTCCAGGCGTGGTGCTGGAACGGGTAGTACAGCCGGGGACCATCCGCCGCCGGGGCGAGATCGCCGCCGATCAGTGCCGTAACGTTAGTGATCAGCACCAGCGCGGCCAACAGCAGCGCGGCCTGCCCGGCTTCGCGCCAGGACAGCGGTTCGGAACGAGGAGAAAAGTTCAGCATAACGGTTGTATCCAGGGAGCGAATGCAGTACACTCGGCGCTCACTAATAGATTTATCCAGGAGTGTTGACGATGGCTGCCGCCGAGCTTGACTATCCGATTACTTTCTTTTATACCCGCGATCTCACTACCACGGCCCATTTTTACGAAGAGATGTTTGGTTTCACACTGGCCCGCAACCAGGGCGACGCGCGCATCTACCACGTCGGCGCGCGGGGCTACATCGGCTTCGTCGAGCGCGATCAGACGCTCGAACTGCCGCACGGCGTGATCCTGACCCTGGTGACGCCGGACGTCGATGGCTGGTTCTACCGGCTGAGCGAGAAGGGCGTCAAGTTCGAGCAGCCGCCCAGCCTCAGCCCCCAGTACAACATCTATCACTGCTTTCTCCACGATCCCAACGGCTACCTGATCGAGATCCAGCGTTTCAACGACCCCCTCTGAAAGACATTCACCACGGAGAACACAGAGAGGTTTTTCTCTGCTTTTACTCTGTGCTCTCTGTGGTGAGAAGCTCTTCCAAAGGCTGAGGGGAGTCGAGGCCCAGGTCGGCGGGAGCGACGCGCGCCGAAAAGTCGTAATACACCCGGTACGGCCCGACCTCCTGCGTCTGATACGTGATCCCCGCTGTATCCAGCCGAGACACGATCACGGCGTCCAACTCCGGGAAATGCTGCGTCACCCACACCACGCGCTCGGCCTGCTGCACCAGGTCCCGGTAGGGCAGATAGCGATCATTCCCGGCGTGATAACCCTTGTCGTCGTAGGGCAGCGCGGTGTCGAAGATCACCGCCTCGTGCGCGCGGAAAGTCAGCCGGAACGACGTCCAATAGCTCGTGTAGCCGCGCGTGTAACCCTGCGCCGCCAGAAAATCCAGCAGCGCCCGATCCGACTCGGCAGGGGCGCGCAGCCGTTCGACCAACTGGGGCGTGAGGCCGGTGTCAGTTTTCGCCGCGCGGATCACGCTGCCCGCCTGCGCCGCCAGCAGCACCGCCAGCGCCGCCGCCGGGATCAGCCGTCCCGCCCGGCGCAGCCGATCCAGCCCCAGCGCCACGCCAATCGCCGCCGGGACCCAGACCGGCATCAGGTAGCGCCCGGTCGCATCCGAGAAGGATGAAAAAGTGAAGATCACGGCGAACACCCCCAGCGTGCCCCACACCCAGCGCCGCGCTGCGGTGTAAGCTAAGGGCCGATGGCGCTGCTTGCCGCGCCCTGGCTTCTGCCGCAGCCGCGCCCAGCGTCCCGCCAGCAGATCGGTGAGCAGCGCCAGATAGACCAGCGCGCCCAGCGACAGCGCCAGCCCCGCCTGCCAGGGATAACGCAGCCCATATAGGGCGGGAAATCCCAGGATCAGCAGCCCGATCAGCGACTCGCCGGGCGAGATCGGCTCCACGCCGGGTGCAGGCTCGAATCCGCCCGTCAGGAATTTGAGCGCCGCCCAGTCGTGCTGAAAATTGTACAGCCACCAGGGCGCGCTGCCGATCAAAAAGCCCAGCGCCGCCAGGACATAGCCCCGCCCGTTGCGCACCGAAAAATAGCGCAGCCCGATCAATCCGACCACCACCAGGGGCGTGACGATGGCTCCGTTGACCCACCACCCGATCCCGGCGGCCAGCCCCAGCGCCGCCCAGCGCCACCCCTCGCGCCGCTGCCCGACCGTTACCTGCCAGCCGAACAACAGCACCAGGCTGCCCAGCAGCACCATCTCGTTATAACCGCCCAGCGTGAGGGTCGTGTAGAGCGCGCCCAACGCCGTCGGGATCGCGAGCAGCAGCAGCGCCATCAGCGCCACGCGGCGGGAGCGGGTGATCTCGTGAGCCAGCGCGTAGGCCGCGCCGAGCGACAGCAGGTACAGCCCGGCCTGCACGATGCGGATCGTCCGCACCGATTCGCCCAGGATCGCGAAGCCGCCGGCGACCAGGATCGCATCCAGGCTGCCCATATAATCCTGCCCGTAGTAAAAGGTCGGGATAGTGTGGCCCTGGGTGATGTGCCGCGCCATCAGCCCGACCACCGCTTCGTCCGAGTCGAACGACACGCCATCGGACGCGATCAGCCAGGCGCGGAACATTCCCGCGATCCCCAAGATTAGCATCACCACCAGCAGGGTACGACGATCAGCGCGCATAAAGTCCTCGCGGAGTGGGCCGGATACGCCCCCCAGTGTACAGGCGCACGCCCCATCGCGCCAGCCGATCCGACCGTTAATCAGAGATAGTAACAGCAGTGCTCACCCCGGCATAAAGATGAGCGTTCACCCTATATAGTTGTCAAAACGTAAACATTGATATACACTTTAATTTAGGGTCAATTGATGTGAGGGGTTATACCATGCCAGTAGAAGTACGAAGGCTGACTGGGGAGCCTATCATCCACGCCAGATTTTCGGGGCACGTCGAAGAACAAGACGTGCTACAGATGTTCAAGCTGAGCAGCGAACTCGCCCAGGATATCCCCGGACGGGTGTACCGCATCACCGAGACGCGCAACATCGAGCTATCGTTCGAAGAACTGCTGCGCATCGTCAGACGGATGGGGGCCACGACCGCGGGGGCAACCTCCGATCCGCGCTTCAGGGCGATCCTGGTCGGGACGCAGACCGAAACCCACACGCTCAGCGAGAAAGCAGCCCAAGACGGCATCAATATCCCTCTGTTTGAGAGCGTCGATCAGGCGCTCAACTATCTCCGGTGGCAGATTCAAGCCGAACATTAATCTCACCGGTCGTTGTTATCGTCGCGCGGCGGGCGTCAGCAATGAGGCCCGCCTTTCGATCTTGACTCATTCAACCAGTCATTTAATCCCCCCAATGCGTATATAATCAGTAGGGAGTTATGCCGTATCTTGGTTAGGAGTAAGGATGATTAAGCGTATCTGGATGGTGTTGGGTGTCCTGGGACTGGGGATGATGGCGCTTTCCGCCTGCGGGGACAGTACGTCCAGCGCGGCGGGGCTGCCGACGCTGCCGCCGACGATCACGGCGATCCCGCCCAGCACGCCGACCGATCTCCCGCCCACGGACCCGATCCAGCTTCCGGCGGTAGATTGGAACGACGTAGACAAATTCCGGGCGGCGATGCGGCCCGAATTCGCGGGCGACATCGACGGCTTCGTCAACCGCAACCGCTACTATATCGAAGCCAGCCTGGTGTTCGAGGACGGCGTCTCGATCATTCGCGGGGCCGAGCGCGTGCGCTACACCAACCGCTCGGCGGACGTCCTGAACGAGATCGTCTTCCGGCTGTATCCGAATATCCCGGCGCTGGGGGGGCGCATGATCGTCTACCAGACCGAGATCGACGATACCCCGGTCGAAACTACGCTGGGCGAGCGCGATACCACCCTGGTGATCCCGATGAATCCCCCGCTGCAACCCGGTGCGTCGGTCGAGATGGAATTGCAGTTCAGCACGGCTGCCGAGCGCGGCATGTACGCCTCGTATGGGGCCTTCGGCTTCCAGAACAACGTTTTTTCCGGCCCGGAATGGTACCCGGCGCTGTCGGTCTACCAGCCGGGGCAAGGTTGGTGGACCGAGCGGCCCTCCCCAACGGGCGACGCGGCCTTCACCGAAACCGGGCTGTACGAAATCTACCTGACCGTGCCGGAAAAATTCGTCGTCGCCATCAGCGGCTCGGAATTGGAGCACTTCCCCGGCGGCAGCGGCCTGATGACCTATCACATCGTCAGCGGCCCGATGCGCGACTCGCTGTTGGTCGCCAGCCCGGACTTTGGCAAGCTGACCAACGAGATCGACGGCATCACCGTCAACGTCTATTTCTGGCCGGGCGGCGAAGCGGCGGCGGAAGAAGTGGTGCAGATCGCGTCGGATGCGCTGCACGTCTTCAATGAGAAGTTCGGCCCCTATCCTTACGCCGAGTTCGACGTCGCCGAAACCTTCAACTACACCGCCATCGAATATCCGGGGATCATCGTCGTGGCGGATCGCTACTGGAAGCGCGGCGACCAGTTTCTGGAAGTCTCGACGGCGCACGAAGTCGGCCACCAGTGGTTCTACAGCCTGGTGGGCAACAATCAGGTGGATGAACCCTGGATCGACGAGTCGCTGACGTCCTTCACCGAATACGTCTACGTGCGCGAGATCCAGGGCGAAAAACGCTTCCAGGACTACGTGCAAAGCGACCGGGACTGGTACAACTACTACAAGAGCAGCGGCGCGCCGGACCTGGTGCTGGATCTGCCGGTTTCAGCCTACAGCGAAAGCAACTACGGCGTGATCATCTACACCAAAGGCCCGCTGTTTTACCAGGAGCTTGAAAAGACGCTCGGCGAGGATCGCTTCTTCAAGTCGCTTCAGCTCTATTTCTCGCGGATGCGCTACGAAGTCGCCACCTCGCGGGATGTGTTGAGCGCCTTCGAGGATGCGACCGGCGAAAACCTGGACGCGATCTTCTACAAATGGGTTGGCGAATTCGACGGGCTTGATCCGGCAGTGGTGGAAGACCTGAAGGCGCGAGGACAGCAGTAAGGCGGTGCAGTGATGAAAAAACTGGTTGGGATCGTGCTGCTCCTGGTGGTGCTTATGCCCCCCGGCGTGCAAGCGCAGGGATTGGACGATTGGACCGCGGTCTACCGCCCGGCCCTGCTGCCGGGTTTCGCCGGGGACATGGCGGCCTTCGCGGACGCGCCGCGCTACACCATCGACGCGGCCCTGACCGTCACGCCGGACGGCGCAACGCTGGCCGGTGACGAGACGGTCACCTACACCAACCGCACCGCCGGGGCGCTGGCCGAGATCGTATTTCGGCTATATCCCAACCTGCACTCCTATGGCGGAGAGATGCTCGTCGATCAGGTGACGGCGGACGGCGTGAGTATCACCCCGGTCCTGGACGACACCCGCTCGGTGCTAATGCTCCCCCTGCCGCAGCCATTGGCCGCCGAGAGCAGCGTCACGCTGGCTATGCATTTCAGCGCGACCGTCACCGCCGGAGTCGAGCGGCTGTACCGCCTCTTCAGCGATCTGGACGGTATGCTGGCGCTGCCGAATGCCTACCCGGTGCTCTCGGTGTATACGCCGGGCGAAGGCTGGTGGGAAGTGACCGATCATCCCCAGGGCGATGCCGTGTTCAGCGAGACGGCCTTCTACACGGTGACGATCACCGCGCCCGAAAACCTGATCCTGATCACCAGCGGGAGCGAGATCGATCTCGCGCGCCACGACGATGGCACGCTGACCCACCGCTACGTGGCGCCGCTCATGCGCGATTTCGCCCTGTTCGCCAGCACCAATTATGTCTCGCTCAGCGGCGAGCAGGACGGCATCACCCTGACGCTGTTCTACGATAAAAACCAGGCCGGGGCGTATGATACCGCCCGCGCCGGGCTGCGGATGCTCAAAGATGCCGTGCGGATCTACGACAGCACCTACGGGCCGTATCCCTTCGCCGAGCTGGACCTGGTCGAAACGCCGACCAGCGCCGGGGGCATCGAATATCCGGGCGTGTTCGTCGTGGCCAGCGACCAGTGGGACAAATCCAACGATTTTTACGAATTCGTCATCGCCCACGAATGCGCGCACGAGTGGTTCTACAGCCTGGTGGGCAACGATCAGACCCTACATCCCTGGATGGACGAGGCGTTGGCGCAGTATTCGGTGGCGCTGTACATTCGCGACCTGGAAGGCGACGCGGGCTACCGGGGCGCGATGGCGAGCTTTCAGGCGCAGGTCGATAAATATGTCGGTCAGTTTTCGTCCAGGGTCGAAGAATCGGACTTCGTGATCGGCCAGCCGGTGACCGACTATCCCGACTCGGCCTATTTTTACCTCGTCTACCAGCGCGGACCGCTCTTTTTCGGGGCGCTGGCCGACGATTACGGCGTGGAAATGATGATCGCGATGCTGCGCGACTATTTCACCGCGTACAAATACCAGATCGCCCAGCCGGGCGATATGCTCGCCAGCTTCGAGCAGACCTCCGGGCAAGACCTGGAGTCCATCTTCGCGGAGTGGATCGGCGCGATCCCGGTGGGATAAGAAACATCTCACCCCTGGACCCGTTTCGCTCTGATCAATCTCCGACAGTTTTCAATGCTGGAGGGCGCCATCCAGGGAGCGTCATGGCGTTCACCCCCTCCTGCGCCTCCCCCGTGCACGGGGGAGGTGGGGTGGGGGTGCTCCGCGTTCTCTACGTTAAATTGTTTTTCTGCTTTCCAAGGAGAGGATAACGATGTTCTCCAGACGCCTGACGTCAGGACTGATCGTGCTGTGGCTGGTAGCCGTCCCGGTCGTAGCGGCACAGGAATCGCCGGACGAAATCCCGGTGCAGGTCATCCAGCTCAATGGCCCCGCGGCGCAGGCCGACGCCGAACTGTCCGGGCTGACGTGGTACGGCGATACGCTGATCCTGATGCCCGAAAATCCGAATCTGTACGCGACAGCGGACGCCGCCGGAATGTTCTTCGCGCTGTCCAAAGCCGAAGTGTTAGCCTACCTGGACGCCAGCGATCCCACGCCGCTGACGCCCACGCCGATCCCGCTGATCGCGCCGGACATCCCGGCCACGATCCCCGGCTTCGACGGCTTCGAGGCGATCACCTTCGTCGGGGATCGCGTCTTCCTGACGGTGGAAATCTGGCTGCCGGAAGAGATGCGCGGCGAGATCGTGAGCGGGACGGTCGCGCCCGATCTGAGCGCGATCACGCTCGACCTGGATCACACCGTCGAACTGCTGCCGCAGACGGACATCACGAACCTGTCGTATGAGAGTTTACTGCCGGTGGGCGACCAGTTGGTGGCGATCTACGAGGCGAATGGCGCCGGAGTCAACCCGCAGCCCTACGCCTACGAGGTCGATCAGGCGCTCACGCAGACGGCGACGATCCCGTTTCCCAACATCGACTACCGCATCACCGACGCGACCCCGCCGGATGAAAACGGCGTGTTCTGGGCGATCAATTACTTCTTCCCCGCCGATACGGAGCTGTATACCGCGCACGATCCGCTGGCCGAGACGTATGGCCAGGGCGCGACGCATCGCCTGATGCCCGGCGTCGAGCGGCTGGTGGCGTTCCAGGTCGGGGAGGAGGGGATCACGCGGGTGGAGCAGCCGCCGATCCAGTTATTGCTGACGACGCCGCTCTCGCGCAACTGGGAGGGGATCGCCCGCCTGGACGAGCGCGGCTTCCTACTGGTGACGGATCGCTGGCCGGTGACGACCTTCGCCTTCGTGCCGGTCGAGAATCTGCCTTAAAAGCCGTTCACCGCAGAGAGCACAGAGGACACAGAGGAAAAGCAAGAGAGAGATTTACACGATGAATTCTTCCTCTCTCTCCTCAGTTTTTCTCTGTGTCCTCTGTGGTGAGGCTTTTTTAGAGGGGTGAAGGCCACTACTCCCGCGCGGCGAGCCACCGCTCGGTAGACATGGCTGCGGCGGCCCCCTGGCCGACCGACGTCGCCACCTGGCGGAAAATCCGGTCCTGGATTTCGCCCGCCGCGAAGATCCCATCAATATTGGTCCGCATTTCGCGATCCGTGATCACGTAGCCGTGTTCGTCGCGCTCCAACTGGC
>CAYRWY010000130.1:0-8925 GCA_964427955.1 uncultured Anaerolineaceae bacterium
GGCCTCACAAAACCTTAAATTGACACACATAGGGCAATTCATGAATTGCCCCTACGACTCACCCGTAGGGGCAGACCGCTAGCGGGCTTCCCAGACCGGCTCGTCGCTCAAAATGCGCTCCAACTGATCGACGAAGCGGGCCGGGTTGAGCGGCTTGCCGAGGAAGCTGTGAAAGCCCATCGCGCGCGCGGTGTTGATCTCGCTGAGGTGGACCGTGCAGGCCACAATCGGGGCTTCGATCCCGATCTCGTTCTTCAGAATGCCCAGCATCTCATAGCCGTCGATCTTGGGCATTTCCAGATCGAGAAACACGACATCGACTGCGTCAAGATCCTGCAAGGCTTCGTCCACCCGCGTGGGGTCCTGGACAGCGGTATAGCTCATCCCGACCATTTCCAGCAGTTCCGTCAGCACTTCGAGGTTGGTCCGGTTATCGTCAATGACCAGGGCGTGAGGCATAAGCGACCTTTCAGAGTGAGCACCAAAGTTACTAAAACTAACGCGCGATCCAGATCGGCTTCCCATTGATTATGTCGGCTACCTGTTGGGGAAATTCCCTGAAGCTGATCGGTTTGGGAATAAATCCGGCAAAACCTTTGATCTGGGCTTTCGGAATCGACGACGAACTATCCGACGCCGACACCGCGACGATGGGCACGTGGTTGAATTCGGGCAGCAGACGAATCTGGTCGAAAATATCGAACCCGGTCACGTTGCCGGGGAACATCAGGTCCAGCAGAATGATGTCCACTGGGGCGAACGACTTCAACTTCTCGCACGTCGTGCGCCCCCACCGCTCGAACGCGATCACCGCGCCGTGTTCCTTCAACAACATCTGGGCAATGATGCGGTTTTCGAGATCGTCTTCCACGATAAAGATGCGCTTATCCTGCAAAAGCATGGCCCCCCCCCCCCTTCCGGCGAGTACTACTTGATCCGCCAGAATTTTTCCCCGCTGAGAATGCGATTGAGAGCCTCTGGAAAGGTGCGTTGATCAATCGGCTTGGCAATACAACTGTCAAACCCGGCATTCCGCAACAGGTTCACTTCTTCGTTCATCACGCTGGCTGTGAGTGCCACCACGGTCGTCGCGCGATAGCGTTCGTGCGCGCGGAGCAGCTTGAGTATCTCGAAGCCGTTCATCGGCTGCATATGAATGTCGAGAAAGATCACTTTCGGCGGGTCGCTCAGCGCCTCGATCTTCGCCAGAAAGTCGGCGCTGTCTTCGAAGATGGTCACCTGCTCGTACCCCAGCATGTCTACCAGGAGCAGCCGCATCACCTCCCGGCTCATCGGGTCGTCTTCCACGTACAGAAACGTAGGGGTCACCCTGACCGCTGCGGTCGGTTGATCGTTACCCGTTGACATCTAACTTCTCCCCTACCAACGTCGGCGCGGTGGCCGACACTACCGGCAGTTTGACGTAAAAAGCCGCGCCCTGACCGGGGGTGCTTTCCACCCACAGCGAGCCGCCGTGCGCTTCGGCCAGCCGCCGCGAGATGGTCAGCCCCAGGCCCGTCCCGCCGCCCTTTTTGAGACCCACCCCGGTCTGCTGGAACGGCACGAAAATAGCCTCCTGGTCTTCCGGCGGAATGCCCGGCCCGGTATCCCTGACGGCGATGAGGATGTGTCCATCGTGCGCGTGGGCCTGGAGCGTAATCGTGCCGGAGTCGGTGAATTTGCAGGCGTTCGACATCAAGTTCAGAATGATCTGGCGCACGCGCTGCTTATCCGCCCGGATCAGCGGCAGATCGCTGCCGATGTCGGTCACCAGTTGGATGGGCTTGTCTTCGAGCATCGACTGGCCGGTCGAGATCACGAACTGAAGCTCTTCGGTGACGTTCACATTCTCTTCGACGAACAGTTGCAGCGCCCCGGCTTCGATCTTGGAGATGTCGAGCACGTCGTTGATCAGATCCAGCAGGTGCTCGGCACTGATGACGGTCTTGTCCAGCGCGCCTTTCTGACGCTCGGTGACCGGCCCCATCATGCCGGACGACACGAACTGGGTGAAGTTCAGGATCGCGTTCAGCGGCGTGCGCAGCTCGTGCGACATGGCCGCCAGAAATTGCGATTTGACCTTGTTGGCCTGCTCGGCTTCGCGGCGGGCGGTTTCGGTTTCGGCGAACGACTGCGCGTTGCGCACGGCAATCGTGATCTGCTCGGCCAGCGCCGTCAGGATGCTGCGGTCTTCCGGCGTAAACCGCCCGACTTTTTCGGACTGCACATCGAACACGCCCAACACCTGGCGGCCCAGCACCAGCGGGATCGCCAGTTCGGAGCGGGTATCCGGCACGGCAGCCACCGGCATGAAAGCATTGGACTGAGTGACGTCGTCGATGTTGACCGCCTGCCGGGAGCGGGCCGCCAGCGCGATCAGGCTGGGATCGGCGTCCAGGGGAATGGTGGTGAACAAGTCCCGGTCCAGACTGCGCCCCTGAGAGTCGGCCCCGGCCTGCGGGACCAGCCTGTCGCCATCGACCAGCAGGAATACGAGCGCCGCATAGAATTTGAAGCGCTGGACAGTTAGCGTCACGATCTGGTTCAGCAGATCGTCGAGCTTGAGTTGGGTCGTGATCTGGCGTGACACGTCCGACGCCACCTGAAGATCGCGCGTGCGGGCCGTCACGCGATCTTCCAACCCGCCAATCAGATCGCGCAGTTGGACGGTCATGCTGTTGAAGGACTGGGCCAGGAGGCCGATCTCGTCGCGGCGGTTGACTTCCACCGTGCGCGAGAGATCGCCGCCGGCAATGGCCGAGGCCGCGCGCGTCAGGTCCCCCACCGGGCGCACCGCCCGGCCAATGGCCAGCCACAACAGCACCATGATGAGCAGCACCCCCAGCACCAGGGCGGCCAGCGCCACGCGCTGGAAGAGGTGCAGCGGATCGAGCACCTCGTCCACGCGCTGCTGGACGATGATGCCCCAGCCGTTATCGAGCGTATCCAGGTAAGCGCGCCACGTATGGCCCTGGCCGTCCGTGAAGTTATAAATTCCCGTCTGGCCGGATCGCAGCGCCACGATGGGCTTATCCTGGCTGAGATCGTGGAGTTCGACCGTCGTATATGCCTCGTTCGGATGGGCAATCGCGAGGTTGCTGCCGTCCACGATGTAGGAATAGCCGGTGTCCCCGACGCGGCTGGCCACGGTTTCTGCGGTGATGCTGGCCAGATCGGCGGCAAACATCCCGACGCCGACCAGATTCCCGTCTGCGTCTTTGATGGGCGTCGAGACGACCAGCGCCGGTTTGCCGGTGGTACGCCCGATCAGGCTTTGATACGCCAGCGGCGCACCATCCCTGATGGATTGGAACCAGGGCCGGTCGTTGTAATCGATGGGATCTTGGGCATCGCTGCGGGCGACGTTCAGACCGTCCAGGTTGGTGGTGCTGATCAGGTACATGTAGGGATAGGCCGCCTGCATGGCTTCCAACACCGGCTTCTGCTGCGCCGGGTCCATGCTGATCACCTCCGGCAGGGTGGCCAGTTCCTGAAGGGCGCGCACGTTGAGATCGAGCCAGGTTGACGTGTTGGTTCTCAACACGCGGTTGGTCATGCGCAAATGATCGTTGGCATCATCCGTCATCTGCGCGCCCGCCCGTTCGATAATCACGCCGACGACCCCCGCCAGGAGCGGAATGGCGACGATCAGCGTCAGGATCGTCAGGCGAGTTTGCAGACGGTTGCGAAAAGCACCCATAGAAGCTCGAAAATCCATCTTTCCCCCCCTCACTGCGAGCCACATTTTTACGCCATTATCATAAAATAAGCATACAATGGTTTATTAGACGATGCTGTGAAACTTTCATGAAACTTCAATAATATTAAGGTGACATTAAATTTTTTTACCCCTGCCTGATCGGGCATTCCTCTTCTGGATCGCGCCACAGCTTGACAAATGTTCGGGGGCATGGTAAACTATTCGTGTAATTGCACAATCATGCAATTACGCAATTTCGCAAAGGAGGAAGCTTTGTCTCAGTCAATCCCGTTACAGTTTGCCTCAGTCGTCAATTCGCTTACGTCTTCCGATGCGATCACCTGCCCGATTCAGATTCTGGTCATTGATCGGATGAACGGGCCGGCGAACGTCCTGGTCGATACCATCAGCCTGCTGCTCAGCCGCGAGGTATCCGTCACCGTGGTGGACGAGCACGCCGACGCCCTGCGCGCGCTGGACTATTATCATTTCGACCTGGTGGTGGTCGGACTGCAAGAGAACCAGCCGCTCCAGCTCACTATCCTCCCGCAGATTCACCGCCAGAACCCGGAGCGACCTATCCTGGCGGTGGGGCGCGACCTACCCCGCCTGGTCCAGCAGTACGCCTACTCCTACGGCGCGCGCGAAGTGCTGAATATGCCCGAACGTTCGGCGGATCTCAAAACCCTGGTGGCCCAGATGACCGAGCGTTATCTGCACCCGCTGTGCTAACGCCATCAACAAAATATCCGCTTTGAAAGGAGCAGTCCCACATGAGCGATTTTCCGTTCGATGACTTCGGTTCCTTTTATGGTCACCTGTTTGGCCTCTACCAGGAGCAGCGTTACGCCGAGGCCCTGAACCTCGCCACGCACGAGTTCGGGCGCTTCCCGGATCAAGCGCCGCTGATGTTCCACTTCCGCGCGTGCATGGCCGCCTGTGCCGGAGACGGCCCGCTGGCGCTGCGCCTGTTGGGCGAGGCGATGAACGCCGGATACTGGTACACGGATCGCTACTGGGACGACGCTGACTTCACCATCGTGAAGGATGATCCGGAATTCGCCCGGCTGCGCGCCATCTCGACGGCCCGCTATGTGGAGATGCGCAAGACCGCCCAGCCTATGCTCGCCGTCGAAAGCCCGGACCTCTCCGGCCCGCTGCCGCTCCTGCTGGCCCTGCATGGCAACAATCAAAACAGCGCGCTGGCGAAAGACGCCTGGCTGCCCGCGGTCGTGCTGGGGTGGCGGCTGGCGCTCCCCCAATCCTCCCAGGTCGTCGGCCAAAATGCGTTTGTGTGGGACGAGCGCGACACCCGCGAGCAGGAACTCCGCGCGCACTGGGACACCCTGATCCAGGCGCACGCCATCGACGAGCAGCGCACCGTGATCGGCGGCTTTTCGATGGGCGCCGAGACGGCCATCGTCACCGCGCTGACCGGCGTGCTGCCGCTGCGTGGCTTCATCGCTGTCGCGCCGGGCGGCCCGTCCATCAGCCAGCCGGAGCAGTGGAAGCCGTTGATCGAGGCGGCCCAGGGGCGCGGGCTGCGCGGGGTGATCATCGTCGGCGGCAGGGATCGGTCGAGCGAGCCTACGCAGACGCTGGTTAAGCTGCTCAACGAGGGCGGCATCCCGTGCGAACTGGTCCACTACCCGGAGATGGGGCACGACTATCCGCCCGATTTTGCCGCGCGCCTGCCCGACTGGCTCGACTTCGTGCTGGGCAACAGGCGCTCCCGGTCGGAGGTTCAGGCGTTGTTCACCACCGCCCGGCAGGCGATTGGCGGGCTGTTCGGCCCGGCCTACCAGCAGCAGCTTGAGGCGCTGGGATTGGCCGGTCAGGACAGCTATCTGTTGGCGGTCGCCAGCGATTTCGAGCCGCAGCCGATTTCCCCGGCCCGGCTGCAAATCCGCAACCCGTATTCGAACGCGCAGTTCGCCGCGGACGGGCTGGCCGACATGGCCCGGCGCGGGTTGGTGGAAGCGAGCGGCGGCGGCGAATACTGCCTGACGGCGGCGGGCCACGAGAAGGTCCGCGCACTGGACAACATCCTGCGCGACACGTTGGGAAACGCCGGATCGCTGCCCGAAACCGAGACCTGCGCGGCGCTGCTGCGCAAGCTGGTGGACGCGGCGTTGGTCGCCGCCGAGCCTGCCGACCGGACGTGTGTCACCACCAACCGCCACTCCGATCCCGGCCCGCAAGGCCCGGTCCTGCTGCGCATCCTGCAATGCCTGGCCGACCTGAACGCCTTCCGTGATGATGCGCACCTGGGCGCGTGGCGTCCGACGGGCGTCAGCGGACCGGCCTGGGAAGCGTTCACCTTCCTGTGGCGCGGCGACGTCACCGGCCCCGCCGACCTGGCCGAAAAACTCCCCTACCGTCACTTCACGGCGGACGATTACCGCGCCGCCGTGGGCGAACTGGTGGATCAGGGCTGGGTCACCGCTGAGGACGGCGTCTACCGCGTGACGAACGATGGCAGGGCGCTGCGCCAGCAGGTCGAAGACCTGACGGATCGCTATTATTACGGAGCCTGGCAGGCGCTCAGCCCGGCGGAATTGACCGACTTAGGGGTGCGGTTGGAGCACCTGCGCGACGGGTTGCCGGTGTAAGGGCAATTGACAGCGCCGTCCAACACCTTTAAGATTTGACATACACATCGTTCGCAGACAAAAGGTAGCCTCATGCCATTCCAGGTGATTGAATCCACCGACCCCATCGCCAGCCTGATCCGGTTCCAGACTTCGCCGGTTTATGAGATGATCTTAAGCCTGCAAGCCCTGCGAAAACCGGGAATCCGTACCGAATGGGTGGGAATGGCGCGGGCTACACTGTCCGCTGATTTTCTGGCCGCGCTCGAAGGACTCTACGGACCTTACCTGAACGGCTCGGTGTTTTTCGAGCTGGGGGTAGATTATCCGAACCAGCACGATGTGCCGGGCTTCATCCGCTACGTGCGCGACATGGACCCGGTCTCGTTCCTGTTCTACTTCGTCGGGCGCATCATCTCCCGCGACCAGATCGCACGCACCGGGTTCGACTTCAAGACGCTCGAAGCCGTCCTGACCACCTCGCCGTTTGGCGAGCACTGCTGGTGCACGCAGACGCCGTTCGAAGCCGTCCTGGACGATGTCCCGGCCTTTCAGCACCGGCTGGCGGAGATGTGGCAGTGGTATTGGGAAGACTTCTTCCACACCCAGGTGGACGCGCTGCGCTCGCATTGGGACCGGGCGCTCGACGACAAGACCGCCCTGCTGGATCGCCTGGGCGGGATGGGCCTGTTCGAGCACGTGACCGGCAAAACCGAGCTGCTCCCCGTCCTACCCGCCGATCACCCGATCACGGAGATCGTGTTCATTCCGTCATTCCTGATGCCCACGCCGGTCTTCATGTTCTACGGCTACGGCAACATCACCGTGATCTTCGACAGCGAGCGCACCGAAGCGCGCCTGACCGAGATCCAGCAGCACAAGGATCAGGCCCTCGCCACGCTCAAAGCCCTCGGCGATAACTCGCGCCTGGATATTCTGCGGCTGGTATCCCTTTACGGCGAAAAAATGAGCGGCAAGCTGATCGCGCAGAAGCTCAAGCTGTCGGCCTCGGCGGTGTCGCGTCACCTGGCCCAGCTTAAAGAGGCCGGGCTGATCGAAGAAGAAGTCGCCGCCGATAACCGGACCATCACCTACCGCCTCCAGCGCGAGGCGATCACCTCGCTGCCGGAACAGTTGATGGACTATCTCTTCCACTAACGGCGGGGGCACCTCTTGGGGTGCCCTATGTGCGTCAATTTAAGGTTTTGTGAGGCAGTCACGGTCTTGTCCCGGCCTCACCCCCCGGCCCCCTCTCCATTCAAAAAGCGCAATGGAGAGGGGTGAGGGGTGAGGCCGTTTTTTTCCCTATGATACGAGATCAGACGCTTAACTTGACGTCTATTGGGCAGGGCAATGCCCGCGATCAATAAATCTCCCGTGCATCGCGCGGCAGGCGTCGCACGTGCTCCAGGTGCGCCGTGACGCGCGCGTCGTCGCCCTGCGGATACTCGAACCCATACTGCGCCGCCAGCGTCACCGCCAGCCGCCGGAACAGCGTGGCCATCGTGAACAACGCCTCCCAGGTGTGCTCGTAGCGGGCATCCGCATAAGTTTTCAGCAGCAGATCCCACAGCTCCGGCTCCAGGTAACGCTCGAAATACTTGCCCATCTTGCCGGGATTGCGGGCGAACTGGGTCCGGATGCCAATATGCCAGCGCAGCATCTTGTTGAGTTCGTCGCGCAGATAATGATCCTGCATGTGTTTGGCATAAGGGATTTCCTCGCGCCACAACCCCTTCGCGACCAGCACGGAGATCCACCAGAACTCGTTGCAGCAGTCGGCGAAGGCTTTCGCGCTGGGCGGCTGGGGCAGATAATCCTGCTCGCTGGTGGGCGGCAGCGCCCCGACGATCCCGTCCTTGTCCAGCAGCAGCACCCCCAGGCTGTCCTGGCGCACCTCGTCCAACTTGTCGAGCGGAACAATCGCCAGGTCGATGCGGTTGCCATCGGCAAACTGCATCAGATACATCTCGTGGCCGTCCCCCTGCGGTGCCGGATCGTCCATCTGCTCCGGCATTTGCAGGATCATCAGTTCGCCGAAAGGCGCGATCCACGCCCGATTGTTCCGGAAAGGCTCGACGTCCGTCACCAGGTAAACGACGTCGAAGTCCTGGAACGGGTCACGCGGGGCGTTGGGATTGGCGCGCGAGCCGTTCATGATCACGGCGCGGATGCGCTCATCGGCCCGGGCGGTCTCGACGATCAAATCAAACATCGCTTGTTCGCTGCGCATAGCTTCTCCTCACACGATACGATTGATTGATAGCGGGTGGAACTGACGCTCTACTTCGGTGGTGGGGACGGCGTGCGCGTGATGCGTGGCGGCAAGAAGGGCGTCAGGGAAGGCGTCAGGGAGGGTGTAGAAGACCAGGTCGGCGTCGGCGTGAAGGTGGCGGTCGGAGTAGGCGTCCGGGTCGCGGTGGGCGTCGAAGACGGCGTCCAGGTCGGCGTCGCAGTCGGCGTCCGGGTGAACGTAAAGGTCGCAGTCGGCGTCGGCGTGGAGGTCCGGGTAGGGCGCAGGGTGTTGGTCGGCAGCGGCGACGGCGTAAAGGTCAGCGTGAGCGTCGGCGTGAAGGTGGCTGACGGCGTGATCCCCGGCTCCGGGGTCGCGGTCAGAGTCGGCGTGGCCGTGGG
>CAYRWY010000130.1:9025-13539 GCA_964427955.1 uncultured Anaerolineaceae bacterium
GCCGTGGGCCGCGGGGTATCGCTGGGCCGTGGCGTGACCGTGGGAGTCGAAGTCGGAATCGCGACGGTGATCGTCGCCGTCGGGGCGGGCGTGTCCGTGGGCGTCTCGCTGATCGCCGGAAGCGTCCCGATCACGCTCAGATCGCCCGGATCGAGCGGCAAAGTCGGGGTCGCCGTAAAGAACAACGCCGCCTGGGTGGGCGACGTTGTGGGCAGCATACTCGTACTCGTGTCGCCGCTCGACAATCCCGACAGGGTGGGCATCGGCGTGCCCGCACTCTCCAGGGTGAACGTGTAGTCGAACAACTGCCCCCGCTCGCCAGGGATACCCTGCGGCTGGTTGTTGACCGTCAGCTTGATGCCGGCGGCATTGGCGGCGCGGACGCGCACGCTGCGCAGCCCAGCATAGTTCAAGATCGCCCCGACCGTCGCCGTATCTTCATACTGCACGACGTCGTCCGCCGTCACCTGTACCCAGGTATCCTGCACGATCTCGATCACGACCGTGACGCCCGTCCCCGTGAGCACGGGCGGCGTGAAGCCCGGCGCAACCTGGACGGCCAGCGACGGCTCCGGCGAGGGAGTCAGAGACTCGGCGCCTGCCGGCTGCTCGCCGGACGGCAATCCCCCGCTGTCGGTGGGGACCGCCGTGTCGATGGGCGGCGGAGGGAGCGTCTGGACGCCGGTGTTGTCCGTTTCGGACTGGGCCAACTGGTCGAGCAGGCGCGTCCCGCCCAGGATCAGCCCCACGACCACTGCGCCCGCGATCACGATCGTCAACACATTGGCGACAAAGCCACGCCGGGCACGGGGTCCGCGCTGGCGGCGGGCGGGCTGAGGACGAGGTTGAGCGGAACGGGTGATGGCGCTGACGTCGGGACGAACGGGAGCGGGCGACGGGCTGTCGGAGGAGTCCTCGTGGCGCGCCGCGGGGCGGGATTTCGACCAGCGGCGGCTGCCTTTTTCGGCCTGAACTTCGGACACCAGCAGGTTGAGGTCCATGCCCAGGAAGCGCGCGTAATTACGCAAAAAGCCCTGCGCTTGAACCGACGTCATCTCCGCGTAATCGCCGTTCTCCAACGCTTCCAGGAAGCGGAGACGGATGCGAGTCGCGCTGGCGGCTTCTTCAAGCGTCAGGTCTCTGGCTTCGCGGGCCTCGCGCAGGCGTTGGCCCAGGATTTCGGCTTCGCTCACGCCGCGTTTCTCCAGCGGTCTAGAATAGCAAAAAGCGGGTGTTTCGATGATCCACCCGCCCTTTCCAACGAGGGCGACCCCAGGCCGCCCCAAGCGTTGTCGTTAAGCCTCGGCGGCTGCTTCCGCTTCGGGCGCGGCGGCCTCGTCGGCGGCGGGTTGTTCTTCAACCTCGACGTATTCGACTTTGGCACGCGTAGCCATCGAGGTGACCGGCTTGCCCGCCAGGTAATCCGCGACTTCTTCGTCACGAATGACCGCGACCTTGAGCACCGGCGAGACGTGCTGGCCCATGTGCACCGGGATTTCGTGCATTCCCAGTTCGCGCAGCGGGCGCTCGCTGATACGGCGGCGGTTGACATCCACACCGGTCTTTTCCAGCAGTTTTTCGGCGATGTCGCGGGTCGTGATCGAGCCGTAGAGCTTGTTGTTCTTACCGGCTTTGACGCCGAACACCAGCTCGACGCCGTCGATCTTGATGGCGACTTCACTTTCCATCTGGCGCAGCCGCTCGCGATTCTTCGCGGCCTGTTCGATCAGGTGCTGGTTTTCGCGCAGCGCACCGGGGGAGGCTTTGATCGCTAATCCGCGCGGGATCAAATAGTTACGAGCAAATCCGTCCGCCACGTTCACCACATCACCGGCAACGCCGTGTTTGTAGACGTATTCCTTGAGTATAACCTTCATGGTCCGGGCCTTCCTCAACGTAAGATTTTGCAGTGCGCAATGATACCGCATTCTCCAAGCGAATACCAGGGTGGATTAGCTGAGTGCGCATTTCACCAAAGTTCACCTGACGATCCCCGCCTGGGGCTAAAGCCGCCAGGCTATGATCAAAGCCTGGAAGCGCGCTCAAAGCGCTGAAAACCAGACGCTTTGCAGCCCCTTGAGTGGGCTTACCCGCTTTTTTCATAGCCGGAACGCTTCAGCGTCCGGCGGCACGTATCAGCATTCCCCCACTCCGCCCATTTTTCACGGCGACGATCTCGGCCAGGATGCTCAGCGCCATCTCCTCTGCCGACTTGCCGCCGATGTCGAGTCCGATCGGGGTGTGGATGTCGGGCAGCAGCGCCAGGTCGAAACCGGCCTCCGCCGCGCGCGCGATCCGCTCGTCCTCGCGCTGCGGTTTGCCCATCGCGCCCAGATAGCCGACCTCGTGCCCGGCCAACGCGTGCAGCAGGGCATCTTCGAAGCGCGGCTCGTGGTTGAGCGAGACGACGAACGTCCAATGATCGACCCCGACCTGCGCGATCACGTCCTGCGGCCAGGCGGCCAGCACCAGGTCCGCGTCGGGATGTTTTTCGGGCGTGGCATAGGCCGGGCGCGCATCCGTCACCACCGTGCGGAAGCCCATAATTTTCGCCAGCCGGACCAGCGGCACCGCCGTCTGCACCGCGCCGAAGATCAACAGCGTGGGCGGCGGCAGCACCGGCTCGAACAGCGCCACCCGGCCATCCGGGTAGGTGGTCGTAGCGGGACGGCCCCGCGTGAGCGCGGATCGGGCGTCCTCCACCACGGCGGGGGCCAGACCCTCTACCGGATCGTCGCCGGGCCGCACCTGGGCGTGAACCGGATCGGGCGCGAGCGGCTGGCGCGGCGTGCACAGCGTCACGTTCACGCGGCGCTCCGGGCCGGTCAACCGGTCGTAGAGGTCGCGATCCAGGCGCTCGACCAGGACGTCGATCATTCCGTCGCAGTTCAAGCCGATTTCGACCAGCGGATTCTCGACCTTCTTATAATTCAGCATCAGCGGGTGGCCCTGGTCGAGCACATCCTGGGCCGCTTCGTAGACGTCCGTTTCGACACAACCGCCGCTGACCGCGCCCACGAAGCGGTTGTCGCGCGCGATGACCATGCGCGTGCCGAGCGGGTGGCTGGACGTTCCAAAAATGCGGACGATGGTCGCGACCGCCAGGGATTCCCTGGCGTCTAACCAGGCGTGGGCCTGGGCAAATAGGTCATCGTTCATGGCAGATCGAACTGTTCCCGTTCATCCGGAGTGAGGTCGCGCACGACGCAGCACCCTTTGGCAAACGTCATCAAGTCGGCGGTCTTCTGCCAGGTATACCACAATTTGGCGGTGCCATCGGCGCTGGCCGTCACGCTGCGCGATCCGTCTGGCGACCAGCTTGCAAATAATACCTTATCGCCGTGCCCGTTCAACACCAGCAGTTCACGGCCCGTCACCGCATTCCACACGCGCGCGGTGCGATCATCGCTGGCTGTGAGCAGCCGGGTGCCGTCCGGCGACCATCCGGCGCTGTTCACGATGTCGGAATGCCCCGTCAGGGTGAGCTGAATCGCCCCGCTGCTGGCGTTCCAGACGCGCACAGTCCCGTCGTCGCTGGCCGTGAGCAGCAGCGATCCGTCCGGCGACCACGCCACCGTGCTCACGTCACCTTCGTGGCCGGTCAGTTTGAGCAGTTCGGCCCCGGTGCTGGCATCCCACACCCGGACGGACAGATCCTTCCCCGCCGTCGCGAGGCGTGCTCCGTCCGGCGACCACGCCGCCCAGTTCACGACGCCGGTGTGACCGGTCAGCGCCAGGAGCACCGATCCGCTGGCCGCGTCCACGATCCGGGCTTCGCCCCGCCCGGTGAGCACCAGGCGCGCTCCGTCTGGCGACCAGGCCGCGCTGGTGACGCCGTTCACGTTGTCACGGTAGCCGGTCAGCTTGAGCAGTTCGGCCCCCGTGCTGGCGTCCCACACCCGCGCCGAATCGTCACGGCTGGCCGTCACCAGGCGCGATCCGTCCGGCGACCACATCACGCTGTTCAACGAGTTCGTGTGCCCGCTCAGCACCAAACCCAGCACCCCGCTGGACGAGTCCCAGATCCGGGCGGTGTTGTCCGCCCCCGCCGTCACCACGCGAGTGCCATCCGGCGACCAGGCCGCCATCGTCACGCGTCCGGCGTGGCCGCTCAGCGTCAGCGCCTCGTCGCCCGGACGGGCATCCCACAGGCGCGCCGTCTCGTCCCGGCTGGCCGAGGCCAGCAGCAGATCGTCCGGCGACCAGGCCACGCTCAACACGTCGTCGCCATGCCCGACGGCAGTGAACAGCAGCGCGCCGGACTGCGCATCCCACACCTTGAGGGTGCGATCCTTGCTGGCGGTGGCGATCATCCGGCCATCGTGCGACCACACCGCGCTGGTGATGCCGCTGATATGTGCGCTCAGGGTGAGCCGCACCGTGCCCGACGTTGCATCCCACACCCGCGCGACCGCGTCTTCCCCCGCGGTCACGATCTGCCCTCCGGACCCGGCTGCCGCGTTCACCGTCCCGGTGTGGCCCTTGAGTTGGAACCGCTGGGTGCCGTCCGCCGC
>CAYRWY010000131.1:0-13509 GCA_964427955.1 uncultured Anaerolineaceae bacterium
CGCGGGTGTGGAAGTGACCGCGTCCGCCGTGCTGCAAGACTGCATCTTGCTCGCGTAGCATGTCCGTAGGGGCGACCCGCCGGGTCGCCCTTCATCAGTAAGCGCCAGACTATTTGTGATTTTCCACCAAAATCGTTACATTGTCTGAACAAAAAACCTGTGATAAAGTTGTGCAAATCGATTCTGATGCGGTACAATTTGTTGCTATGGTATACGATTTGTCCTTAGCCCTACGCTTCCCTCGTCGCCGTCCGGAACTCCCCCACCTGGGTCCGGACTAGTGGCGTTTGGATAGGCTAAGAACGCAAACAGACCGGTCAATCAAACCGCTCTCGGACCCAGTTCGAGAGCGGTTTTTTGTTGAATGAAGGAGCCGCATGTCCCTCAAAGCAGGAATCTACGGAGCCACGGGCTACACCGGGTTCGAATTGGTCCGGCTGCTCGACCAGCATCCCCAGGTCGAGATCGCGTTTCTGACTTCCGAAAGCTCGGCGGGGCAAAGCCTGCGCCAGAGTTGGCCGCAGGCGCTCGATCTGCCGCTGGTCAAAGCCGCCGACGCCCCGCTGGGCGACGTGGACTGCGTGTTCCTGTGCCTGCCGCATACCAAGTCGGCGCCGTTGGCCGCGCAGGCGCTCGCACAGGGCGTGCGCGTGGTGGACCTCTCGGCGGATCTGCGGCTCGATGATCCGGCGGTCTATACCCGGTGGTACGGCGCGCCCCATCCCAACCCGGAACTGCTGCCCGTGCCGTATGGCCTGCCCGAACTCGGACGCGATGCGCTGATCGAGGCGCAGGTGATCGCCAACCCCGGCTGCTACGCGACGGCGACGCTGCTGGCGCTCGCTCCCCTGGTGCGCGCGAATCTGTTGATCCCCGGCACGCCGATGATCGTGGATGCCAAGTCCGGCGTATCGGGCGCGGGCCGCACGCCCAAGCAAAATATCCTGTTCTGCGAAGTGCACGGCAACTTCTCGCCCTACAGCATCGGGCATACCCACCGCCACGTCTCCGAGATCGAGCAGGTGTTGGCGGCGCAGGGCAGCGTCACCGGCCCGCTGGTCTTTTCGCCGCACCTGCTGCCCACCGACCGGGGTATCCTGGCGACGGTCTACGCCCAGGTGCGCGACCTGGACGCGGCGCGCGCGGCTTTCACCACCCTGTACGACGGCGAACCGTTGGTGCACGTGCTCCCGGCGGGCGAACTGGCGACGTTGGGCCACATCGTGCGCACGCCGCACGCCATGCTGTCGCTCACGCCGGGCGGCGAGAACGTCCTGATCGTCGTCTCGGTGCTGGATAACCTGCTCAAGGGCGCGGCCTCGCAGGCGGTCCAGAATTTCAACTTGATGTACAACCTTCCCGAAACCAGCGGGTTATTGTAAGCGCCAAAGGACGGATCATGATGTCGGATAACCTGCCGGTCGTCGTCAAAGTGGGCGGCAACGATCTCGATAAACCGGGGTTCGTGGACGAGCTGGCGGGGGCGCTGGCCGACTTGAACCAGCGGACGCCCTGCCTGCTGGTGCACGGCGGCGGGCAGGCGATCAACCGCCTGCAAAAGCAGTTGGGGCTGGAACCGAAGATGGTCAACGGCCAGCGCGTCACCGACGAAGCCTCGCTCGAAGTGGCCGAGATGGTGCTGTCGGGCGTGGTCAACAAGCAGTTGACGCTGGCGCTGCTGCGGGCCGGTGTGGATGCGCTGGGCGTGAGCGGTGTGGATCGCGGGCTGCTGCAAGTCGAACCCTGGTCGCCGGACATGGGCCGCGTAGGCCGGATCGTGAAGGTCCGCGCCCAGGTGCTGCTGGAATGGTGCGCGCAGCACGTCGTCCCGGTCGTCTCGCCCATCTCGATGGGACCGGACGGGCGCTACAACGTCAACGCCGATCACGCCGCGGGATCGATTGCCGCCGCGCTCCAGGCCGCGCACGCCACGTTCATCACGAACGTGCCCGGCGTGAAGATCGGGGACGACGTCGCGCCGCTGCTGTCGGTATCCGAAGTCCACGACTTGATCGCCCGGCAGATCATCACGGGCGGCATGATCCCCAAAGTGCAGGCGGCGTTGGACGCGGTCGCCAGCGGGGTGCAAAAAGCGGTTATCACCGACCTGGCGGGACTGCGCGCCGGGACGGGTACGGTTCTGGTGGCTTGATCTCGTTCACGATCCCGCTCCGGACTCGAACTGGAGCGGGCAAAAATGCCTGATTGAGAGGGTTTGATGGCTGATCCGATTATTGAGAAAACGAAGCGTTACATCGCCGGAACCTACGCGCGCGCGCCGTTTGCGCTGGTGCAGGGCCAGGGCATGATCGTCACCGACAGCACCGGCAAAGAGTATCTCGATTTCGGCTCCGGGATCGCGGTCAACGCGCTCGGCCATGCCGACGCCGGGATCGTCGAGGCGGTGTCCGAGCAGGTTGGGCAGTTGAGCCACATCTGCAACCTGTATTATTCCGAGCCGCAGGCCGATTTGGCCGAGATGCTGTGCAACCTGAGCTTTGCCGACAAGGTGTTTTTCACCAACTCCGGCGGCGAGGCGGTCGAAGCGGCGATCAAGTTCGCGCGCAAGTACGCCAAGGCCACCTATGGCCCCGGCAAGACCGAGATCGTCGCCTTCACCAACGCCTTTCATGGCCGGACGGCGGGCGCGTTGGCCCTCACCCCGCGTGAGAAATACCAGGCGCCCTTCCGCCCGCTGATGCCCGACGTGCGCATCGCGCCGTTCAACGATCTCGCCGCCGCCGAAAAAGTGATCGGCCCTGAAACCTGCGCCGTGTTCGTGGAGCCGGTCCAGGGTGAAGGCGGGATCACGCCCGTCACGCGCGACTTCGTGCACGGGCTGCGCGAGCTGTGCGACCGCTATCACGCGCTGCTGGTTTTCGACGAAATCCAGTGCGGGATGGGCCGCACCGGCACGCTGTGGGCCTACGAGCAGTTCGGCGTCCAGCCGGACATCATGACCGTGGCCAAGGCGCTGGGCGGGGGACTGCCCATCGGCGCGGCGCTGCTGACCGAAGAAGTCGCCAGCGCGATGCAGCCCGGCGAGCACGGCAGCACCTTCGCGGGCGGGCCGGTGGTCTGCCGCGCGGCGCAGGTCGTGCTGGAGCGGGTGAGCGATCCGGCCTTCCTGGCGCACGTGACCGCCACCGGGAAGTATTTGATGGAGCGGCTGTCCGAGCTGCATTCGCCGCACATTCAAGAAGTGCGCGGCCTGGGCCTGATGGTCGGGATCGAGATGGACCTTGAGGTCGCGCCGCTGATCGCCCAGGGCTTTGAGCAGGGGGTCCTGATGCTCAATGCCGGAACCAACATTCTGCGCCTGCTGCCGCCGTTGATCGCGGAAGAGGCGCACGTGGACCACTTTGTGACCGTACTTGAACACATTCTGCTGGAGACGACTGCCTGATGTTGATCCGCCAACCCCATGCCGATGAAGTAGAAGCCATTAGCGCCCTGTTCGAAGACGAAGTCCGCGCGGGCCGGATGCTGCCCCGCAAGGTCGATGAAATCCGCCTGCGCCTGAACGACTGGCTGGTGGCGGACGAGTACGGACAGGTGATCGGCTGTGTATCCCTGGTGGCATTCAACCAGTCTTTGTGTGAGCTGCGTTCGCTGGCGGTTTCCTCGGTCTACCGGGGCGGCGGGATCGGCAGTCAGTTGATCGCGGGGGCGCTGGATCTGGCCCGCGCGCGGGGAATGCGCCGGGTGCTGGCGCTGACGCGTGCCGTGTCGCTGTTCGAGCGATCCGGGTTCCAGCGAGATTTTGTCGGAAACTTTCCTGAAAAAGTCTGGCGGGACTGCACGCCGTGCCCCTTCCGCCGGGCGTGTGACGAAGTGGCGCTGATCTACGATCTTTGAAGCGCCCCGCACGACATTCAGCATAGCACCGTACCGGGAGGACCTATGACGGTTTACGCTCCGCAAGGTTTCCGCATCGCTGGGACCGCCTGCGGCTTGAAGAAAAACGGCAGCAAGGACATCGCCCTGCTGGTCAGTGATCGCCCCTGCCAGGCGGCGGGCGCGTTCACCACCAACCGGGTGAAAGCCGCGCCGGTGCTCTACGACCAGGCTATCCTGGCCCAGCCGGGCGCCCAGGTGCGTGCTGTGATCGCCAATACTGGCAGCGCCAATGCCTGCACCGGCGAGGCCGGACTCGAAAACACCCGCCAGACGGCGGCGTTGGTGGCCGGGCTGATCGGCTGTCAGCCGGGCGAAGTGCTGGCGCTCTCGACCGGCGTGATCGGCCTGCCGCTGGCGATGGACAAGGTGGCGCAGGGCGTCCAGGCGCTCGGCGGCTTGTTGGGGGCGGATCACTGGCCGGTCGCTGCCGAGTCGATCATGACCACCGACACGCGACCCAAGATCGCCAGCGTCCGGTTGGCGTCGGGCTGTGTGATCACCGGGATCGCCAAAGGGGCCGGCATGATCGCGCCCAACATGGCGACCATGCTCTCGATCATCGCCACCGATGCCGACGTCTCGCGCGAGGTGCTGGCGCGCGCGCTGGCGTCTGCCGCCGGGCAGAGCTTCAACCGGATCGTGGTAGACGGCGACATGAGCACGAACGATACCGTCCTGGTGCTGGCCAACGGCGCGTCCGGGGTCACATTGAGCGAGGCCGAATTCATCGAGGCGCTGACCGGGGTCTGCACGCAGCTCGCGCAGGCCATCGTACGCGATGGCGAAGGCGCGACCAAGTTCGTGACGGTGGACGTGACCGGCGCGGCCAGCGAGGCCAGCGCCCGCACCGTCGCCCGGCAGATCGCGACTTCCCCGCTGGTCAAGACGGCGTTCTACGGGGCCGATCCCAACTGGGGGCGCATCCTGTGCGCGGCGGGCTATTCCGGGATCGATCTCGATCCGGCCCGGCTGGCGCTGTGGCTGACCGATACGCACGGCAAGCCGATGATTCAACTGGTCGAGGCCGGGAGTCCGCTGGATTACGACGAAAAGGCGGCCATCGGCCTGATGCAGGCGGCGGAATGGGGCGTGCGGCTGGACCTGGGCGCCGGGACCGCGCACGCGCTGGTCTGGACCTGCGACCTCAGCCACGAGTACGTCACGATCAACGGCCATTATCGCACGTAGAAAAGAAAAGCGATTCAACGCAGAGATCGCAGAGCACGCAGAGAAAAAACGGGGAATGAGAGAACGATAGGGGGCAACCTTCCCCTCTCCCATGTTCTTGATGGGAGAGGGGATTGAGGGGTGAGGGCCTACTACATCCCGAACGCCTCCTTGGCCGACGGATCGACCTCGGTGACGCACGTCATGAACTGCATGGCATAAGCCTGGAAGTCGTCCACCGCCGGATCGTAGGGCGCGATGGCCGCCACACAGCCTTGATAGTCCTCGGTGAATGCCTGCGCGTCGGCCAGTTCCAACGCCAGATCGGCATCTTCTTTCACATAGCGGTCGAACGCGCGATCCAGCCAGAAGCTCATCAGCATGGTGCCGATGGCACTGGCGTCGAAGCTCATACCCGACGGGATGACGACGGTATTCGGCTGCTGCATCAGCGCATCCATCGCCTGGTAGAAGGCGACCGACTCATCACCCTGCGCGGCGGCGATCTCCGGGCTGGTGATCAGCGAACGGCGCGCGGGCATCCCCGTGATCAGATCGGGACGCTGTGCCAGCGCACTGATGAAGCGGTAGCAGGCGTCGGTGTGCGCCGACTGCGCGCTGATGTAGGCCGCGCTCAGGTCGTAAGACACCGCGGAATAAGTCGAGCCTTGCGGGAAAAGGATCATCGGGTCGGGTTTTTGTGGACCCGCCGGGGCTTCCCCCGTACTGCTGCTGGTGACGGTGCTGCTGCTGCCCGCCATGACGACTATCCCCCCGCCCAGCCCGCCGAGTCCCATCATTGCTTCGGTGTAGAGCGGCGTCTGGTCACCGCCCCCGATGGAGAATGACACTGCGCCGCCGGTCGAAGACAGGTTGGAGTAATCCATGTAGCCGTTTCTAGCGAGATCGAGCACCTGGCGAATCGCTTCGACCGTGGCCGGATCGGTGAAGTTGATGGTCGGCGGGTTGGTGCGGTAATCCAGCGGCAGTCCGCCGTAGGCCGCGATCAGCATCAGCAGGTGCGTGTTGCCGAAATCGCGCGGCACGAAGGGGGCCTTGTCCCCGCTCATCGTTTTGAGGGCTTCCAGCGCGTAGACGAAATCCTCCACCGTCCAATCGCTGTCGGGCAGCGCCGCGCCCGCCTGGCTGAACAGGTCCGGGTTGTAGCGCATCGCCAGCGGCTGAAGCATGACCGGCAGCGCCCAGGTCTGGCCGTCGCGCTGCACCTGCTGCATCACCCCGCCCAGCATGTCGTTGGGATCGAAGCTGGGATCGCTGGCGAGCAGCGGGTCCAGGCTGCGCAGCAGGCCGAGATCGGCGCTGGGCACGACGTTGTTGGACAGGAAGAAGCAGTCGTATTTACCCGCCAGATCTTCCAGCGAGGTTTCCATGCCCGTCCCCAGATCGACGCGGCCTACTTCGGGGTCCTGCTCGACGAAGTCGGCGATCAGGTCGTCCCACTGCGCCTGGTTGGGCAGCGGCGAGACGAACGAGGAAATGCCGAACTTGAGCGCGATCTCGCCGTTGGGCAGATCCCCGGTGGGCAGCGGCGTTTCGACCACGATCTGCGTCGTGTCCAGCCGGGCCGAGGCCGTATCCAGCCGGGCCAGGGCGGTATCTTCGACCTCCTGCAACGCGGTCGAGGCGTCTACGCCGTCCTGCACCATGATCGAGACGGCCTGATTCAGATATTCCGAGAAGCGAGTTTCGCCCACCGGCAGACCGTTTTCGAGCGCGGTCGGGATCAGCGCGGTCAGTTCCGGCGACTGCTGCCCGGCGATGATCTGCGTCCCCTGGCTGGCCTGCGCGTCGGCCAGGCTGCGGCGCGCGGGGGTGCTGCCGAAGAAGCTGCCAACCGCCTGCGAACTGTGCGTCAGGAACTCGGCCAGGGCATAGGCCGCTTCGGGATTCTGCGTCCCGCTGCTGACGGCAAAGCCGCTCACGTCCAGGCCCGCATGGCCGCCGGGCAGCAGGGCGGGCGTCATGACCGGGCTGTCACCGCCCACCGAGACGAAACTGAAGGCGCTGCGCCCGATTTGCAGCGGCGCGCTCAGGATCGGGCTTTCGTCGTCGCTGCTCACCGGCGGGTTGAACAACCCGTCGATCTGCATCTGCGCCCAGGTCGTCAGCAGGTCTTCCAGGCCGGGCACGTTGAAACGAGGCACACTCGGCATAACCGTATCGTCGTAGAGGCCCTGACCCAGCAGCGACACCAGCAGCGCGTTGAGGTTGGCGTCGATATTCAGCAGGCCCGGCGAGGCGACCGTGCCATCCGGGTTGAGCTTGGTCAGGGTGCGGATGGCGTTCTCGACGTCGTCGATGGTCTGCCAGGTGTCGGGATACGCGAGTCCGGCTTCGTCAAAGGCTGCCCGGTCGTAGAGGATCAGGATCGGGTCGGCGGCGGCGGGCAGCGCCCAGAAGCCGTTATCCCACTGGAACGACTTCCACACGCCGCTGTAAAAATCGCCGGGGTCCAGGTTGGGGTCGTCGTTGATCAGCGGGGAGAGATCGAGAAAATAGCCGGCGCGAGTCACTTCGGGCGACAGGTCCGACGAGCCGACCATCAGCACGTCGGCGGAACGGGCGTATTTCTCCCGCTCGTCCAGGATATCCTCGATGTCACCCTGACCGGCGCCGCTGCCCAGGTTGATCATGATCCCCGCCCCGCCGCTGGTCACGAGTTCGACCTGCACGCCGGGGTGTTCCGCCTCGAACTGGTCAATGACCGGGTTCAACGCCTGTTCCATATAACCGGGCACCGCCAACTGTAACACGATCTCGCCCTGGTCCTGGGCGTGCAGCGGGCCAATCTCTGCCGCCAGGATCAGCGCCAGCAGCAGCACCGTCACCCCATATTTCCATCTAGACATAACCATGCTCCTTATCATCACTGAGGAATGTTTCTCATTGTCCCGCGTGCAGATTGCGGACCGGTTCCGGTCGGGTTACTGTTTCGTAACCGCCGGAGCGCGGTCGATGTCGCGGATCGATACGCATTATCCGTGACAGACTGCACTGACCGCCCGGTCCAGGGTTGGCGATAATCACTATCGTGAAAGTTTTCACAATCGACGAGTAAGTTCAAGGAGTATGGTGATGATCAGCACGACGATTTTCCCGGGACGGTACGTACAGGGGAACGGCGCTATCGGCCATCTGGGCGAAGAAGCCGCTCGTTTGGGCCGGGCCGCGTTCCTGATCTGCGATCCCTATGTTTACGACGAGCTGCTGCCGCGGTTCCGGAAAGATGTGGAACAGGCCGTAGAAACCACGGTGGAGCGTTTCACCGGCGAATGTTCGGACGAGGAAATTGATCGCCTGGCGGTGGTGGCCAGAAACTTCAAGGTCATCGTCGGCATCGGGGGCGGCAAGACGCTCGATACGGCGAAGGCCGTGGCCTACAAGCTCAGTGTGCCGGTGATTGTGGTCCCGACCATTGCCTCGACCGATGCGCCGTGCAGCGCCCTCTCGGTCATCTATACGCCGGACGGGGCTTTCAAGCGCTATCTGATTCTGCCCCAAAATCCCACCGTCGTGCTGGTGGATACGGGGATCGTGGCGGAAGCTCCGGTGCGCTTCCTGCTGGCGGGGATGGGCGATGCCCTCTCGACGTGGTTTGAGGCGGAGTCCTGCCGCCAGAGCTACGCCACCAATATGACCGGGCGGGTCGGGTCGGCGACGGCCTATGCGCTGGCGCGTTTTTGCTACGATACGCTCCTGGAATACGGCGTGCTGGCCAAAAGTGCCTGCGAACGCCAGGTGGTCACCCCGGCCCTCGAACGCATCGTCGAAGCCAACACGCTGCTGAGCGGACTCGGCTTCGAAAGCGGCGGTCTGGCGGCCTGCCATGCGATTCACAACGGCCTCACGCAGCTCAAGGAAACTCACGCCTACTGGCATGGGGAGAAGGTCGCCATCGGCGTGCTGGCCTCGCTGTTCCTGACCGGCAAGCCCGCCCGCCTGATCGACGAAGTGTACACTTTCTGCGAGGAAGTCGGCCTGCCGACCACCCTGGCGGAAATCGGCCTGGGCAATGCGTCCCCGGAGGCGCTGATGGTGGTGGCGAAGGCCGCCTGTGCCGAAGGCGAGACCATCCACAACGAGCCGATGCCCGTCACGCCGGAGGCGGTGTTCGCGGCCCTTCAGGCGGCGGATGCCGAGGGCCTGCGGCGCCAAGCGCGCTCATAGCACCGGCAGCACGACGCGCATAGTCGTTCCGGCGCGGCTGCTCTCGGCGCTGATCGTGCCGCCGTGCGCCTTGACGATGGCCTTGGTGATCGCCAATCCCAACCCGCTGCCGGGATAGGCGGCGGCGTTGCGGCCCCGGCGGAAGCGTTCGAACAACTGCGGCAGATCGTCGAGCGGAATGCCGATCCCGGTATCCTGCACGGCCAGTTCGAGCGTCTGATCGATCTGCCGCAGACTGAGGTGGACGGCCCCGCCCGACGGCGTGAACTTGATGGCGTTCTCCATCAGGTTCGCGATCACGCTGGCGATCTGATCGGGATGGCCGGAGATGCAGGCGGCCTCCTTCGGGAGCGAGACGGCGTAGTCCAGCCCGGCCTGTTCCGCGCGCGACGCGTACAACTCGCTCAGCGAGTGGATCATCGCCACCAGGTTGACCGGCTCGTTCTGTCCGTTGGCCGTGTGGGATTCGATGCGCGAGAGGATGAGCAGCCCGTCGGTGAGCTTTTCCAGGCGCAGCACCTGCTCGTGGGCGCGGCGGATCGCCGCCGGAGAATGCCCGCTCTGCACCAGTTCGAGATTCGTGCGCAGCGCCGTCAGCGGAGTGTGCAGCTCGTGGGCGGCATCGGCGACGAAGCGTTGCAGGGTGACGACGATCTCCTGGATGCGATCCGCCATCGTATTGAACGACTCGGCCAGCGCGCCGAGTTCGTCCTGGCGTTGGACGTTGGCGCGGGTGGAGAGATCCCCGGCGGTCATGCGGGCGGTGACGCCCGTCAGCGCCAGCAGCGGTTTGCTGATCTGGCGGCTGACGAACCAGCCCGCGGCGGCGGCGAGCAGCACCGAGATCCCCCCGGCCAGCGCCCACCCGCGCGCCACGCTGTGCACGATAGCGCTGCCATAGGCGGGGCCATCCGAGATCAGCAGGGTTCCCACCCGCTGCGCCTGGCTGTCCAACAGGTCGCTGCGGATCTGTTGGCTGGAGCGGCTGTGGGCGTCCTGTTCCGAAATCTGCTCGTCCGCCCGGCTGCTCAGGCTGAAGCCGTACATCGTGCTCGACAGCGGCAGCGCCGACATGACATCGACAGTAGGCTGATTACCCCCTCCCGCGCTGGCGGTGATCGCGGCGGCAGGCCCGCTCGGCTCGACGGCGCCTCCGCCTCCCAACACGTGACTCGCCGTGGCCTCTACGAAGGCCTCCACGACGTTAGACGGGCTGGAGACGACCTGGACCGTCCCGTCCATGACTTCCCAGGTTCCGGGCTGGAAGTTGGTCGGCAGCTCGCTAAAGGGGGCCAGGCGGATCGTCTGCGCTTCCAGGCCGCCGTCGGTGTTCGAGTAGGCCAGCCAGATCATCTGGGGCTGGTCGGGGGTCCCGGTATCGACGAGGGTGTTGCCCTCGGTATCCAACACGCGAATACGCACCTTCGAGAAGAACGCCAGGTATTTAAGCTGGGGGGTGAGGTCGCTCACTGGGACGTCGTAAGCGATGGCACTGGTGACCAGCGTTTTGAGGCTGGCGGAGTTGCTCGTCAGGTAGTCGCGTTCTTTTTCCGCATAGTAACCGCGCAGGATCGCCAGCAGGACGGTCCCCAGGGCCAGGGCCGCCAGGCACGCAATCGCGGCATAACTGAGCGTCAACCGCCAGCGAATGGAATGAATACGCATGATCACGCCTCCTAATCCGGCTATTCTTACCATGCCTGAAAAAGGTTACGCCGGGATTGCGGCCCGATTACAGTCTCGCAACCGGCTAGCCAGCCAGGCGGTAACCAATGCCGGGCACGGTCAGGATGATTTCGGGTTGGTCGGGGTTGCTTTCGACTTTTTCCCGCAGGCGGCGGATGTGCACGTTCACGGTGCGCTCGCTCTCGATGTCGGAGCTGTAACCCCACACGGCGTCCAGAATTTGCTGGCGGGTGAGCGCCTGGCCCCGGTGCTGCGCCATGAAGCTCAGCAGGCGAAACTCGGTCGGCGTGAGGTTGAGCAGTTCGCTGCCGCGCCAGACCTGGCCGCTGGCGCGATCCAGGACGAGATCGGCGGCGTAGATCACGTCGCCCCCGGCGGCGGACAGCTCGCCATACGCGCGGCGCAGCATGGCCCGTACCCGTGACAGCAGCTCGCGCAGGCTGAACGGCTTGGTCATGTAGTCGTCCGCGCCCATTTCCAGGCCCAGCACCTTGTCGATCTCGTCGCGCTGCACGGTCAGCATCAGGATTGGCTGGCGCAGCTTGAGCTGGCGCATCTGGCGGCAGAAGTCGAAGCCGGAGCCATCCGGCAGACGGACGTCCAGCACGATCAGGTGCGGGTTGTGCTCGCGGGCATACTGCACGCCGTCCTGCCCGGAGGCTTTCCAGACGACGGTATAGCCTTCGTGTTCCAGGCCCTCCTGGAGACTCTGGGCGACGGCGGAGTCATCTTCGATAATCAGCAGCTTGAAGTTATTCTGGTCCATGTTCATCCCTTCCACCCGGTAAACTGGCGTACTCCAACGGGAGTGATTATAGTTCGGGCTTATGAGTCTCAGTCAAATTCCTCTGTTTGGCGATGAACAGGCTGCCTGGCGGGCACGGGCGGCTACTCGCGTGCTCCACGCCGGAGACGTGCTGTTTTATGAAGGCGATCCGGCGGACACGTTGTATGCCCTGGCGGCGGGCGAAGGCCGCGCGACCAGCGGCGGCAGTCCGGTGCCCGGCCCGGCCTGGGCGGGGGATCTGATCGATCCGCTGGCGAGCCTGGGCGGGCTGCCCCACCGGGTCAAGTTCGAGGCGGTGAGCGAATGTACGCTGTGGGTGTGGCCGGTGGCCGAACTGTGGGCGTCGCCGACCGTGAGCGCCGCGGCCCGCCGTGAACTGGCTTTGGCGCTGGGAGCGGTCCAGACCCGGTTGGACGAACTCGAAGCCCCGATCCATTTCGCGGGCGAGACGGCCCAGTTGGTGCCTGGCCCGTTCATGTTCGAGCAGGTCACGCTGATCTTTGCCTTCTGCGAGGGCGATCTCGACGGCGTGCGCGCGCGGCTGCCCGGCGGGCTGAGCCTGGCGCGGCGGCCTGGGCGTAAATACGATGGGGTGCTGCTGGCCCTGGCGAAGTTCCCGCACGCCTATCCCGAAGCCGATCCCGGCGCGCGCTTTGGCTATACCGAGACGACGGTCTTCGTCCCGGTGCGTTACCGGCACGGCGTGGGGCTGTTCGTGCCCTACATCTATCCCTCGACCTACGAGCCGATCCTGCTGGGCCGCGAGATTTACGGCTTTCCCAAGCAGTTGGGCCAGACCACACTCGGATCGCGTGAGGCGGCGTTGAGCGTGGCGGGAGTGCCGCAGTTCCGCGTGCAGTGGAGCACCTCCGAGGGCAGCGACGAGACGCGGCTGGTGCGCGCCCTGCTGGATTGGCTGGGGATCGAAGGGCGGCTGGGGGCGCTGGCGTTTCAGGCGGGTGAAGTGCTGCGCCGGACGATGCGCCTGCCGCCGTTTCGCCGGGTTGGGGTGTACAATCATAAGCAGGTATTGGCTCCGGGCGATCCGGCCTACGCTCTCGACCAACTGACGCACGCCATTTTCGGCGTGCTGCGCTGGTACCAGATCGCGCGGATCAGCGATCCGGCGCTGGAGGTGCTGGCAGGGCCGCTGGCCGGGATGAACCTGACCCTGCGCGAAGCCTACCGGACCCAGCTTGATATGCGGCTGAGCACCGGGCGCGTGCTGCGCGATTACCGGGCGGAAAAGGGTAGGTAGGGGTCGTTAAGGAGAGGAATTTTCGCCGTTTTTTACCTCACCCCTGGCCCCTCTCCAGGCAAGCTGGAGAGGGGAAAAAGCGGCAATATGTAGGGGCGCTGCTTGCCGCGCCCTTCCCCTCTTCACGCGCGCAGCGGTGTGAGGAAGGGGCCAGGACTCTCGACACGCCAATGACAAGGACGCAATCTTGATGAACTCCTCTCTCCCTGACGATGTATTTCCCGTGGTCGTGATCGGCGCCGGGCTGGCCGGGCTGAGCGCCGCGATCCATCTCGCCGCGCGCGATATTCCCCCGCTGGTGCTCGAAGCGGATACCGAATGGCCGGGCGGGCGGCTGTCCGGCGGCAACCCTAACACATTCGAGCACAACGGGCGGATGTGGTCCTTCAATTCCGAGCATGGCGCGCACGCTTTATGGGGCGGCTACGACAACATGCGGGCCATGTTCGAGCATTTCATCGGCCTCGAACTGCACATGTCCGATGGCGAGGAATGGATCAACCGCTGGGGCAAGGAGGTGCGC
>CAYRWY010000132.1:0-13497 GCA_964427955.1 uncultured Anaerolineaceae bacterium
AGGCGCTGATGCCCCTCTCCATCGTTTTCTGATGGAGAGGGGTGAGGGGTGAGGTAAAAGTTTACAAGGATCAGCGCCGGGCCGAACGCGTGACCTTGTGGTACACTACGCGAAAATCACGTGATGAGGAGGCTGGCGTTGAGCGCGAAAAATGCTCTCAGACTGATATTGGGCGCTGTGATAGTAGGGGGGATGTGGCTCGCTGCCGGTGGCTTCCCGGCGCAGGCCCGGACCGATCCCACATCCACGCCGGTCCCGGCGCCGGTCGTGTACGCGGGGGTGCGGTCGTCCAGCTATGGGATCGAGCCGTTCCCCAGCGCGGCAGGATGGGCCACGGCGATGACGGCGATGAGCGGCTATTATCCCGGCTCGACACCCGCCGCGATCTGGATCGTGGGGACCGTGAATTTCGATACCACCGGCGTGGACCTGGAATTCCCCGCACCGGAGGCCGCAGGCGACTCCGATCCGCTGATCCAGTTCGCGGACGAGGATCGCCACGAGGACTATCTGAGCTATTTCGACACGCACGGGATCGACGTCTTTTTGCAGGTCGAGCCGGGTTTCGCCGACGTGCCCACGCAGATCGACCTGGTGCTGGACCGGTATGGGCAGCATCCGTGCGTGATCGGCTTCGGGATCGACGTCGAGTGGTACCAAAACGCCACGGACGGCGGCGACACGATGGGCGTGCCGGTGGACGATGCGACGGCGGAGGCGTGGGAACAGCGCGTCAAGGCGCACCATCCCGACTACCGGCTGTTCCTCAAGCACTGGGACTCGGCGATGATGCCCGAAGCCTATCGCGGCGACCTCGTCTTCGTGGACGACAGCCAGATGTTCGACTCGTTGGAGTCGTTCCTGGACGAGATGCAGGTCTGGTCCGAGACCTTTGATCCGAACCTGGTGATGTTTCAGATCGGCTACCCGGACGATCAGGTCTGGTGGGGCACGCTGGACAATCCCGCCCAGGAGATCGGCGCAGCCCTGGATCGCGTCACCGCGCAGCCGCTCGGCGTGATCTGGGTGGATTTCACGTTGGCGGAGGTGCTGCCGCTGGCGGAGTAGGGGGAATCAGCCCGGCGCTGGTCATGTTCAACTGGCCGAGCCACACGGCCAACTGCTCGGCGCTACAGGGTTGGCCGTGGTCCAGCCACCAGGACACGGCGCCCACCGTGGCGGACGAGATGTAGCTCAGACGCAGAGCCGAAGGAGCCGCAGCAGGATCGGGCGGCGGGGCGAGGCGGGAAAACAGGTGGCGGTAGCGCGCCTCCGACAACTGGCGGAAACGGTGCGTGAAGGTCTGATCGCCCTGCGATCCCAGCATCACCCGGTAGAAGTCCGCGTGTTCCTGCACATGCCGGAGCAGCATCAGCAGCCCGGCGGGCACCCGGTCGGGCGACGGCGAGGGAGTCTGGTCCATCCGCGCCGCTACTTCTGCCACCTGCGCTTGCAGCTCGTCCAGGTACTGGTTGAGCAGGTCGTATTTGTCCAGGTAGTGGCGGTAGAAGGTCGAGCGGTTGACCAGCGCGCGGGCGGCGATGTCGCGCACGGTGACGGCGGCGAAACCTTTTTCGGTGGTCAGTTCGAACAGCGCCTGGCGGAGCAGCTTGCGGGTGCGCTGAATGCGCATATCCTCTGATTTCTGCACCAATTTGGCCTCCGGTGTTGCATATCCAACTTTGCTGCTTGACGTCGATTCTAGCTGCGCTTATCTTTGATATGCAACACTGTGATGCAAAGGAGCCTAACATGGAAATCGTCTTGATCGATGCTTTCACCGTGCCCGCCGACGCCCAGGCGGCCTTTCTGGACCTGGCCCGCCAGGCGCAGACCTTCATCCGCACGCTGCCGGGATTCGTCGAGGGTTTTATCTACACCCAGCAGACCGGCGCGAGCGGTGCTAACTTTCTGACCACGGCGGTCTGGGAAAGCGAGGCGGCGTTCGAAAACGCGAAGCAGGCCGTCGCCCGCGACTACCAGCGGCGGAATTTCAACCCCCAGGAGACGCTGCACGCCCTGGGGATCGAGATGGTCCGGTCGGTCTACGAGCGGATGGCGTATTAACCGGGCACGAGGGGCGGTTGACCTCACCCCCATCCCCTCTCCAGGCAAGCTGGAGAGGGGAGCAAGCGGTGGAAAGGTTGGCCCTGGCGACCATCAGGTGATTGGCTTACACTGGAGCCATAACCATGAGGATCGAGAGGATGCTTACTCTACGCCTGTTGATCATCGTTTCGCTGTTGTTTGATCTTGTCCCCAAGGCGCAAGCACAACCGGATGATGTGCCGACACTCACCATCGTCGTCGGTAACTACTCCCGTCACTTCGAAAGCGTTAGCCTTTTCTTTGACCGGGTGATGGATCAGCTCTCCAGGGAACAGGTTGAGGCGGTGCTTTCCGACGATTACAACACTCCTTCTCGTCCTTTCATCATGGTTGTTGATACGACTATGAGCGGGACAGCGGTAGCCCTTGCCACGAGCGAATCGCCCCTGGCGGCGCTCTCTCCCCTTCTCGAATCGAATTTTGGGTATGGATTCTATGTGGGGAATCTGGACAGCCCGTACTCGGTCGATGCTATTGTGGGTTTCAGTCTCTATGCGCTTGGGCAATGCAATAAGGCCTCAGTCTATTTAGCGCGCGGTCTCCAAGATCCAGACCCCGAATACGAGTTGGATAAAGTGATGGCTTTTTATGCCGGTAGTTGTAGTCTGCTTCAAAACGATCTGGAAACGGCGGCGATCTATTTCCAGATCGCGGACTCTTTGGATTCCCATTTTCACTTTGAAACTCTCATCAATCTGATGTGGACCTATCTGCAACTAGGCGATCACGAAAAAGCGTTCGAAATCCTCAAACGTTCGGTGGCCGAAGCTCGCAAATGGAACAGCCTGTCGCTTCCGATAGCGGTATTGATGCGTTACATGATCTTTTCAGTAGCACGCCCATGATTCTGCCCTGGTCAAACGCCCGGCCCTGACTTACACTTGGGGCCATGTTCACCCATTCATCCACTTCCATTCTGCATCTTCCCACCCCCGATCCGGACGCGCTGGCGGCGGCACTCGTCGCGCTGGCGAACACGGACGGCGGCGTGATCGTGATCGATGGCGCGGACCGGCTCGACGTCGAGCGGGCGCTGATCCAGGCGCACCGGCTCCACCAGCCCGCGATCCCGCTGGCGCCGGATGCCGTGACGGATGCCCCGGCGATCCGCGTCCCGCGCAGCCCGCTGGTCCATGCCCTGAGCGATGGGCAGGTATTGGTCCAGGCGGCGAGCGGTCCCCGCGCCCTGGACGGCGAGGAAATTCGCGCGCTGCTCAGTGCGCGTGCCAGCGGCGATTTCGAGGGCGAGATCGTACCCGGCGCGCGGATCGGCGATCTCGATCCGGCGCGCGTGGCGGATTTCATGCAGGCGTGCGCGCGGCAGGGCGATCCGCACCTGGACGCCCCGCTGCTGGAAATGGAGGCGATCACGCCGGATTACCACGTGACGGTGGCGGGGATGCTGCTCTTTGGGCGCGATCCGCAGCGGTGGCTGCCGCATAGTGGGGCGCGCTTCGTGCGCTACGTGGGGGAAACGCCCGCGCTGGATCAGGCGGTGGGCGGGCCGCTGGTGCAGCTCATCGACACCCTGTGGGAACTGATCCGCACGCAGATGCGCACCTCGACGGCCAGCGGGGAATTGCAGTATCCGCTGTTGGCGGTCCAGGAGGCGCTGGTCAATGCCGCCGTGCACCGCGATTACCGGCTGCGCGGCGAGCGCGTGACGGTGAGCATGTACGCCGATCACCTGGAGATCACCAGTCCGGGCGGCCTGCCGGGCTTTCTGACGCGCGGCGACCAGCTATTCGCGCATCGCTACCGCCGCAACCCACGCCTGAGCGACGCGCTGCGGGCCTGGGGCTACGGCCACAGCCTGGTGGAGATGGTCAGCCAGGGCAACGGCCACCGCCCGACCGAGATCACCGCCCGGCCTTATGCGTTCGGCGTCCGGTTTTATGCGGCGGGCGATCCGCTGCCGGAGCCGGAGCTGCACCCCCTGACGGAGCGGCAGCAGGCCGCGCTGGACTACGTGCGCGATCACGGCAGCATCACCCTGCGTGAATTCCAGACGCTGTGTGGCACGGTCGCGCCCGCCGCGCTGCAAGCCGATCTGAGACTGCTGGCCGAGGCCGGACACCTGCGCCCGGTCGGCAGGACGAACGTGTACTTCATTTTGCCGTGAAAGGCCCCCTCTCCAGGCCAGCGCTACTCCCAAGCTTCAACGCAGCGCACGCGGAGAATCTTTGTGGCGAGACCTGGCTCGTGGCCACTGTGGGCGAATTCGATCATCGTCTGTTCCGTAGGGGCGCTGCTTGCTGCGCCCAGTTTTGAAACGCCCTGGTTGCCACATCATGGGAAAGGGTGAGGAACGATGACCGCCGCAAAAATCTGCCAGAGCGTGATCGTCGTAGTGGGTATGGTGGGGCTGCGCCTGGCGACCGGACGGCGTGCAGATCGCTACTGGCCATACTGTGGCTGGGCATCGAGACCGAACATTTCCGCGACGTGCATCGTCTGCCGCCGGACCTGCTGGCCGACTTAGGGACGACGCTGCCCGTCCGCCTCGATCCGGCGGAAATCCGGCGCGCCGTCCGGGCCACCGCTGCGTTCTTTTTCCGCGAAGCTAGATCATGATCCCGTCGCTGACCTGGATCACACGCTGCAAGCGTATATGAATCAGGAGAGTAAGTAGAGGAGGAAACCCCATGACTTTTCACCGGCGCACGCTCGTGATCGCGATCGTGATCGGGCTGGTGCTCGCGGCGGTGCAGATCGCCCCGGCCCCGGCCCAGGAGGATACCCCCTGGCCCACCGCCGGGTGGGAGACGTCCACCCCGGAAGCCCAAGGCATAGACTCCGCCCAACTGGCGAAGCTGTTCGAGCAGATCCAAAGCGAAGATTACGCGATTGACGGCGTGGTGATCGTGCGGCACGGGCGTCTGGTCGCCGAAGGCTATCGCGCGCCCACCACCGCCGAGACGCAGCACCACCTCTTTTCGGGTACCAAGAGCTTCACCTCGGCGCTGATCGGGATCGCCCTCGACCAGGGCTACCTCACCGGCGTGGATCAGCGTGTGCTGGATTTCTTCCCGGATCGCACGTTCCAGAACGTGGACGACGCCAAGCGCAGCATCACCCTCGATAATCTGCTGACCATGAGCGGCGGGTTCGAGTGGGAGGGCGGCATCCTCGAAAGTCCGGGACTCACCGAGTTGTGGAGCAGCGGGGATTGGGTCCAGTTCACGCTCGATCTGCCGCTGTCCGACCCGCCGGGATCGCGCTTCGTCTACAACAGCGGCGAATCACACCTGCTCTCGGCCATTCTTCAGCAGACCGTGGGCATGAAAGCGGAGGAGTTCGCCGCCCAACAGTTGTTCGCCCCGCTGGGGATCACCGCCTGGAGCTGGCGCACCGATCCCCAGGGCAT
This sequence comes from uncultured Anaerolineaceae bacterium, assembly GCA_964427955.1. Classification (GTDB taxonomy): domain Bacteria; phylum Chloroflexota; class Anaerolineae; order Aggregatilineales; family Aggregatilineaceae; genus JACRBK01. The sequence continues at coordinate 5,477 of CAYRWY010000132.1, forward strand.
CAGCACCGGCGGATGGGGGTTGTATCTCACCCCGCGCGACATGGCGAAATTCGGCTACCTCTATCTCAACGGCGGGCTGTGGGACGGCCAGCAAGTCATCTCCGCCGACTGGGTGGCGGACTCGACCCGCGCGCGCATCGCCGCCGGGGACCAGTGGCTCGCGGAGAGTTACGGGTATCAGTGGTGGATCGACGATCAGGGCTACTTTATGGCACTGGGTTACGCGGGCCAGTACATCATCGTCATGCCGGAGCGCGATCTGGTGGTGACCTTCACCAGCGATCTGCCCACCCGCCAGTTCTTCGCGCCGGAGGATCTGTTCAAAGCCTTCGTGCTCCCAGCCTCGGAGTCTTCGGAGCCGCTGCCCGCCAACCCGGACGGGAACGCGGCGCTGCAAGCAGCGGTGGGCGCCCTTCAGCAGCCCGCCGCCTAAGCCGCGCCCACCCTGCCGGACGATCCCTTCGAACCTGGTCGGGATAGCGGGCAACGTTCCGCTTCACGGAGGCTGGCGCGAGAATATCAGCGGCGAAACGGAACGTATCCAGTGGTTTTTGAAGGGGCAATGCATGAGTTGCCCCTTCAAAAGAGCGGGCGAAGCCTAATAATTCTCCCGCGCGTAAGCGAACGCATCCTCCAACGTTTCGACGATCCGGACGTGCACGTGGCCGTAAATGTCGGAGTCCAGCCCATCATAGAGGGCGTGTGTCACCTCGTTCTGGGTGACGATGATCACCCCGGCCAGCATCGGATGGCGGTAAATGGCGTGGTTTCCCACCGCCAACGCGCCCCCGGCCTCGATCATTTCCTCGACGTCAGGGACCGGCTGCCGGAGTTCGTCCTGAATGAGAAAAACCGGCTCCGACTGCGCGTCCAGCAGCCGCACCACCTCGTGTGACGCCTTATCCAGTTCTCTGGCAACGTGAAAATCCCGGTGTCCGGTAAAGAGAACGATCGGTTCACCATGTATTTTTTCGAGGGCGTACGACATAAAAACACCTCCTTATAAAATATTAACGGATATTCTCCAGCATAGTACAGTTTCTTGAACCGCGCAACTAGGAATATAATTTTCAATAACTTAATATAGTTATTACTCAATAAAGACGATCTCTGAGAGGGGGCTTGCGAGGCGGCTGCCGGTCCGAAAACTCACTTGGGGCGTGTCAGCGGAGCGACGGTCCGTCCCGCCGCCGAATCCTCGATCAGCGTCGCCAGCCGCTTGAGCCGGGTTTCTTCTTTCTTGGCGTCGTACACCCAGTACGTCGCCGTTTTGCGATACCAGTTGGTCTGCGCCTGAAAGTACGCCCAGGCCGCTTCGTTGGCGCGGAACTGCTGCTCATAGTCTTCGCTGAACACCGCCTCGTGGCGCTGCTCGTAGGAGTAGACGCCCGATTTTTCGTCCCGCCGCTGCTCGAACGCGCGCAGCCCTGCCGGGCGCATCCGGTTCCGGGCGATCAGGTCCTCCACGCGCTTGATGTTGACGGCGCTCCAATTGCTGTCCGGCTTGCGCGGCGTGAAGCGGTTGACGTAGCTGATCGCGTCCAGGCTTTTCCGCACGCCGTCGATCCAGCCGAAGCACAGCGCCTCGTCCACCGCTTCGGGATAGGTGATGCTGGGCCTGCCAGAGTCTTTTTTGTAAAAGGCAACCCATAACTCTTTTTCGGATTCGTGGTGGGCTTCCAACCAGGCGCGGAAATCGTCGGCGGTGGGGAAAAATAGCGGCTCCATGTGTGTGCTCTCCTGCTCATCGGACAGCAGAGAGCCTAGCACGGATGTACTAAAACCACAAGTTTACAGCGCAGCGTGGAATATTCGTTGGTGTGCTACGAACCCGGAATATACTCCTCGTAGACGTACAGCGTCCCCGCCCAATCCGCGAAGACGTGCTCGATGATGGCGCGCACTTTGGGCCACGACAGCCCGCCATACCCCACGCCGAGACGTGGGACGGCGATGCGGCGAATCTGCCGGTCGTCGGCCTGCCGCTTCATGCTGACCAGCGCTGCCTCGATGGCCTCGTAGCTGGCGCGCGCGTGCCAGTACTGCTCCTGGGTAGCGAGATTGAAGACGGCGGGCTGGCCGTCTTCCTGCCACAACCACGCATCGCCCAGGTTGAACTCGCGCGGATCGGCCTTGCAGCGCCGCCGGTATTCCTCGTACATCGCCGGGTAACGCTGCTTGAATCCCACTGCGATCCCTGCCCCCATCGATCCCTGGCAGTTGCAGCCCTGCGCGAAGGCTTCCGCCTGGCAGCGGTTCACGAACAGATCCCCTTTGAGGTAGTGGATTGGCATGGCAGTTCGCTCCCTCAAGTCAGGTTCCTGGGTAGGGGCGGACCTCCGCCCTGATCCGGCTGGCTGTCCGGCCCCTAAATTCGTCCGCTTACACATCCCGCCAGATTCACGAGATGTCGTAGAGGATTATGGTAAGTTGATGGGAGTGATCGAATCTGAACCGCGACTAAAGAGTGAACTGGCGTCTTGTTCAGACTGCGCGAGGATGTCGCTGATCCGCTTGACGGCGGCGCTGCCATCGTCCAACGCGCGGCCCAACCGCCGCTCTTCAATTGACCCACTAGATTCATCATCCGGTTGGTGATCTGTTCCACAGCCTGAGACTCCTGTCCCAGCTCGTTGGCGATGCTCAGCATCTCATCAAAGTCGATTTGTATCTTTCTCCGGCCTGGCATATTAGCCTCCTTGATCTCAATGTAGGCCGATCCCGATGGCACTGTCAAGCACTCCCCCGCGAATAATCTCGCTGCTGACCCAATAGATATTGGACTTGCCGCCTGGCTCGTTATACCGGCTAAAGAAAATGTATTTCCCATCGGGCGATAGAGAAGCGCAAGTTTCGGCGTATTCGGTGTTAATCTCCACCCCCATATTTTGAGGATCCGTCCATGAGCCGTCATCCTGGCGGAAGGTGACGAACAGGTCATCTTCTCCAAAGCCCCCCAGGCTGGGCGAATTGAACAGCAGAAAACTCTCATCCGGTGAAACCGAGGGGTGACCGCCCCTCGGGAGTCCAATATCCTCGACCGCAGGGTATGCCCCTTCCACTTGAGCCGCCCGGTATATTTTGAATTCGTCGATATTGGTGTAGTACATCGTGCCTTCACTGGTAAAAGTGGCCCAAAAGACCCCACTGTCGTTTACGGGCGAGTGCAGGTACTGAGCCGCTCCCCAACCATCAGGGCCGTTTTCGACGTACCATAGTTTCGATGACCGTCCCTGGATGGTCGCAAAATATAGTCTCTGACCGTCTACCGTGTAAAAAGCCTCAAACTCCCAACTGCCATTCCCCCTCAAATTGGCGACCTTAGGCGTGGTCCAGGTGTCGTCGACTCGCCGGACGACCGTCAATCCTCGTCCCGGATCATCGGCGGTGAAAAAGATCTCATCCCCATCGGGGGATACCGCCAGCCCGTACTCGTACCGGCCCTCAACGGATATGATGTCTGGTGCGAAAATCTCTGGCGTCAAACCGGGTGGCGTTTGTCCGAGATAGTCGCTCGTCTGCTTTGGGGAGCGGGAGGGATTGAGCGCGGTAGCGCCCATTGCTTGCGGGGCTCCGACCTGGGCGTGAGCGATGCGGCCCGCGGCAGCCGCCCCAGCGGCGCCGAGCAGCAGCATCGCCAAGATCAGACCATCTAGCGTGAACCGACATTTGGGGGACATTTTTCCTCCTCTATCACTTCTAACTCGCCCGCTTCCACGTGCCGCCGACCAGCCGCCAGAGGATCGTCGAGTCGGAGGTCGCGCCCAGCGCGTCGGTGCTCGTCGCCGCCACGTAGGCGTAAATCTTGCCCTGGTCCGCCGCGACGGTGACTCCCTTTACCTGCGGCACCGGCTGCGCCGCATACGCCGGATCGCTGAAACGCAGCAGCGCCTGGTTCGTCGCGCTGACATCTTCCGGATCGTACAGCGTCAGGAACACCAGGCTGTCCGGCTGCGTGGCGAGCTGGGCTTCCTGCTCCAGACGCCACTGGAAAAAGCCGCGCCAGTCGAGGCTGTTGAGCTGATCCAGGCTGAGCTGTCCCAGAGGCACGCCGCCGATCCCGGTCACCGTGGCATCCAGCGTCGCGCCGGTGCGGATCGCTTCCAGCAGCCGGGCCGGGACGCCATCGCCGTAGATCGCCCGCAGCGAGTCGGTGAAGCCGGTCCCGCTCGTGCCCAGGAACGATGCCGCCAGCCAGCGCGCCAGTTCGCTTTGCAGCCACGCCGCGTCGGAATAGGGGAGCGGCGTCAGATCGGCGGAGGCGTAGCTCACCAGCCGCGCGGCGATCAGGGTCGCGATCTCGCTTTCCAGGTCGGGCGACAGCGGCAGATCGGCGCGGGATCGTCCCACCAGCGGCGAGGTCACGCTCAGCGTCCAGGCGCGGCGGGTGGACCACGCCAGGTCCTTTGGGCGCTCGGCCACGATCTCGACGCGCAGCCCGGACGACAGCGCGCACGACAGCGCCGGGCAGCCGTCCGCCCACCACTCGCTCAGGCGCGGGGCCAGGGCACGGGCTAACCGCTCGTCCAGCGCGTGGTAGCTGATCGTGACGTCGCCCTGCTCGATCTCGCGCGCCTCGCCCCAGAAGGTCAGATCGTCCGGGACGTGCCGCCAGCCGCTCTGATCCTGGGCCTCGACGTCCTCGTAGCGCCAGTAAAACCAGACCACCTGGTACGGCACGCCGTCGATGATTTCTTGCAGCACCACCCGCCCGCGCTGGTCGTCGATGGTGACGGAGATCACTTTGCCGGTCAGTTCGACGCGGTGGGTCTGCTTGAGCCGCTGGTATTCGTCGAACTGGCGGCTTTGTTCGAGCATGAAGGCATCGCTGGCGCTGCGCTGGATCGCCATGTAGTTGGCGAAATCCCCGATGCGCAGGGCCGTGACCTCGATCTCCACGGTATCGAGCAAGTCCTGGCGAATCTGGTGATCCACGCTCCACAAGCGCCATACGACCACACCGCCTACTCCGCCCAGCACCACCACCAACCCGGCCAGCACGGCCAGGAATTGGCGGCGGAGATGCTGGCGGTGCAGCCGGGCGTCGGGGTCTTCGCTCGCGCGCACCTGCGATTGCTCGGATTCCACCTGCCAGTCGAGTTTGATACCCATGAGTTCCTCAGTGATCAGTGAACAGTTTTCAGTAATCAGTTTTTTGAAGCCAGCCCTATCCCTGGTGCGACCGGCATTGAGAACAATTTTATCAAAGCCGGGCGCAGCAAGCGGCGCCCCTACACCGACGTTTCCGCTGTGCCACTCCCCCTCGCCACCGGGTGGAGAGGGGGTCGGGGGGTGAGGTAAGTTCGGTCATCCATGCCAGAATCAGTAGTTTTGGGCTACCAACCTGGGCGACTGAATCACCCCAACAAAAAGGAGCGTACTACCATACGCCCCTACGAAAATACTCGAAAGAATCCGGTTGTGCCAACTTACAACACGAGTACGTGCACCGCGATCAGCAGCCCCAGCGACGCCAGCGCGCTCAGCAGCAGCGACGGGATCGGCTTCTGATAATGCTCGAATTGGCCCGCGCGGCCCAACGCGTGCAGCACCCCGAAGATCGCGAAGAAGTTGTGGAATACGATGGTCCCGTAGATGTCGCGCGAGACGAAGAAAAACACGCTCGTGATCAGCCCGACCAGCGAGAGTTTGCCGATCATGGCCCAGGTGTTGAACGGCGGGCTGTGCGCGATGTGATACAGGCCGAACAGCAGACTGGCGATCAGCGCCGCGACGACCGCCGAGGGCAGCGCCGCCACCCCCTGATCGCGCAGCACCGCCTCGACCCCCGCGCCCACCACCGCCCAGCACACCATCACTTCGGCGGCGGACACCGGCCACACCTGGGCGATCCCGTTCAGCACGACCACCGGATGACGCGAGGGCGCGCCCTGCTTCACGTAGAACGCTCCGCCGAGCACCGCCCCGATCACGACCGCGATCAGCGTCCGCCCGATCCCGCCGAACCCGGCGCGCTCCGGGGTGAGAATATCCCCCTCGCTCAGGAGCCAGAGAATTCCCCCAGCCCCCAGCACGCCGAGCAGCAGATTGGCGGTGACGGTATAGATCAGGCGGAGTTGAGTCGCTTCGGGCCGCAGCAACGTCTGCCGGCGACCCTCCAGGGCATACGTCGCCAGCACCCAGCCTCCATAAAACAATCCCAGGGCAACGAGCAGCAACATCGGCGCAGTCATACGCCTGTCCTTTTTGACCGACCATCGATGAGAAGCCCCTCTCCCATCATTCTCAATGGGAGAGGGGTTGGAGTGAGGGCAGAACTACCGCACGGCAGGAGTGTAGACGATCTGCTTGAAGTTCGGTTCTTTGTTGGGCAGCACGTCTACCAGCTCGTACTGCTGCGTGCCCATGCCCAGCTTTTCGGCATAGACCAACTGCTCGCACGGGTCCTTGAAGGGGCCGTGAATCCACTGCCAGGGATGCCCCTCGCGGCGGACGATTTCCATCATGCCGGGCAGATTTTCCTCGATGATCGGGGTGCGGGCCAGCGCGTCGAGCGTCGCTTTTTCCAGCGCCACGATGTCATCCGAGCCGAAGATGCCCGCGTCCGGCAGCACCGGCATACTGGTGAAGCCGAAGCAGTCGCACAGCGGCGTCATGTGCGTCGCCAGGTTGAGGAAGGTGGTGTTGCCCGGCTCGAAGGTGTCGAGCACCAGCTTGGCCGACAGCGCGACCACTTCCAGGAAGGCCATGAAGTTGTCGCGGCGGATTTCCAGCGCCCCGTTGGCGACGGACTGGCAGCGCATACACTGGTTGCACTGGAAGTAGTGCAGGTGCAGGCCGTCCGGGTCGTTGCGATCATCGACAATCGCGCCGTACGGGCACGCGTCGCGGATCGCGATGCGAGTCGCCTCGTCCGGGACGAGGTCCTTGTGGAAATAGGGCACGAAGTCCGAGACGTCGTGCATCCGCCCGCGCGTGATGCCATCCACGCAGCCCAGCGCCAGGTTTTTGATCGCCGCGCCCCAGCCCGTCGCGGGGTGACCCTTGACGTGCGCGAAGTCGATCAGGAAATCCGCTTCGGCAATCGCGCCGCCGATGTGGAATTCCTTGACGTTCTTGTACTCGTACTCGCGCTTGACCCACCACTTTTCGTCCTGGCCGCTCGCCGGGTACAGCGGGCAGCCGAGCGTCTCGGCGGTATAGCCGCGCTGGGCCGCTGTCGCCACCGATCCAGCCACGTCGGTCACGAAGGGCCGACCACCGCCGTCCAGCACCGCCTGGACCACTTTGCGCACGAAGACCGGGTGGACCATCGAGTACCCCACGTCGAAGCCCAGGTGGAGTTTGATCGCGACGGTGTGCCCCTTGACGCGCTCCCGGATGTTGAGCTGGTCCAGAATCAGGTCGAGCTTGCCGGGCAGCGTTTCTTTGCCATCCAGTTGAGTCTGACGCGGCGAACCCCAATAAACTTTTGCAGCCATGAAAGTGCCTCCTACCTCCCGATGAAATCTATACGCGATGCGTCGATCATACCACAGCCACTGCCATGCTCTAGGGGTGACATAAAGCAGGTTTTTCTCGTTAATATCAGCCTTTCTTGCGTGCCCTGGCTCCGTCTTGATCGTGTAGGCGCTCCGTCCCCTGATCGCCCAGCAGCGCCGCGAGGGTCGTATCCGGCAGTTCGCCGTCTTCGCCCGGCGTGAGTTCGCCCAGGACCTGCTGGCGCAAACTCGCTTTCAACGCGGCGCGCTCGTCCTCGTCGAGCAGTTCCAGCAGCAGCGCGACCCGATCCTGGGGCTGATGCTTGGCCTTTTCGCGGTCTTGGCGCAGAGACGGGAGTCCGACGAAGGCGAAGGTGGTCAGCAGCGCGATCAACAGCGGAATCCAGAAAGCCGGGGCCATCCCACTGAGGGCGACCCCAATGCTGGTGATCGCCATTGAAAACCAGATTACCCCGAGCAGTGTCATACGTTCGTTTTCGGACATGGTAGATCTTCCCCTTCTGCTGATCCTTGCACCAATAGCTAAACTTTTGCCTGGGAGATTTACCTCACCCCTCA
>CAYRWY010000133.1:0-13463 GCA_964427955.1 uncultured Anaerolineaceae bacterium
AACTAACCCTAGCTCACTGCGGTCATTCCTTTCACGTTTGCACAAAACTTAGGTACTTAGACCCCACCCCTGGCAAAAGTTTAGCGGCTGGCGCCAGGCAGGGCGGACGGACGAGTCCGCCCTCCTGGTTCTCCCCCTCAGGGTCGATTGGCCCTTTTTTTATTTCCAGATTTCACTCCAAATCCAAAATGAGCTTATACTTTAAGAATGATTTCCGAGATCCTTAAACGTTAGCCTATTCACACTACTAAGCTCATTATTAAAAATATAAACAGACATCTTACTCAGGGGGCGAGACAAAATTACCATGAGAAAGCGCCTGATCTTGCTCGTCGAAGACAACCCGGATGACGAGGCGTTGACATTACGCGCGCTGCGGCGCAACCATATCGCCAACGAGATCGTCGTCGTCCGTGATGGTGTCGAAGCCCTGGATTATTTCGCCGGTACGGGCCGGTTTGCCGACCGCGATCTGAGTGAAGTGCCCGAACTGATCTTGCTTGACCTCAAGCTGCCCCGCATCGATGGGCTGGAAGTTCTCAAGCGCCTGCGCCAGAACGACCAGACCAGGCTGCTGCCGATTGTGGTCCTGACCACGTCCGACGAAGAGAAAGATCGTGTGCAGAGTTACCAGCTTCATGCCAACAGCTTCATCCGCAAACCGGTGGATTTCAACCAGTTCGCCGATGCCATACGCCAGATCGGGCTGTACTGGCTCGTCCTGAATGAGCCGCCCATCGGGGGGTAACTGCCGTCAATGACACAGGTGCTCAAAGTCCTATTGGTCGAAGACTCCGAAGACGACGCCCTGCTGGTGCTGCGCTCGCTGCGCCGCGGTGATTACGAACTGCTCTCCGAGCGTGTCGAGACCGCACTGGCGCTGCGCGAGGCCCTGGCCCGTCAGCCCTGGGACGTGGTGCTCTCCGACTATTCGATGCCTCATTTCAGCGGCGCGGACGCCCTGCGCGTGATCCAGGAAAGCGGGCTGGACCTGCCTTTCATCATCGTCTCCGGGGAGATTGGCGAAGAGCGAGCCGTCGAGATCATGCGGGCGGGCGCGCACGATTACGTGATGAAGGACAACCTGGCGCGGCTCGTCCCGGCTATCCAGCGCGAGCTGCGCGACGCCGAAGATCGCGGCGCACGGCGGCAGGCCGAAGAACAGGTGAAGATGCTGTCCAGCGCGATGGAACAAAGCGCCAGCCTGATCCTGATCACCGATACCAACGCGCTGATCACCTACGCCAACCCCACCTACTGCCAGCTCACCGGCTATACCCTGGACGAATTGATGGGGGCCTCCGCCGCGATCTTTCGTTCCGACGACATGCCTCAGGAGGTGTACAAGCAGTTGTGGGGGACGCTGGTCGCGGGTGAAGCCTGGCACGGGGAGCTGTTGAGCAGAAAGAAAAACGGCGAAAAATACTGGGTCGATGTCCGGATTTCGCTGGTGCGCGATCAAGTGGGCAGCGTGGTCCGGTTCCTGGCGGTGCAGGAAGACATCACCGAACGCAAGCGGCTGGAAGCCGAATTGCAGCGGTACACGTCGCAGTTGGAGGCGATGGTCGAAGAACGGACCGTCGAACTCCGCCGCGCCAAAGAGCACATCGAGGTGATCGTCAAAAATACCAGCGACGCCATCGTCCTGGCCCAGGCGAATGGCGACATCCAAATCGCCAACCCGGCCTTCGAAAACATGTTTGATCAGCAGGCGCGCCAGCCCATCGAGCGCATCCTGAGCGGCATCAACGACCCGAGCCTGGTGGAAGCCCTGGCCGAGGCGCTGCTGGTCGTCATTTACAACGGTGAAAACCGGCGGGTCGAAGCGCGCATCAAGTCTCCGGATGGGACGGAGAAAGACATCGATATGGCGCTCATCCCGGTACCCACTGCCGACGATCACCGGTCGGGGATCGTCATGAGCGCCCGCGACATCACCCACCTGAAGGAAATCGAGCGTTTCAAAGCGCGGTTCATCGCCGATGCCGTTCACGACCTGAGCACGCCGATCACCGCCCTGAGCACCCGGATTTACCTGCTCCGGCAGTTCCCCGAACGCATCAACGAACATGTCAGTTCGCTTGAGAATCAGGTCAACCACCTGCGGGATCTGCTGGCCGATCTGCGGATGCTCTCGCTGCTCGACCGCGGCCAGATTGCGCTGAACCTGGAGCGCGCCCACCTCAACGACCTGGTGTGGCGGGTATTGGACACCTACGAACCGGTCGCCGTCAGCAAACAACAGACGATCACGTTCACCGCCGGACCGGACGTGCCCGCCGCCTACTTTGACCGCCGCCAGTGCGAACGGGTAATCTCCAACCTGATCGCGAACGCCATCAACTACACACCGCCGGGCAAGACCATCCAGATTTGCACCGCTGCCGACGAACATACGGTGCTGATCGAGGTCATCGACCAGGGAATCGGCATCAGCCCCGACGACTTGCGGCACATTTTCGAGCGGTTCTACCGCAGCGCCCAGGCCCGCGAAGTCCAATCGTCCGGCACCGGCCTGGGGCTGGCCATCGTCAAAGAGATCGTCGAACTGCATGGCGGCACCGTTTCGGTGATCAGCGAAGTGGGTGTGGGCAGCACCTTCTCAGTTCGTTTCCCCTACCGGTAGGCCTTGATGACCGGACTCATTTTCGACATCCAACGGTTTTCCCTGCACGACGGGCCGGGCATCCGCACGACGATTTTTTTCAAAGGCTGCTCGCTGCGCTGTTTCTGGTGCCACAACCCCGAATCGATCCGGCCTCAGCCTGAGATCCAATCCCTGCCCGACAAATGCATCGGCTGTGGGGAATGCCTGGCCGCGTGCCCGGCGGGTGCGCGCGTCCTGCGCGACGGGACCGGCATGTATGATCGGGCGCAGTGCCTGGTGTGCGGCGCGTGTGTCGAGGTCTGCTTCGCCGGGGCGACCATCCTGATCGGGAAAACCGTCACCGTCGAGGAAGTCATGGCGGACATCCGCGCCGACCGCCTGTTTTACGAAACCTCCGGCGGCGGAGTCACGCTGTCGGGCGGCGAGCCGGTGCTCCAGTCCGCGTTCGCCCAGGCCATCCTGGCGGCGTGTCACGCGGAGGGCATCCATACCGCCGTCGAGACGGCGGGAAATTATCCCTGGGAGAAGCTGGCCCCCCTGCTGCCGTACCTCGACCTGGTGCTGATGGACCTCAAGCACCTGGACCCCGCCGCGCATCGCGCCGCGACCGGCGTTTCCAACGCGCTGATCCTGGACAACGCCCGCCGCCTGGCGCAGACGACCATTCCGCTGCTGCTGCGAATGCCCATCGTGCCGACCGTCAACGACACCGAGGAGGCGGTGGGCGAGGTCGCGACGTTCGTCCGCGATCTGATCGCGCTCCGCGCGCAGACTCACCCGTCCCCCGCTCCGATCCGCCTGGAACTGCTGGCCTTCCACCGCCTGGCCGCCGACAAATACCGCAGCCTGGGGCTGGATTACCGCGCCAGCCAGCTTACCCCGCTGTCCGCCGAGCGCATGGCCGAACTGCAAGCCGTCGCGCGGCTGGACGACGCCGTCAGCCGCTGAGCGCGTTCTGCGCCATGAACGTTTCGATAGCGGCGCGCGTGTAGGCGTAGTCCGCCGGTTGGGCTTCGCTGCTGTGACTGATCCCCAGGTTGGCAATGTTGTCCCCGTTGAGCGTGACGACTGCCGTCTGCACGGCGCTTTCCGCAAAGATCGTCAGGAGCATCTGCATCCGCGCCGCGATCAGCACCGCATCCCCCACGCCGGTGATCTGCCCGCTCAACGCCACCACCGCCTGTCCCCCGCTGACGGTGACGCTGGCGATCTGGAGGTCCGGGCTGCTCCACACGTTGCGCGGGTCCTGGATCATGGCCTGCAACGCGGCCTGGACGTTCGCGGTGGGGTCAGCGCTGCGCGGGAGATCCGACACGACCGGCGACAGAATCAGCGCGTCGGGCACGATCACCACGCTCCCCGCCGGAAAGGTCTGACTCGGTATCGCGGCGAAATAGTAGTACACGAGTGGCAGTTCGCCCCCCGTCGTCAGGCTGCACGCCGCGGGCAGGATCAGCACCAATACCAGCAAAAACCATCGAGAAATCATAGATTCCCTCACCTGCTAGTTACGATCTCTATCTATTGTATTCGACGTGAAGGTGCGTTAACTTACGGCAGGTCAACGACTGGGGTACGCTTCCCAGGAGGAACGATGATCGTCACCGTGCGTTTATTTGCCGGGCTGCGCGCCCTGCTGGGCAAAACCATCCCGGTCGAGGTCGGACCGCAGCCGTCCGTGCGCGACGTGCTGCACGCGATCCGGTGCGATTACCCCATCCTGCGGGACCGGCTGTTCGACGACCAGGGCCAGCTCGATCCGGACGTGATTCTGCTGGTCGGGGGCGAGAATATCGTCGTTTTGCAGGGGTTGGAAACACCGGTAGACGACTCGGGCGAGATGATGATCATCCCGCCGATGGTAGGTGGTTAAACTGACTATTGAGTACCTGGCGGGCCTACGCTATGCTTGCCATGCCACTTCAACGAATTCTGGAGAACGAAACTGATGGTTTACCCTGTCCTGCAACGTGAGCTTACCGTCCATCTCAACAACGGACATTGGTATCTGCGCCCCACCGACGATCCCCAGATTCTGGGGCCGGTCGATTTCGGCTGGCGGCGTTACAAGCTGTATCCCGACAGCTTCACGTTTGGTGAGGGGCTGTTGGCGGGCAGCAGCATCCCCGGATCGCGGCGGCTGGTGTTCTGCGGCTGGAGTCCCCAATGGGAAAGCTTCTACGTCTCCAGCATGGGCGGCGCGGCGTATATCTTTCACGGCCTGGGCATCAACTACATCGCGCTGCGCGGCCAGGCGCCGACGCCCAGCGTGCTGCTGCTCAACCACAAATCGGGCGAGATCGACGTCCGGTTGGAACCGATCAATTTCGAGGCGCTGTGGGGCGGGTATGCCGATCCCGAAGGCAAGCCGCTGATGGGCTTCTTCGCCTTGCAACAGGCGCTCTACGACCGCTACGCGGCGGAGTACCCGGCCAACAAGGTGCGCGTATTCGCTGTCGGACCGGCGGCGCTGCATACCAAAGAAGGCGCGATTGGCTCCAGTCCGCTCCGCAAGGGGCAGTTCGTCCCGGTCGAAGATTGGGCGGGGCGCGGCGGGCTGGGCAGCCGTCTGCTGCAATATCATAAGATCGTCGGCTGCGTGTTCGGCGGCGAATGGGAAGATCCCGACCTGCGCGAATCGGCGGAGATCGACGCCTACTTCATGGAACACTTCGGCAAAAAGACCATCCAGGCCGACCTGGCGGTGACGACCAAGTACCGCTATGCGCCCGAATTCGAGACCGGCGGGACGTTCGGCGTCAACATGCGCGAGATGGATGCGCGCATCATGAGCTTCAACTATCAGAGCATCTACGCCTCCGAAGCGGATCGCCAGTTGCAGCACCAGCGGTTCATCCTGGATCACTACCTCGCGCAGTTCAACGAGGAAACGATCAAGACCAAGAATTTCCAGCACTGCGGCGAACCCTGCCCGGTGGTCTGCAAGAAGATTTACGGCGTGCACAAAAAGGACTACGAGCCGTATCACGCCCTCGGCCCGCAGATCGGCGTCTTCGACCAGCGCGCGGCGGAGATGATCAACCACCACGCCGACGCGATGGGCTTCGACGCGATCCAGTTGGGCGGCACGCTGGCCTGGATCATGGAGGTCATCGCCGAGGGGCTGATCCCGCCGGAGGACTTCGGCCTGCCGCCCGCCGAGCATCTGCGCTTCAAATTCGCCAACGATCCCGATCACTTTGATCGCGTCGAGGACAGCCTGCGCAATGCGCAGTACGCCGTCGCCATCGTGAATGCCATGCTGTTCCGGCCCCAGGCGGCACTGTTCCGCGAAGGGATTCGCAGCGCGGCGCGCGAGTTGGACGAACGCTATGGCACGGCGACGCTGCACCGGGCGGTCTACCTGGCGAACGGCGACGAAGGCTACATGGTCCCCAACCAGTATTGGGTACCCGGCATGTTCAGTCCCATGCCAATCATGGGCAAATACTACGTCTACTACGGCCAGGACTTCGTCCCGCCGTTCGACCTGGGGCGCAAAAACGTCGAGCGCATGACCTACGAGTTGTTCAGCGACAATACCGGCATCTGCCGCTTCCACCGCAAATGGGCCGAGGCCATCAGCGATGAAATCCTGGCCGCGCATTACGGGCTGAACATGGATTACAAGCAGCGCCAGTTCGACCTGGCCCGCGAGATTCACGAGAGCGAATCGGCGCGCGCCGTCGCCTGGGAAAGCACGCGCGTCGCCGATCTGATGCTGGGCTTCCTCCAACAGTGGGAGGCCGAAGGGTTGAAAAATCCGCAGTTGGACGCCTGGCTGGCGCGCTTCCGCGAGGACAAAGAGACGGCGGCGCGCGACTTCTGGAACGAGATCCGCAAGGGCATCCAGGCGGCGTTCGAGGCGGGCGCGGACGCCATTCCCAACGTGCTCAGCCCCGGCCAGGCCGGACAGTTGGTGGCCGACAAAGCCTAGCCCGCGCCCGTAGAGGCGTATTGATGAGTTTTAACAAAATAACACGGAGGTACACGGTATCGGCCTCACCCCCCCGGCCCCCTCTCCATTCAAAAAGCATAATGGAGAGGGGGAGCCGCACGCTTTTTTCCCTCTCCCATCATTCTCTATGGGAGAGGGGTCAGGGGTGAGGGCCATTGGTGGGTAAGGCATAGTCACCTGGTGGCGAGGGGATTTACTGATCCTTGCAGAATAAGCTAAAGTCCGCGAGACAGCACCCCCACCCCACCTCCCCCGTGCACGGGGGAGGCGCAGGAGGGGGTGAACTTCACGGAAGTTTAGATAGTAATGCAAGGATCAGTAGGGGTGAGGCCGGATCTTCGTCCTAAATTGCATCAATGCGCCCCTACAACGACGTTTCCGCCGCGCCGCCTACCGCTTCTTGCGCAGCCGGGCGACCGTATCGCGGTAACTCTCGACCGAGCCGGGACTGTGCGACTTCGCCAGGGCCAGGGCGCGCTCGGCCTGGACCAGGGCCTCACTCACACTGCCCTGCCGCTCGTAGATCAACGCCAGTGAATGCAGACGGATTGCCAGGTTCAAGTTATCCTGGAGCTGTTCGGCCACGGAGATGGATTCCAGGGTAAAACGGGCCGCGTCGCTCAGCCGCCCCACCTGCCGCAGCACCGTCCCCATCTCGCCCAGCGCCAGGCCAATACTTGAGAGTGAGCCGAGCTGTTGGGCCATGTCGTAGGTCGCCTGGAAGCAGTCGATAGCCGGGCCGAATTTTCCCTCCTGCCGGAGGATCATCCCTTTCCGGTGAAGAATATCCATCAGCCGCCGCCCAGCTTTCTTGTCCTGACGATCACGCAGCAGGGCCTCGGCAATCGCCAGCATCTTCAGGGCCTCGGCGGGCTTGTCGCGCTGGTGGAAACAGATCGCGATGTCCAACAGCGCCCCGGCTTCACCCGTGACATTGCCCGTCTTTTTGCACAGCTCGCGGTTTTGCTCGGCCACTTTGATCGCTTTATCGAGCTTTTTCTGCCGCGAATAGATGGTGAACTGCAAGGCCAACGCCACCCCGGCATTGGACAGGTCATCATCCTTGAGCGCCCGGCGCTGCGACTCTTGCAGCCGCGCGAGCGCCTCCTCGAACTGGCCATCGTCGGTCAAGAAGTTGGCGTAATTGATCTGGGCCAGGTACTGGGACCGGCCAGTGGTCGTCTGGATCGTCTCTTCCAGCAGCTTGCGCGCCAGTTCCGGCTGGCCATAGCGCTGCTTGATCACGGGCCATACGTCGTTGACGATGTCCGCCGCCTTCTCGTGCTCGCCGACCTGCACCAGGTGTTTGCGCCACGAGAGCGCCCGGTTGACGAACACCGTGATGGCCTCGTGCGAGCCTTTTTCCAGCACAAAGCGCAGTTCCGCGCGGGCTTTGTCGAACGGATCGGTCTGCGATGGCTCCGGACCCACCCCGGCCCGCCAGCGTTCCTCGGCCATCACCGCGAATTTGCGTTCGAGCAGCATGGACGCCTTACGGTGCAGATCTTTCATCTGATCCGGCGAGCAGTGCGCCCGCATGAAGGTCCGCACCATCTGCGGAATCCCGTAGCAGACCGCGTCGGTGTCGGGATCGTGGTAGACGAAATGGGCTAGCGAGAGCGCCTCCCAATGCATGATCATCTGCTCGGCTTCCTGCCGGGTGGGAACGCCCGCCGAAAACTGGACATCGTCGGTCCAGAAGGCGCTGTCCAGCACGGATAGGCGCAGCAGAGCCTCCCGCTCTGGCGGGGGCAGCCGTCCCACCACTTCGTTCAAGAAGTTCGCGCCCCAACTCTGCGCCAGCATTTGCGCAACCCGGCTGGGGTTGGCGGCCAGCCGATCCCGCTCTTTGGCCGCCTGATTTTCGAGACCGTAGATCGTGGACGGGTGCCCGCCGACCTGATCCACGATCTCGCCCAGCGGCTCCAGATCGACCTTTTTCAGGTGCTCCAACCCCTGGATCAGCATCCCCACTTCCCACAGGGCCAACTGGTCGAGGTGGATTTCGTCACAGCGGCTTTCGTCCAGGCTGTTGAGCAGCTTCCAGCGATAGCGGCTGGTGAAGATGGTCAGGATCGTCCAGGGCGCGGTCGCGATGGCGTGAAAGAATCCGGCCAGCGCGGGATTTTCGATCTCCCAGTGGACGCGGTCATCACAGGGAGCCAGGTAAGCGTCGAAGCGATCAAACACCAACACCATCCGCCGCCGCTGCACCACCTGCGCCGCCATCATCACGCGCCGGTCCGGCGAAAGCTGGGGGTTGCGCAGCGCGGTGGCCGCTTCGGGATATGGACCGGCCAGCCAGTCCGCCATGCGCGTCAGGATCTGGCCCGGCGGCGTTTGTTTGCAGGGGATCACCAGCGCGGAATCGAGAATATCCTTGCGGCCAGGGCGCTCCAACACGCGCGCGGCCAGGGCGCTCTTGCCCATCCCGGCCATGCCCCACACGTAGATCGTGTTGAAATTCAGGTAGGGGAGCCGCTGGCGCATCTGGCGCTGCTCGTCGCGCCGCCCCACGAACAGCGGCGGCCTGGGCAGCGGATCGATCTGAATGCTCCTGGCCGGACTCGGCGACTCCTTGGGGCGCTGCGGATCGATCAGGCGCATCCCCAGGGTATGCACGTACAGCGCGGGCACGCCCCAGTCGGCCAGGGCCGGGCTGGCCTGGTTCATCGCGTGGCGCGCGCGCTGCATGGCGACTTCCAGCGTGGCCCCCTGCCCGACGTGCTCGAAGAACGTCTGCGCAAACACCCGCGCGCTGGTTTCCAGGATCGAAAACTGCATCGCCACTACCGCCGGGACGACTTGCAGCAGCCCGGTAGCGATCCCGCTGGCGGCTTTGGTCTCGTCGATCTGGCCGGACTGGCACGCGCTGAGCACCACCAGCCGCAGCCCGCCCGCTTTGCGCAGCACTTCCGAAATCTTGTTGAGATTGGCCAGCTCGACGTCCCCCTGGTCATCCTCGATGACCAGCACCCCGCCCTGCGGCGTCATGGCGCCGTGCCCGGTGTAGAAGAGGACGTGATACGGCTCGTAGGAGAGATTCAAGTCGAGGTTAGCCAACGAGCCTTCTTCGACGATGTCCAGCTCGACCTGGTGCGCGTCGATGGCCGGTTGCAGCGCCGAACGGATCGTCTGCACCTCGTAGTCGATATTCAGCGGGTTCACGTCCTTCGGATCGGAGATGAACAACAGCACCCGCAGCGGGTAGGGCGTTTCGGCCAACTGCTGCGCGGCCCGGTCCAGCACGATGTCGGGCGTCGTCCGCACGATGGCCGTCTGGCTGTCCACCGCCAGGAAGCGCTCGCCGTCATGCAAATATTCCCAGGGAATATTCCACAGTTCGGAGGCGGTGTTATACAGCTTCAGCACGTACTGCACGCCGCCCTTGAGGTGCGGCGACTTCCGCACGTGGTTGCGCAGCTCGCCCTTGTCGCCAAACAGATCGGTGTAGAGCTTCTGGCCGTAGCGGGCCATGTCTTTATAACGATCCGTTTTTTTCCACGTCTCGTCCTTCATGTCGAGGGAGCCGCTGGCCACCTTGCCAGGATCGTGCTCCAGGAGGCGCGCCGTATAAAGGTACTGGACATCGCTGATATGTTCGGGAAGCGTGTTCTGGCAGATGACCTTTTGCGTGGTTGCATCGACGGCACGGATGACGAAGCTGCCCCGGTCTCCCGGCTGCGACAGCTCAATATTGATCACGGGCAAGTGGCCCACTGAAGTCCCGGCTTGCATGTCTCCTCACTCGCGTTCAGCCCCAGCCTGACGAAAGAAACCCCTGCTGAAAAACTCTACACGAAGACCGTTACCCTGACAAGCCGCCCAGGGTTTCTCGTTCTTCCCCGCTCACTGTATAATATGAGTGGGCAGAGAGATAACTCCCACAGGAGATGACTATATGAGACGTTTGATTCCCATCCTGACTCTGGTTGCTGGCGTACTCTTGATCGCAGCGGCCCTTGGCACAGCGCACCCTACCTCGGCCCAGGAAGGCGAAGGCAGCAGCGAAGCCGCCGAACTGGCCGCCGCGCGCGGCGCCGCCGTCTACGCTGAGTTCTGCCAGGCCTGTCATGGACCGCGCGGCGAGGCGTTGGGCACCGGGCCAGCGTTCGCCGCCATCGAATACGACGACGATGCGGCCCGTACGGCGATCCTCAAGGGGGTGAAACCCGGCGAAAAAGACGGACCGGCGATGCCTGCCTATCACAAGCTGCTGAATCAAGGCCAGATCGACGATCTGGTGGCTTACCTGAAGACCTGGGAAACCGACGAATCTCCCGCGCTGCCGGAGCCGAACATCCAGGCCAAAGTAGCGCAGGTCCCGAACTATTTTGGCGATCCCCAGGCCGGAGCCGTCGTCTATGCCAAATTCTGCAACGGCTGTCATGGCCCGGAGGGCCAGGGGCGCCAGAAGCCCGATTTTCCCGCGTTCAAATTCTCCGCGGACACCACCCTACAGGTCGTCCGCGAGCAGCATATTCCCGCGTTCGGTGTCGCTGCCGGGGGACCGCTCAGCGATCAGCAGTTGACCGACCTCGAAACCTACCTGGCTTCCTGGTCCCTGACCGAAAAGAAAGAAGCACCGCGCACGGCAGGCGTCAACGTGTTGGTGATCGTGATGGGCGTCGGGGCGATTCTCACCGTCGGCGCGGCGTATATGTCGAGAATGATTTATACGGAATAGTAAGAGTGAGAGGAGTTTGGAACGATGGCACAAAGATTTGAACAGGGTGGCAAAATGTTGGTAGGGCAGGGAAAAAAGGTCGGAGGATTCCTCGACGAATTCAAGACCTTTGCCATGCGCGGCAACGTTCTGGACCTGGCCGTCGGTATCATCATCGGCGCGGCCTTCGGAGATATCGTCAAATCGCTGGTGAACGACGTGATCATGCCGCCGATCGGGGTGCTGCTGGGCAACGTCGATTTCTCGAATCTCTACATCGCCCTGAAGGGCGAGCACTTCGACACGCTGGCCCAGGCGAAAGAAGCTGGGACGGTCGCCCTCAGTTACGGCGCGTTCCTCAACACCGTGATCAACTTCCTGATCGTGGCGTTCGTCATCTTCCTGTTGGTCAAGCAGATCAACCGGCTCACCCGCCCGCCCGAAGCCCCTCCGGCAGCGCCCACCACCAAAGAATGCCCGTACTGCCTGTCCACCATCCCGATCAAGGCCACCCGCTGCCCGCACTGCACCTCGCAGTTAGAGGAAAGCCCCAAGCCCACGTCTTAATCGCTTGTAGGATCGGCAGGGGATTGCTACAATAAACATTGATGTTTTATTGGAATTTGGGTGATTGAAAGGATCGCAGCATGGCGGAAATTCAGTGGGAGAAAGACAGCGTTCTGCCGGTTGAACGGCGCGCCGTAAAGCGCTCGGGTCGCTGGAAATTCCTGCTCGTGGGCGTCATCATTCTGGGTGCGATGGGCTATTTGCTGTATTCGAGCAGCCTGATCGGCGCGCGCTATTACGTCACGGTCGATGACCTGCTCAACGATTCGAAGATGATCGACAAGACGGCGCGCGTCTCGGGGGCCGTGGTTGGCGAACCGACCTACGATCAGCAGACCCAGGAACTCAGCTTCGTGGTCGCCAATATTCCCAACAGTAATGATGCCATCCGCAAGCAAGGCGGCCTGGCGCTCGTACTGCACAATGCCGTGATCGATCCCGACAATGCCCGCCTGAAGGTGATCGCGCACGACAAGGAAATCCCCGACCTGCTGAAGAATGAAGCGCAGGCCATCATGTCTGGTAAGCTGAAAATGGTGAACGGCGAACCCGTCTTCTACGCGGACGAAATCACACTCAAGTGTCCGACCAAGTACCAGGAAGATGTGCCCCAACAGGTCACCCAGTAGCCAGACGATCCCAGTTTTTCGACCAGAACGCCGGTGATGCTACCGGCGTTTTTTCATCCTGACAGCCCGGGTCATCTTCCTACCCTTGGCGTTATAATGTTCGCATATGAAATCCTTATGCTTTGATAATTTGTGATTATCATCGCAGAATCTATCAGAATTTGCTATGATCACTATCGAAGCATTCGACCGTCCATTTAGCGACTATTGAGGAACGAGTGCCATGATCGCTGAAGTCGGCATTGTAACCACTGGCCTGGCCTTGTTGGCAGCGGCGTATGCCCTGGCCGCTGCGTTAGTCGGAGTATACGTTCGCCGTGATGCGCTGGTCGTCAGCGCCCGCAACGCGGCGTTAATGACCTTCCCCCTGCTGACCATCTCGTGCCTGCTGTTGATCGAAGCGATGGTCAATCACCGGTTCGATATCTCGTACGTCTGGCAGACGTCCAGCCGCGACACGCCCGACTTTTACCTGATCACCGGGTTGTGGGGCAGCCAGTCCGGGTCGCTCCTGTTCTGGTCCTGGCTGATGAGCATCTTCACGTTTGCTGCGCTGCTGATCAACTGGCGCTCGGAGCGCCGCCTGATGCCCTACGTGATCGTGGCGACGATGGCGACGCTGGGTTTCTTTTTGATCTTGAATAATTTCATCGAGAATCCTTTTAAGCGTTTTTGGGCGATGCCGGACGGCACGGTCAAATCGGCGTTGTTTGCGCCGGTCGCCGCCGCAAGCGTGTTCACTCCCGCCGACGGCCAGGGCCTCAACCCCCTGCTGCGCCATTTCGGCATGGTCTTTCATCCGCCCATGCTCTACCTGGGCTTCGTCGGCTTTACCATCCCCTTCGCCTTTGCCTTCGCGGCGCTGGCGACCGGCCAACTGGGGTCGGACTGGCTGCGGGCGACCCGCCGCTGGGCCTTGATCGCCTGGATGTTCCTGGCGATGGGTCTGCTGCTCGGCGCCTGGTGGGCGTATGACGTACTGGGCTGGGGCGGCTATTGGGGCTGGGACCCGGTCGAAAACGCGGCGCTGCTGCC
>CAYRWY010000134.1:0-13288 GCA_964427955.1 uncultured Anaerolineaceae bacterium
TTCCCTGTCCCCCGGCTGACGATTGTCCTGCTGTTCATCATGGCCATGGGAACCAGGGCCGCCTGATCGGCAGCCCGATCAGCATTCTCGACGGGGCGGCGCCCATCATCATCCTGGCTGTGGGCATGACCCTGGTGATCGCGACCAAAGGGGTTGACCTGTCCGTTGGGGCGGTGATGGCGATTTGTTCCGCCGTGGCCGTCGTCTTGATCAACCGCCACGAGCGGGGCGCTGACAGCATTTTCTATACGCCGGGGGCCGTCATTCTGATCGCGGTCGGCGTGGGGGCATTGTGCGGGCTGTGGAACGGTATCCTGGTGGCCTTTTTCGACATCCAGCCGATCATCGCCACCCTGATTCTGATGATTGCCGGTCGTGGCATCGCCCAGATGGTGACCGAGGGACAGTCGCCCACCTATACGAATGACACGCTGGCTTATATGGGGCGGGGGGTGATCGGGTATGGCATCCCGTTCCCCATCATCCTGTCCCTGGCCGTGCTGCTCGTCGTTTATCTCCTGGTGCGGCGGACGGCCATCGGGCTGATGATCGAATCGGTCGGTATCAATGCGCGCGCCAGTTATTATGCCGGGATCAATGCGGCCCTGATCAAGCTGTCGGTCTACGTTCTGTCGGGGATGTGCGCGGCGCTCGCGGGGTTGAAGGTAGCCGGGGAAGTGAAGTCGGCGGACCCGCACACCTCCGGCCAATGGGCGGAACTCGACGCCATCCTGGCGGTGGTGATCGGCGGCACGCTGCTCACCGGGGGGCGCTTCAACCTGATGAACAGTGCCCTGGGGGCCTTGGTCATCCAAAGCCTGATCGTCGGACTCTACGTGAGCAAGCTGCACCCGACGGCCAATCTGGTCGTGAAGGCGATTGTCGTGCTGTTGGTCCTGCTGCTCCAGTCGGAAGAATTCAGAAGATTTATGATGCAGCCTCTTAGGAGAAAAGCATGAAGTCGCGATTCTTTCCTCTCTTAATGACGTGCGTGGTCTTTACCCTGCTCTACGCCTTCTGCTACTCGCGCTTTTCGAGTTTTGGCTCGATGCGCGTGGTGTGTAACCTGCTGCGCGATAATGCCTATCTGGGTATTCCGGCGGTGGGGATGACCTTCGTGATCATCTCCGGCGGGATCGATCTGTCGGTGGGCTCGGTCATCGGCTTCACCGGCGTTTTTTGCGCCTTGATGATCCAGCGCGAAGGGTACCATCCGCTGTTCGTGTTCGGCGCCGTGCTCGCGATTGGGACCGTGTTCGGCATGATGATGGGGATCGTCATCTACTACTTCAAGATTCCGCCCTTCATCGCCACCCTGTCGGGCATGTTCCTGGCGCGCGGCGGCGCGTATGTGCTGACGACCGATTCGATCAGCATCAAGCACCCCTTCTATACCGACGTATCCAAGCTCGTGTATGTGTTTCCCGACAAGGGCCGGTTCACCTTTGCCGCCGGGGCCTTTCTTGCGGTGCTGGCCATTGGCTTCGTCCTGGCACACTTCACCCGGTTCGGGCGCAACGTGTATGCGATGGGGGGTAATGACACCGGGGCGCTGCTGCTGGGCGTGCCAGTCGGGCGCACCACCATCGCCGTCTATGCGCTGAGCAGTTTTCTGGCGACCTTTGCCGGGATCGTCCTGTCCCTGTCGAAGCGTTCCGGCGATTCGACGATTGCTGTGGGGGCCGAAATGGATGTCATCGCGGCGGTGGTGATCGGCGGCACCCTCTTGACGGGCGGGGTCGGCTATGTCGTGGGGACCTTCATCGGCACCCTGCTGCCCGGTGTGATCCGCACCTATCTGACCCTGGACGGATCGCTGACTCCCTGGTGGACGAAAATCATCATCGGCATCCTGCTGTTTGGCTTCATCGCGCTGCAAAAGCTGTTGAGCAGCCGCCCCAGTTTCCTCAATTTCAGACCTCTTTCGCTAAGGTCGAAGGGATGATAGTATAGCCGCCGCCATAAACTTACGGCGGCTGTCTTTTTTTGACGAGCGAGAATTATTATGAACAAGATACTGCAACGTCCCGGGTTGGGAGTCAAACTTAATATTTTCGTGCTGTTCGTCTTGAGCATTTTTCTGGTGAGCACGGTTTTTCTGCTCAACCGCAACACCAAAAGCCTGACCGAGCAGGTGGGCAGCGAGCGCGTGGGCGAGGAAGTGAATATTCTCCAGAATCGCCTGGCCGAGATTGAAGACAAGTTGCTGATCGACATCAATTTTCTGTCCACCAGCGTGCATTTCTTCCAGGCGGTGGGCCGGCGCAGCGCCGATGACGTGGCGGAGATTGTCAACACGGCGAACGTCTCGCTCAAGCTGGACGATATCACGGTGGTCGATGGTGACGGTAAGCGGCTGGTCGATACCGCCACCGATCAGCAGGATTTCATCGAGGAAGATAAGCTGCTCGCCATCGGGCTGTCCGGCCAGGAAACCATCGCGCTGATGATCGAAAACGAAGAGGGGCAGACTCAGATCAGTATTGCGGCGGTGTCCCCGGTCAGCAGCCAGACCGGCAACCAACTGGGGGCCATCGTGATGCGCCGCCGGATCACCGACCAGTTTCTGGATAACCTGACATTCGGGCGCTCTGCCGTGCACCTGGGCGTTGTGTATGACAATCAGATCATCGCCCGGACTATCATCAAACCCTCTGACCGGCGCTTGCAAGGGGATGTCCTCGCCAACGGCATCCGCATTGATCGTTCGTCGCTCAACGCCGCTCAAGATGGCCACCCGGTCATTCTCAACAACCTGATCTCCGGCGATGGCGGCGTGCCTCACGCGGTGGCGTATGTGCCCGTGCTCGCCGGGACGCAGACGTCCTCGGTCGTGGTGGTCATCCTCGTCGAGTTGGAAGAAATCTATTCGTTTCAGAACGAAACCCTCAACGTCACCGTCTGGATTTTCACCGCGCTGACCCTGTTGGCGATCTCGATCATCTACGTGGCGATCTACTACACGACTATCCGCCCGCTGAATGCCCTGCGGGACATCGCGCACACCATGACCAGCGGCCAGTATGACCAGCGCGCGCCGGTGAATTCGCTGGACGAAGTGGGACAGCTCGCGACGGCCTTCAATGAAATGGCAAATGCCATCCAGCAGCGCGAGATCAGCCTGGAGGAAGCGCGCGAGCACGCCGAACAGGCGGACCGGGTGAAATCGATGTTCCTGGCGAGCGTTTCTCACGAACTGCGCACGCCGCTCAATGCCATCATCAACCTGACGAAATTCGTGGCGCTGGGTATGTTTGGCGAGATCAACGCCGAGCAGAAGGAAATGCTGCATAAGGTCGAAGCCAGCGGCAAGCATCTGCTCAATCTGATCAACGACGTGCTGGACATTTCCAAGATCGAGGCCGGATCGCTGGAACTGTTCGTGGAAGAGGGCCTGAAGGTCAACGACATTATCCAGGTCGCGGTCGAGACCGCCAAAGGGCTGCTGCTGCAAAAGCCGGTAACGCTGCAATGCGACGTCGAAGCGGACCTGCCGACCCTGGTGGGCGACGAGCAGCGCATCCGGCAGATCGTGCTCAATCTGCTGTCGAACGCGTGCAAATTCACCGAGGAGGGCCAGATCACCGTCCGGGCGGCGCGTACCGGTGAGGAGATTCTGATCTCGGTGCAGGATACCGGTCCGGGCATCGCGCCGAAAGATCACGAGCTGATCTTCGAGATTTTCCGCCAGGCGAAATCAGGCGTGCGGAAGGCGGAAGGGACGGGGCTGGGGCTGCCCATCTCGCGGCGGTTGACCGAAGCCCACGGCGGACGGTTGTGGGTCGAGAGTGTCTTGGGGAAAGGTGCTACCTTTTATGTCGCTTTGCCGATAAAATCATCGCTGGTACCCACTGTCTAGTGGAGGATTCATCTATGCCGGACCCCGTGATCCTGTACTTTGAGGACGATGAGTTGAGCCGCGAAGTGATGAGAGTCTGCCTGACACGCGGGATGGGCTACCAGAAAGTGTGGATCTTTGAGGATAGCGCCAATTTCGAGAGCCGCTTGAGCAGCGTCGGTTTGAAGCCGGACGTGATCTTTCTGGATATTCATATGGAACCCATCGACGGGTTTGCGATGCTCAAGTTGATCCGCCAGAGCGCGCACTTCCAATCCACCAAAGTCATTGCGTTGACGGCCAGCGTGATGAACGAAGAAGTGAAGATGCTCAAAGAAGCGGGGTTTGATGGGGTGATCGCCAAGCCCCTCGACTACGATACTTTTCCCAATGCGCTAAACCGTATCCTCAACGGTGAGCAGGTATGGCACATTAAATAGAGTTTTCTTTGAGGGTTTTACCGTTATGGTATATAGGTAGGATAGTATGGCCATTCTCCACGCATTGATCATTGACGATGACGCCTACAGCGTCTATGTCATGGAACGCCTGCTCGATCAGGAGGATATTTCGTACACGGCGGTGACCGATCCCATGCGCCTTGAAGAGACGCTGGAAACGCTGGACGCGGTCGATATTGTCTTTCTCGACCTCGAAATGCCTAAGCTCGATGGGTACGAAGTTCTCGCTCTGCTCAAAGAGCACATCGAAGCCAAAGTGCCGATTGTCGCCTGCACGGTTCATACCGCCGAGATCAACAACACCCGCCGTCAAGGGTTTTCCAGCTTCGTGGCCAAGCCCCTGGATCTGGATCGCTTCTCCGACCAACTCCATCGTATCCTGAGCGGCATCCCGGTGTGGGAAGCACGCTAGCGACGTAACTCCTGTCAGGAGTCAGACGTATACTGATGAAGAGGGCGCCCAGGCTCTTATAACCCCTGGGTAAAAGAAAAGAGGTCAGGATGACGATCACCAGGCGTGAGTTCCTGCAACGCGTGCAGGTGTTGACGGCGGCGGCGGCGGTCGCGCCGTTCGTCCGGCTGGAGGCGCTGGCGGCCAGCGAAACGAAACCGATCGTGAGCATTGTCCGGCGGCAAAATGGCGATACGGCTCAGGCCGTAACGCAGGCTATTGATCTGCTGGGCGGAATCGAGGCCGTAACCCAAGACAAAGCGTCGATCATGCTCAAGCCCAACCTGGTGAGCAACGCCGCGACCGATACGACCGACCCGGCAGTCGTGCGGACCCTGGCCGAGCTGCTCAAGGCGGCGGGCAAAACCGTCTGCATTGGCGAAGGATCAGCCGCCGCTGCGCCTGGCTTCAACATCATCGGCGGAGAAGCCTATCGCACCCATGACGTTGAGCTGCTCGACCGGATGCAGCGGTTCGTGTTCGACCAGTTGGGCTATACCGATCTGGCGCAGGAGCTTGACATTCCGCTGGTGAATCTGCACACCGGCGAGCTGGTCGAGGTCAGTGTCCCGGACAATTACGTGTTCAAGACGCTCAAGCTGCACCACTCGTTGACCGAGATCGATCTGCTGGTCTCCGTCCCGCGCATGAAGACCCACACGTTGGCGACCGTCACGTTGGGGCTGAAGAACGTGATCGGCCTCTATGCGGGCAGCGAGTACGGCACGGTGCGTGGCTACGTGCATGACCTGGGGGCGGAATACGCCGACGTTGGGATCGCCATCGAAATCGTGGACATGGCGCGCGCCAACAAAATGGGCCTGACGGTGATCGATGGCCTGCTCGCGATGGAAGGGGATGGCCCATCGCTGGGGGCCGGGGCGTACCTGGTCGATATGGATCTGATTATCGCGGGCACCCACCCGCTCGCGACGGATATGGTCGCGTCCAGTGTGATGGGCTTCGCACTGGACGAGGTGCCCACCTTCGAATGGGCGGTGCGCGCGGGCATGACTCCCGCCCGCCTGGAAGACATCGACGTGCGCGGTGAGACCATCGAAGCGGTCCGGCGTGATTTCCGCAAACCGCACGTCACGCCCTGGAAACAGGTCAGTCCTTACTGGGGCAACAAAGAACTTGATGCGAAAGGCCAGTGACATGACTGCCGGACTTTCACGACGTGCCTTCTTGAAAACGACCGCCGCCGGTCTGGCCGGGTTGGTGCTGACTCGTGGCCGGATCGCGCGTGGGCAGGTGGACGACCAGCGGTGGGCGTCTTCGAGCAACCTGAACATCACGATCCATGCAGCGGCAGGCGACGTGAAATTGACCACCAGCCGGAATGACTTCAAGCCGTCCTGGTCCCCGGATGGCAGCATGTTGACGTTCTTCCGGGCCGAAAAATATGGCGCGGGTTTCAAAGACTGGCGGTCTAAGATCTGCGTGATCAACGCGGATGGCAGCGGGTTTCGCGAGCTGACGACGACCGACTATCCTAACTTCAACCCGACCTGGACGCGTGACGGCACGAACCGGATTGTCTTCAACCGCTTTTCTCCGGCGGGAGATTCGTCCAACCAGGTCTTCTGGACACTGCCGACGGCGGCGCCGGGTGATGAGGAGCTGCTCTCGGACCCCGCGCTGCGCTGTTACGAATGGGTGAACAGCGCCCTGCGGGATGGCCGTCTCTTCGTGGATCGCCTGACGGCGGCGGGGTTTCAGTCCTTCCTGCTGACGCCTGATCCTGGGCAGGCGGGCCGCTACGAGGAAATCGAGCGACCGACGTCCGCCCATTGGCACAAACTCTGTGTAGCGCCGAGCGAAACCAAAGTAGCCTACATGCTCGACCGGAATGACGACATTCCCAGTTATGAAGACGCGGTGATTTGTTACGCGCAGTTCGACGCAGCCGGACTCCGCATCTACGACCAGGTGCAGGTCACACCGGATGATGCGAGCATTCAGGAGTACCCGGCCTGGCATCGGGATGAGAGCATGTTGGTGTACGACTCCAACGAGACCGGCACTTACCAGGTGTATGCCTACCATCTGGCGGACGGCAGCACGACCCGGCTCTCGTCCAGCAAAATCGTCAACGACCAGTTCGCCGACTTTGAGGGTCTGCCCAAGTAGTGTTTTCCCGCTCGAAACCATTGGTCAAACTGACGACGCCCGCGGCTCAGGTCGCTGCGGGCGTACTTTTCGCTGCTTATTCCAGGTGAGCTATAATTTGTATAGGTTTGGTAGTGTCTGACCATCGGGAGCAGAGCACCGTGAAAATCGATCGTGACATGGTTGAGCACATCGCCGATCTGGCGAAACTGGAATTGACCGAGGAAGAGCTTGATCGGTATGCCGGGCAGCTTTCGGCGATCCTGGAGTATGCCGAACGTCTCCAGGCCGTCGATACGGACAACATTCCGCCCACCGCTTCCGTGCTGCCGCTGCGTAACGTGCTGCGCCCGGACGTGGCCCGGCCTTCCCTCCCGCGCGAGGAAGCTCTGGCGGGGTCAGCGGACACTGCCGAGGGTCAGTTCCGCGTTGAAGCGGTCATGGATGACCTCTAATATATAAGGTGTTGAACATGCCCAACCAACTGCTGATTATCGAGATGGACGCGCGGCTGGCGGAAACCCTGCGTGAGCATTTCACACTCGAAAAATATCAGGTTCACGTAGCGCTCACCTGTCGTGAAGGGCTGCAACTGGCGCAGACCGTGCGCCCCAGCCTGATCCTGCTGGCGGCGCGCATGGGCGACATGGCCGGGATCGACGCTTTTCGGGCGCTGCGCGATACGCCCCGCACCGGCCACATCCCCGTGATGATTATGGCGGGTCAGCACGAAGTGGTGCTGCAAAACAAGATTCTGGAAGAGGGCGTGTACGATTTCATCGAAAAGCCGCTCGATCTGGACATTCTCACGCTGCGGGTGCGCAATGCGCTGCGCCGGGCGGAGCGCGATGGGCTGACGGAGCCGCGCACCGGTCTCCCGACGGGCCGCCTGATCGACGAACAGGTCAAGACGCTGGCCACCCGGCTGGGCTGGTTTCGGATCGACGTGCGGATCGAGAATTTCAGCGTGTTCCGCGATCTCTACGGGTTTGTGACGGCTAATGAAGTCCTGCGTTTTGCCGGAAACTCGATCACGCAGTTAGTCAACGAACACGGCAGCGCGGACGATTTCGTGGGCCACCGTAACGGCTCCGAAGAATTCACCATCATCACCACGTTGGCCAGCGGTCCCCGGCTGGTGGACGCTCTGAATGCCCGCCTGACCCAGGAGCTTCAGTCCTTCTACAATTTCATGGAGCGCGATCAGGGCTACGTGGTGATTCAGGATGGGACGGGGAAAGAAGTGCAGAAGCCGTTGATGTCGGCGCACGTTACCGTCACGCAGGGGGAACCCGATCCCAATGCGGCGGCGGCACCCGCTCCGGCCAGCGATCCGTGGGTCGATGCGCAGGAGGAGGACAAAAAGTCAGATACTCCCCCCTCCGGCTCCGCGTTTGAGTGGTAAAACCAGGTGGGCAAGGATACCCTTGCCCACTTTTTTTGCTATTCGCCGTCGATCAAGGTCCCGACCGGCTTGCCGAGCACGGCATCCAGCAGGCTGTGATCGTCCCAGACATTGAGCACAATCAGCGGCAGTTTGTGATCCATGCACAGCGTGATCGCCGTCAGGTCCATCACCCGCACCCGGTACTTGATGGCGTCGGAGTAGGACAGCCGCTCGAACTTCTTGGCGTCCGGATTCTTTTTGGGATCTTCCGTGTAAACGCCATCCACCTGCGTGCCCTTGATGATCACGTCGGCGTTGACTTCCATGCCGCGCAGGGCGGCGGCGGTATCCGTCGTGAAATAAGGGTTGCCGGTCCCCCCGGCAATGATCACCACGCGGCCTTTTTCCATGTGCCGGATCGCGCGCAGCCGGATGTAAGGTTCGGCGACCTGGTTCATGGCGATAGCCGTCTGGACGCGCGTCGGGACGGAGGCCCGTTCCAGCGCATCTTGCAGCGCCAGCCCGTTCATGACGGTCGCGATCATGCCCATGTGGTCAGCGGTCGATTGCGACATGCCCTGCTGCACGCCGTTATTGCCGCGCCACAGGTTACCTGCGCCGATCACCATCGCAACCTGGACACCGAGATCGTAGATCGACTTGATCTTGCGGGCGATGATGGCCGCCTGTTCCGGATCGATGCCGAAGCCATGCGGTCCTGACAGCGCCTCGCCGCTCAGTTTGAGGACAATGCGCCGGAAGCGCGGGGCGGGGTGTTGTTCTGAAGAGGTCATGCTGTTGCTCCATTGGTCTAGATAAGCAGCCGATGGTTAATAGGCACAAAAAGGGGGATTAGGTTGTTGATCCTAATCCCCCTCGTCATCACTGGAGGTACTCCTACGCTTCTTCCTGAGCGGCGTTTTCGCCCACAGCGAAGCGGGCAAAACGCTTGACGGTGATGTTCTCACCCAGGTCGGCAATGGCCTGGGAGACCATCTGGCCGATGGTGACGCTGTCGTCTTTGATGAAAGCCTGGTCGAAGAGGACGATCTCTTCGTAGAACTTGCCCATGCGGCCTTCGACGATCTTGGCGGCGACGGCTTCGGGCTTGCCTTCGTCCATCGCACGGCGCATCTGGATCGCCTGCTCGGCTTCGATCACACGCGCGGGCACGTCTTCGCGCCGGGCGTACTGCGCGCCCAGGTTGGCGATTTGCAGCGCGATGTCATTCGCCAGGGTGCGGAAGCGGTCCGTCTTGGCGACGAAATCGGTCTCGCAGTTGAGTTCCAGCATCACGCCCAGGCGATTGTTGTGGTGCACGTACGCGTGGATGATGCCTTCGTTCGTGGCGCGCCCCAACTTCTTGGCGGCCTTGGCCAGACCCTTTTCGCGCAGGTAGTTGGCGGCCTTGTCCATGTCGCCATCGAACTGCGCCAGGGCGTTCTTGCAATCCAGCGGGCCTGCTCCCGTCATATCACGCAGGTCTTTGACCATTTGAGCGGTGACTGCCATTGCTTATTTTTCCTCGTTCTCGTTGTCGAACGCAACTTCTTCCTCAAGGTCTTCATCTTCGTCGATGAAGTCGAGATCCCCACTGCGCAGCTTGGCCAGCGTGGCTTCGCCCAGGTAGGCTTCGTTGTCTTCCAGCTCGGCGACGGCTTCCACAAAGTCGGCTTCTTCTTCGAGTTCGCCTTCGTCGACGCGCGTCTTACGCAGGGCGATACCTTCCAGCGCCGCGTCGGCCATCTTGGCGGTCAAGAGCTTGATCGCGCGGATCGCGTCGTCGTTGGCCGGGATGACAAAGTCGATCGGGTCCGGGTCGCAGTTGGTGTCGACCAGCGCCACAATCGGGATGTTCAGAATGTTGGCTTCCTTGACGGCGGTTTCTTCGCGGCGCACATCGACCACGAACATCAGGTCGGGCAGGCGGCTCATGTTGCGCATACCACCGAAGCGCATGTCCAACTTTTCCATCTTGCGGTCGAGCAGCAGGCGTTCTTTTTTGGTCAACCCTTCAAAGCCGCCTTCTTCGCGCTGCCGTTCCAACCGCTTCAGGGTATCCAGACGGCCCCGCACGGTCCGCCAGTTGGTCAGCGTGCCACCCAGCCACCGCTGGTTGACGAAGGGCATTCCGGAGCGCATCGCCTCAGAGGCGATGGTTTCCTGGGCCTGCCGCTTGGTCCCGACGAACAGGACCGTGCCGCCGTCCGCGACGACTTCGCGGATATGGTTGTAGATTTCGTCGATGAAAACGATGGTCTGCTGAAGGTCGATGATATGGATGCCGTTGCGCTCGGTGAAGATGTAGGGCTTCATCTTGGGGTTCCACTTGCGGGCACGATGCCCGAAGTGAACACCGGTCTCCAGCAGAGACTTCATGGAAATGACGGGCATTGAAACAATCCTCCTGAATGGTGTGTTTAACGTTCACACCGTTCTTCCCCGGCGGCAATCCGGCGGCTGCCGGACAACACGCGCCAGGTCCCGGTGTGTGTTATTAGGTCGGGAAAACCAGCGTCCCGGCCCGGCGCAGCATTGTATCATAAGCCCGGGGGCACAACAAGATCAGGAATGGCGCAGGTGGGAAGCACGTGCTCGACATGTTACAATCTGGCTCCTTATCCACTTATTTCAGGCAGAACAACATGCACATTCTAGTTGCCAATGATGATGGCATAAACGCTCCGGGAATCATCGCCCTGGCCCGCGCCATGCTGCCGTTTGGCAAAGTGACGGTCGTGACCCCTCGCGAAAATCGCAGTGCGATTGGCCACCGCAAGACGATGCATAAACCGCTCCGTATTGATCCGTTCCCCTTTGCCGTACCGGGAATCGACGCTTTTGCCACGTCCGGCTCGCCGTCGGATTCGGTGGCCGTCGCCAGTTTGGGCTTTGTCAAAGAGCCGGTGGATCTGGTCGTATCGGGGATCAACCGCGGGGCGAATATGGGGCAGGACCTGACCTACAGCGGCACCGTCACGGCGGCTTTTGAGGCGGTCATCTGGCACAAGCCCGCGATGGCGTTCTCGTTGATCGACTATGCCGAGAATGCTGATTACAGCGCGGCGGCGGCGATTGCCCAACAACTCGTGGCCCTGGGCCTGTATCGCAATCTCCCGCCCCTGACGCTGTTGAATGTGAATGTTCCCCCGCTGCCGCTCGATCAACTCAAGGGATTCAAGCTGGTTCGCCAGGGCTTGCGCACGTACAACGACGAGTTGATCACGCGCCTGGACCCCTATGGCCGTCCTTATTATTGGATCGGTGGGGGTGCACCCAGCGGCGATATGAACGAAGAGGGAACCGACCTGTGGGCTACGCATAACGGCTATGTCTCGCTCACGCCCATCGATCTGGACATGACCAACTATGCCTTGCTGGGCGAGATGGAAAACTGGGGGCTGGGCCAGCTCAAGCCCGGCGATACGGCGCCATGATCGAAAGAACCCTGGTTTCGAGTCTGCTGCTGAGTTTTGTCTTGCTGTTCACGGTGGTGGCGTGCACGGATGCCCAGCGCGCCGCCTTCCGGGCCGTGGTCGCGGGGGTGGCGTCGCCGACTACGACGCCCAATTTCAGCGTATTGAACACGCCGACCCAGTCGCCGTTGGCCTCCGGCCCGATGGGCACGCTGACCGCCATTGCCTACCTGTTCGCCTCTCCTACGCCCAATCCTGAGCCGTACCAGATCGTCGATCAGGGCAAGCCGCACTTCGTCGAGTTTGGGGCCTGGTGGTGCAGCCCCTGTAACCAGATGCGCCCCTCGATCCGCCGGATGGAAGCGCAGTATCAGGATCGCGTGGATTTCCATATCCTGAACGTGGATGACATCTCCACGCACGATTTGGCGGCGCGTTATGACGTGACGGCCATCCCGACCATCGTCCTGCTAGACGCCCAGGGGCAGACCTTCAAAATCCTGGTGGGCTACCAGACCGAGGATCAGTTGGTGACGGTGCTGGACGAACTCTTGGAAACGGCCCCCCGGTCTTGAGTCCGGCGCGAATCCGTTGGCCGGATCGGGGTGGTCAAGTCCACGCTTGACCGCCCTAGGGCCATACGCTATACTTGCCGTTTGGTAAGCCTGTCTTGCCTAACCATCTCGCGCCTTGTGCGCGTTTTTTGAAAGAGGTTTCAGAGATGCCAAAGCGTACCTACCAACCCAAGATTCGCCGCCGTGTTCGCGTTCATGGTTTCCGTCAGCGTATGCAGACCAAAAATGGACGCCGGGTCTTGAAGTCACGCCGCCTGAAGGGCCGTGCTGTCTTGACGCCGAAGAAGAACAACCATGTCAAGAAAGTGAACTGGAACGCCTAGATCGTCCGGCTGAGCCTGCCGCGATGCAGCGTTATTTGCGACTTCGGCGCAAGGAAGATTTCGCGCACCTGCGACAAACCGGCCAAACGTGGCGATCTCCACTGCTGATTTTGAGCGTGACGCCCAACGGGTTACCCCATAACCGTTATGGATTTGTAACCAGCAAGCAGCTTGGAAGTGCCGTGAGGCGTAATCGCGTCCGGCGCTTACTGCGCGAGGTCATGCGTCACGCTCATCCCCATCTGGTGCAGGGTTACGACGTGGCCGTGATTGCGCGCGGGCCGATAGCGGGACAGCCCTTTCAGATCGTGGAGGAGGCCGTCGTAACCAGCCTGCAACGGGCCAGGTTATGGCTGACTCCGGGAGAGCAAAGCGGATGAAATATCTGGTCCTGGCCTTGATCCGTTTCTACCAGCTAACGTTCTCGCGAATGCTGCCTCCTAGCTGCCGCTACGAACCCAGTTGTTCGCGTTATACTTATGAAGCAGTGCAAAAGTATGGCGCGATCAAAGGGGGCTGGATGGGCTTGAAGCGCATCGGGCGGTGCCATCCTCTGAGTCCAGGGGGCTATGATCCAGTTCCTTAAGTCCAGTGAGTGGTAGAAGAAGGATCGCTCTTGAAAAAGTCTCGTCTCTTCCCCGCAAAGTCTCAGAGCTTGCTTGGTGTGCTGCTGTTGGCGGCATTGTTATTGACGGCGTGCAGCAGTACCACGGATAGCTGGGCCG
>CAYRWY010000135.1:0-13274 GCA_964427955.1 uncultured Anaerolineaceae bacterium
TTTCGAGTATATTCGTGCAACCCAGGCGGCCTATCTGGTGGTCGAGTTCATTGACGGCCACAACCTGCAAGAGATCGTGGATGGGCTGAAGGCACCGCTGCCCGTCCCGACGGTTTTCCAGTGGGCCATTGAGTTAACGGATGTTTTGGGCTACCTGCACCGTCAGACTCCCCCCCTGATCTGCCGGAATGTGCAGCCCACCAGCGTGATGATTGACGCCGATAAGCACGTCCGGCTCGTCGATTTCAGCCTGGGGCGGGTGTATACGGCGACGCGGGGTGCTTTTGTCGGGCCGGAGGGTTTCATGGCACCCGAGCAATATCGAGGGCAGGCCTCACCCGCGTCTGATGTCTATGGCGCCGGGGCGTTGCTCCACTATCTGCTCACCGGCAGCGATCCCCGCCTGGAATTACCCTTCACCTGGGCCGAGCGACCGATCAGTCGTTTCAACCCCAATGTGCCGGACGGTTTTAGCGCGGTGGTCAACCAGGCTCTCGAATTCTCGCCAGATGCTCGCTATCCTGATGGCGGTGCCATGTTGGCGGCGCTGCGTGCCTTGTAATCCGGGGACGCGATAAGTCAAAGGCGGGCACGCCGCCCGCCTCTGGTCCAAAATCTCTTGAGTTCCGGTCGATCTACTTCTTCATGAACGCCAGGTACGCGCCCCCGGCGGCGACCACGACGCCCACGATCAGGGCGATGATCTGGCTGGTGGCCATATAGATGTCGTGGCCCCGGATCGGATCGATCAGGATCGACAGCAAGGCCAGCACGATCCCCCCGGCCAGCAGCGCATACGCCACACGTTTATCGGCTAAAAGCTGGTTCATCGGATGCTCCTTCTGAAATAAAAATAAGGTCGGCGCTCGGCTGCGCCGCTGTTTCTAATAGTACCATGATTCGGGGTGGTGGATCCCCTGCAACTCTTTTAGAGTCTGGACGTACTAAGAGTTATGGTAGGTGAAAACCCAAATCGCCCTTGACTCTCCCCCGGCGGGAGAGTGTATTTTAGTGGCGACTGGAACACGTAGGGGAAAGGTAGTCCGGCAACATGCCAGCAATCGAAGTCTCTGAGTTACGGAAAATTTATAGCGGCGTCCCCGCGGTGGATGGGATCAGCTTCGAGATCGCCGAAGGGGAAATCTTCGGCCTGCTCGGTCCCAACGGCGCGGGGAAAACCACCACGGTCGAGTGCATCGAAGGGCTGCGCGTCCCGGATGGCGGGACGATCTGCGTGCTCGGCCACACCCACCAGGGGGAATCGAACGGGATCAAGGAGCAGATCGGCATCCAGTTGCAGACCACCGGGTTGTACCCGCTGCACACCGTGCATGAGCTGCTGACCCTGTTCGGATCGTTCTACAAGAAGGCCCTGCCGCCGGATGAGCTGATCGCCCTGGTCAGCCTGGAAGACAAGCGCAAGACCCGCAGCAAGGACCTCAGCGGCGGGCAGCGGCAGCGGTTGTCATTAGCGTTGGCGCTGGTCAACGATCCCGCGCTGATCTTCCTGGACGAGCCGACCACCGGGCTAGACCCGCAGTCGCGCCGCCAGATCTGGAACGTCGTCAAAGACCTGCAAAAGCGCGGCAAGACGGTCCTGCTCACCACGCATTACATGGAAGAAGCCCAGACGCTCTGCGACCGTGTCGCCGTCATGGATGGCGGCAAGATCATCGCGCTCGATTCGCCGCAGGCGTTGATCACCCACCATTTCGAGACGACGGCGGTCGAATTCGAGGACAAAAACAGCGCCTCGCTCGACCTGCTGGAACACCTGCCCGGTGTCAAGAACGCCAAGCGCGATGGCGGGTTGGTGACTCTCTACTCCCTCGATACGCCGCGCACGATGGAAGGCTTGCTCGACGCGGCGCGGGCGGACCAGCTTCACTTCGACGATCTGCGCGTGCGCAGCGCCACGCTGGAGGACGTGTTCCTCAAGCTGACGGGCCGCCGGATCAGGGACTAGGGGAGGGCGCATCATGATCAGTTCATTCAGACACCTGTATATCGCGACGATCCGCGAGTTCATGCGTGATCGGACGGCGTTGTTCTGGACGCTGGCGTTCCCGGTGATGTTCATCATCATCTTCGGGATCATCTTCTCGGGCAGCAACGACATCAGCTTCGACATCGGCATCGTGAACGAAGACGGCGCGGGCGGCGAGCAGTTGGTCGCCGGGTTCAAGCAGATCGATGCCTTCAAGATCAAGACCGGCGAGCGTGACCAGGAGTTGAAAGCCCTGAAAGACGGGGATCGCTCGGCGGTGATCATCATCCCGGCGGGGACCGGCGCGGCGCTGGCGGCGTACCGGTCCAACCCGACCGGCGGCGGCAGCGATCCCGCCCAGGCGCTGCTCGACGTCTACTACGATCCCGCCGATCAGAACACGTCCCAGATCGTGCTGAACATCGTCGATAAGATCGTGGCCGGGATGAACGAAGGCATGACCGGGATCAAGCCCGCGCTGACGACGCGCAGCGAAAAAGTGACCACCCACGATCTGAGCAGCATCGACTACCTGCTGCCCGGCATCCTGGCCATGAGCCTGATGCAGATGGGCCTGTTCGGCACGGCGGCCCCGCTGGTCAGCCTGCGCGAAAAGGGCGTGCTGCGCCGCCTGGGCGCGACGCCGCTCCCCAAGACGACCATGCTGGCCTCGCAGATCGCCTTCCGGCTGACGATGGCGGTGGTGCAAACCGGGCTGATCATTATCGTGGGCGTGGCCGTCTTCGACGTCAACATCGTCTTCGGCAACGTGCTGAGCATCCTCGGCGTGATGCTGCTGGGCGCGGCGATGTTCATCTCGTTGGGCTACTTCATCTCCGGCCTGGCCAAGACCGAACAGGCCGTCGAGGGCCTGGTCGCGCTGCCGAACTTCATCTTCATGTTCCTGTCGGGGATCTTCTTCCCGGTCGAGATGATGCCGGGCTGGATTCGCCCGCTGGTGGACATCATCCCGCTGACCTACGTGGGCGACGCCCTGCGGCATACCATGATCGAGGCCGGGACGTACTTCAGCATGACGCGCAGCCTGGCGATCATCACCGGCTGGCTGGTAGTGTGTGCGGTGTTGGCGCTGCGCTTCTTCCGCTGGGAGTCCCAGGCGTAGCACGATTAGTAGACCCTTACGCGAGTTCGGCCTCACCCCTCATCCCCCGACCCCTTCTCCCCTCTCCGGCGCAGCCAGCGAGGGAAGAAGGGGAGATCACTTCCCCCTCGCTAACTCCGTTGGAGAGGGGGGCCAGGGGGTGAGGCCGGGTGAAAAAACCAACGAACATTACTGATCCTTGCATTACTATCTACTGATCCTTGCCTTGAAATCTAAACCCCACCCCCAGCCCCTCCCCAGGCAAGCTGGAGAGGGGAGAAAACGGGCTTGTTCCCCTCTCCAAAGTTGGAGAGGGGTCAGGGGTGAGGTAAATCTCCCAGGCAAAAAGTTTAGCTATTTATGCAAGGATCAGTAAACTTCCGTGAAGTTCACCCCCTCCTGCGCCTCCCCCGTGCACGGGGGAGGTGGGGTGGGGGGTGCTGTCTCGCGGACTTTAGTTTATTCTGCAAGGATCAGTAAGGATCTGGTAGAAAGAGCGTGGGGCGCGCTCCATTTCAGTCCTTCAGGTTGTTTAGAACCGCCTGCTGTTCGTCGTGGACCTGGCTCGTAGGCTGTATGGCGCCGGGATCGCCCCGGCTGACGTTGAACAGGCCCGCCGCATGTTCTTCCGCTTCCTGCATGATCCGGCTGATCTGAGACGTCGCGTCGCTGGTGTCGTACAGGGCTGCTCCCAGGCGGCGCAGGGCTGGCAGGACCAGTTCGAACACCTCGCTGTAAAAACGATCCGCACCCCGCCCGATCCATCCGCCGCTGCACAGGTCGTTGACCAGCCGGTCGATAGCGCGCGTCAGCCGCTCGACCGCCTCGCCTTCGTCCGCAAACCGGGCCGCCATGTCGGCCAATTCATCGTAGTCCGCCTGGATTTTCTGGTTCATTGTTTTTGTCCCCCATTCAGATATATACCACAAGTGGGCCGGGGGGTCGAGTCGCCGAAGCCCCGGCGGGTGTGGCATAATCCCGCCACTTATTTCTGACACCTGGAGCTTTTTTATGACTGACATGCTGGTAAAACTTTACGATCTGCCGCCTATCGCGCCGTCGCTGGAACGCTGCGCCGCCGCCGGAGTGGACATCCGCCGCGCGCTCGGCGTCGAAAAAAGCGTCGTGCTGAAGTGGATCGGCGAGCACTTTGCGCAGGGCTGGGTCAACGAATGCGACGTGACCTTCGCGCGCCAGCCCATCTCGTGTTTTCTGGCCGTCGAAGGGGAGACGCTGATCGGCTTCGCCTGCTACGACACCGGCTACCGGGGCATCTTCGGGCCGACCGGCGTGTCCGAGCAGGCGCGCGGCAAGGGGGCAGGGGCGGCGCTGCTGCTGGCCTGCCTGCACGACATGGTGGCGCAGGGCTACGCTTACGCCGTGATCGGCTGGACCGGCCCGCAGGAATTCTACGCGAAGGTGTGCGGCGCGACGCCCATCGACGGATCGCGCCCCGGCATGTACCGGGGAATGCTCAAGTAGCGCGGGACAGGCGTCACGATCTAGAACGTATGTTTGCGTTTCAGAACTTGTGTGCTATACTCTGATTAATCCATCAATGTACATTGATGCATAGCACAAGGAGCTGAAGCCATGTCCCGCGTTACTCATTTCGAAATCCCCGCCAAAGATAAGGCCAAGATCGTCGCGTTCTACAAAGAGGTGTTCGGCTGGGAATTTATCAGGTGGGAAGGCCCGGTGGAATACTGGCTGGTGAGCACCGGCCCGGAGGGGACGCCCGGCATCAATGGCGGGCTGTATACCCCCGCCGGTGCGTTTGCCAACGGCTATACCGGGGTGATCAACACTATCGACGTGACCGATCTGGACGCGGCGCTGGCGAAGGTCACCGCCAATGGCGGATCGGTGGTCTTCCCGAAGGATGCGGTTCCCGGCGTGGGC
Organism: uncultured Anaerolineaceae bacterium; assembly: GCA_964427955.1. GTDB lineage: Bacteria > Chloroflexota > Anaerolineae > Aggregatilineales > Aggregatilineaceae > JACRBK01. The sequence goes on from CAYRWY010000135.1 coordinate 4,992, forward strand.
TGGCTGGCCTATTGCAAGGATGTCGAGGGCACGATCTTCGGCATGATGCAGACCGATCCCGCCGCCGGGCAGAGCGCGACGTAAAGACCTGGCTCACCGCTGCTCTTTTTGTAGGGGCGTAGCGCGATACGCCCCTGTCGAGTTATTCCAGCGCCAGGTGGCGCTCGCCGTTGAACGTCAGCGCGATCCAGCGCCCCGGCTCGATGGAAACCCACACCTCTTTCCCCTCGATAGCCAGGATGTCCACCACGTCGCCCGCGTGCAGATCGCCCAGGTAGTCGTACTGCACGCCCGGCCCGCTGCGCACCCGCAGCGCCGGGGTGATCACCCGTCCACGCAGCGCCGCCGGAGCTTTCTTCCGGTCGTCTTCCGTCGTCTGCGCATAGGCCAGCAGGTCCTCATACGAGCCGTTGAACCAGTCCAGGTCGGTATAGCGCGAACTCACGCCCGCCACGCTGCCGGTTTCGGAATACTGCCAGAACTTCCAGTCCGACCAGTCGGACGGCAGGGTGGGGCTATCGACGCCGTAGTGTGCGATCCACAGGTCGTGCTGCGCCCAGGTGGGCGAATGCTGGATGTTCGGCTCCCAGAACCAGCGCCCGGTGTAGAGGATCGGGCGGCGCTGCGTCTGATCGGCGACGCGCTGACAGCAGTCCTGCACGACCGCCGTGATGCCCGCCGGGAGCATGGCGTCCGGCAGCTCGACGTCCAGCACCAGCGGCAGGTCGGCCTGGGTGCCTTCCAGGACTTCGAACAGGCGGTTGATCTGGGATTCGGCGCTGTGCGAGGGTTTGATCACGGTGTACGCGGAGACCAGCAGCCCGGCGTCGTGCGCGCCGCGCCAGTTCTCGTAGAAGCGCGGATCGGTGTAGTAGTTGCCGACTGTCGCCCGGATGATGGCGAAGCGATAGCCTCCCGCGGCCACGCGCGCCCAATCAATCGCCCCCTGGTAGCGCGAGACGTCGATCCCTGGTGTTCTGGACATCTTCGACCCTCCTCCTGAACTGCGTGTACGTTCTGCGCTGGTAGTATAGTCCAGAACGTGGTACGGAGATACGCGATCACCCCGCCTCGACGCGGGCTTGCACGTCCGCCAGGTAGGGATCGTCCGCGATCAGCCGGAGGAAGTTGGCGCGCAGCGTTTCCGCCAGCTCGTCGGTGGCGACCTCGCGGATTTCGGCCAGCGTGCGGATCACGTCGTTCAGCAAGCCGGGCATTCCCGGCGTGCCGCTCAGCCATTCCCAGCCGCCGGGGTTATCCGTCTCGACCAGCAGTTGACCGGTGGGGATGCGCCGGGCCAGAGCGCGGATGTGCGCCGAACGCAGCACCTCGACGCCGACCGTGAACCACGCGCCGTAATCGATCAGGCGGTGCAGCGCGTCCACCGGCCCCGAATACCAGTGCACGATGGCCCGCTCGACCTGGTATTGCCGCAGCAGGGTCAGGATCTCGTCCTCGGCCCCTTTGGTGTGCAGGTTGACGATCTTGTGCTGATCGCGCGCCGCCGCCAGGAAATACTCGCAGACGGTACGTTGGGCCGCGAAACGGCTGGTGTCTTCGACCCAGAAATAATCCAGCCCGATCTCGCCGATCATCGGGCTGTGGGCCACGACCTCCGCCAGCTCGTCCAGGCGGTCGGCATACTCCGGCGCCGTCCAGGGATGCACGCCGAAGGTCGGGATCACCCAGTCGCAGCGCGCGGCGGCGGCCTGGGCACTCCGGTAGGAGGGCAGGTCCATCGCGACCGAGATCGTCAGGATGTGCTCGCGGGCGATCTCGTCCAGCGCCGCGTCCAGGCGGTCGCCGTAATGATCCAGGTGGGCATGGGCATCGATCAACATGGTCAGGCGATCCTTCGGTGGGGGCGAATTCTATGTTCTATTCTAGCACGCATGTTCTTGAGATTCAATCTGCCGCCGACATTGATGTTCCCCGCCAACAGCGGTATGCTTGGAAGTGAAAGTGGTTAGTTTTTAGTGATTAGTTTTTAGTAAAAGCATCCAGGCGCATCCCGCAGATCGCTTGTGATCTCTTCCCGCTGCGCAGTTCAGGGGCGGACAGGTGGGTCAAAAGCGTTGAGCACGCGGAAATTCGCGGTGTTTTACCTCACCCCCCGACCCCCTCGCCACCCGGTGGCGAGGGGGAGCGGTGCGGTGGAAACGTCGGTGTAGGGAAGCGGCGCCGCCGCGCCCTGCGACGACAACTTGCCCTGACCCTACTTAAAACTAACAACTAATAACTAATAACTAATAACTAACCACCCCTGATCTGTCATTTACCATCGGAGTCTTGCCCATGAGCCAGGATACCCTCCGGCAGGTGATGCCGGTCGTGCTTTCGGTGGTCGTCATCATCGCCGTCGCCGTCATCCGCAGCTATTCCAAGACCCTGGCCGCCATCACCGCCACGATGCCGGTCAATATTCCGCTGGCGATGTGGATCGCCTATTCCGGCGAGCACGGCGATCACGCGGCGGTGACGCATTTTGCGGCGAATCTGCTGGTCGGGCTGGGCGCGACGGGCCTGTTCACCGCGGCGCTCTGGCTGTCGGCGCGCGCCGGGCTGGGTTTCGTCCCGATGCTGGCGGTGAGCTATCTCACGTGGGGCGGGGTGCTGATCGCGTTCTACCTGCTGCGCACCTACGTGACCTAAAGAACTTGCACCACAGAGGGCACAGAGCACACAGAGAAAAGGCAGAGAAGAACTGAAGCTTGTTTCTCGCTGTTTTTCCCTCGTTTTTCCTCTGATTATCCTCTGTGCCCTCCGTGTCCTCTGTGGTGAACGCTTTTAAGTTTGCGTGGGGCCGAACTTGAACTACAATCCAGGCCAAATACGCGTTTGGGACCTAAAAATGTGGACGTCACGACTCAGGAGCGCGTTCTGATGAGCCGAAGATTACGTATCGCGCCAGTATTGGTGATTCTTTTAGCGGCAGCCCTCGCCTGTAACCTGCAAGTGGGCGGCGGCTCGTCCAACGCGACCCAGGTGCCGGTTGGGCAGCGTCCCACCGTCGAGATTCTCGAACCGGTCGAGGGCACGACCTTCCGTAAGGGCCAGGAAGTGCTGGTCAAAGCCAGGGCGACCGGGCCGACCGGCGTCACCCTGGTCGAACTGCTGGTGAACGGCGTCAGCGTCGCCAGCCAGCCGCCCGCCGACGCCATCAATCCCACCAGCGCCGAAGTCGTGCTGGATTACACCGCCTCGACGCCCGGTACCGTCATCCTGGCGGTGCGCGCCTATAGCAATGCCGGGGTCGGGCTGCCCGCCCAGCGCACGATCATCGTGCTGCCGGACTTGAGTCCGGGCACCGGCGGCGCTGCCGGGACGACGCAGACCGCCTTCCCGTCCGTGACGCCCAACAATCCGCTGTGCCGCGCGCGGGTGAATGCGAGCGGCCTGCGCTTCCGCACCGGGCCGGGCACGAATTACGACATCATCAGCAACCTGGATGCCGGGCAGGAACCGCCCATCAGCGGCTACGCGGATCGAGACGATGGCCGCTGGTGGCAGGTGACCTGGAGCGGGCGGATCGGGTGGGTGAGCGCGTCGTACACCGCGCAGTTGGGCGATTGCAGCGCCATCCGGCCTGCCGTCGTGCCCGCCTCGCCGACCCCGCAGCCCAGCACCACGCCGCAGCCGACACAGCCCGGGGTGACCGCGACGCCGACGCTGCCCGACCTGACGCTGACCCTGTTCGAGGGGGTGTCGAGCGTGCAGTTGGGGCCGGACGGCACGATCCAGGCGAATTACGTCATCCGTGTGAAGAACAGCGGCGGGCAGGCGTGCGGCCAGTTCCGCGTGGGCGTGCTGCTGCCGAACGGTACGATCACGACCTTCGACGTGCCGGGCCTGGCCGTCGGGCAGGAATATCCGATTGCTAACGGCTCGCTGCAAGTGACGTTCAACACGCCGGGCGTGACACGTATCCTGGTCACGGTGGACGATCAAAACGTCGTGACCGAGAGCAACGAGGCCAACAACCAGGCGTACAAAGACATCACCGTCAATCCGGGGATTCCGACCGCCACGCCGCAGCCGACGGCCACGACGGGAAGTTAGGGAGGTTCGTATGCGTCGAGCCACCGCACTACCGCTGGTGCTGGTCATGCTGGCCGGGGCGCTGCTGGCCTGCTCGCTCAGTTTTGGTTCCGATTCGCCGGAGACTGCCGCGACCGAGCCGTCGAGCAGCTCCGGCGGGAGCGGGATCGCGCCGGTCGTGCGCGTCCTGGACCCGGCCAGCGGGGCCGTCGTGCCGCGCCAGCGAGTCGATCTCACCGTCGAGACGGATTCGACCGCCGACCGCTTCCAGGTGAACGTCAACGGGCGGGTCGCCGTCAGCATGGCCCTGCCGCCCGGCCAGTCCGGCCCGACCAAAGCGATCCTCAGTTGGACGCCCGATCATGACGGGTCCTTCACCCTGCAAGTGATGGCCTTCAACGGCTCCGCGGCCAGCACGCCGGTCGAACTGACGCTCCAGGTGTCCGGCACCGGCGGCACGACTTCCGGCGGGACGAGCGCCTGCACCGGGCGCGTGCTGGTCTCGCAGTTGAACTACCGCGACGGTCCCGGCACGGCGGCGAATCTGCTCGGCCATTTCGACGTGGGCGAGACGGTGACGATCATCGGGCGCAACAATGACACCAGTTGGTACAAGGTGCAGCGCTTCAACGCCCAGCAAGCCTGGACGATCAACAATACGCAGTGGTTCCAGGTCGAGGGCACGTGCGACGCGGTCCCGGTGACGCCGTAGAAACGCCGAAATTGTAGGATTTATGGAAGGGGCGCGGAGTTCAGCGCCCTTTTTTATTTGCTGAGCCGCCCCTGATACCCGATAGGCGTCAATTTGGGGTTTTGTGGAGCCATCACTGTCGGGTCCTGGCCTCACCCCTAACCCCTCTCCATCAACAAACGGATGGAGAGGGGGATCAGAGTCGCCGTTTGCTCCCCCTCTCCATTGGCACTTGGATGGAGAGGGGGCTGGGGGGTGAGGCCGGGTTTCCCCCTATGACACGAAATCTCGCACGGACAGGATCTCTCCCCGCCAGCCCGCAAATGCGAATGATTCTCAATAACAGGCGGAATAGCAGTTGCAGCGCGTGATTTTTGACACTATCCGCCGTGCGGCACTGCCAGAATAATAAACTTCATGCAAATGAGAATCATTCGCAATTACTGCTGACATGGAAGGGGATTTTTTAGATGCCTGAGTCGCTTACCCTGGATCAACTTTCGGAAGGATACTCCGCCGTCGTCACCCGTATCGCCGGGCAGGGCGCCGTCCGCCGCCGGATCATGGATATGGGCATTACGCGCGGGATCGAGATCGAGCTGGTGAAAGCCGCTCCGCTGGGCGATCCGTTGGAATACCTGGTGCGTGGTTACCACCTCTCGCTGCGGCGCTCCGAAGCGCAGATGATCGAGATCGAATATGCGGAGAAGTAGCCCAATGCCACGCCTGACCCTCACGCGCCTGTTCGGGCGGCGTCATAGCTGCTGCTGCGCCTCACCCGTTGAACCTGCCTCCCTGGCAGACCCGGTGACGCCGGAGATCCCCACCGGTCCCAGCCTGCCGCTCAGCCTGGTGACGCCGGGCCAGACGGTGACGCTGGTGCGCATCCAGGATACTCCGCGCTTCCGGCGGCGGGTAGCCGACCTGGGCCTCAACCTCGGCCTGACCGTCCGGGTGGTCAAGAATGATTTTCACGGTCCGCTGATCCTCGCCGTCAAAAATGATACGCGCCTGGCCCTCGGTCGCGGCCTGGCTCACCAGATTTTTGTGCAAGATACCCCCGCGCAGGAGCTTTAAGTCATGACAGCTTTTACGATTGCGTTAGCCGGAAACCCCAACGTAGGGAAAAGCACGCTGTTCAATGCGCTGACCGGGGCGCGCCAGCACGTCGGCAACTGGCCCGGCAAAACGGTCGAGAAAAAGGAAGGCCGGACGGTGATCGACGGCACCGAAATCCTGGTCGTCGATCTGCCCGGCACGTACAGCCTCACCGCCTATTCGCTGGAAGAAATCATCGCGCGGGATTTCATCGTCAACGAGCATCCCAACGCGGTCGTCGTGGTGGTGGATGCTGCGAACCTGGAACGCAACCTCTACCTGGTGGCCCAGGTGCTCGAACTCGACGTCCCGGTGATCGTCGCCCTCAACATGAGCGACATCGCGCGCAGCCGTGGGGTGAAGATCGACACCGGGGCACTGTCCCGGCGGCTGGGTGGACTTCCGGTGATCGAAACGATTGGCAGCCGCGGCGTCGGCCTGGACCCCCTGCGCGACGCCATCCACGCTATCGACGGCCCGCGCCAGGGCGTGCTGGCGCAGATCGATTACGGGCCGGACGTGGAGCAGGAAATCCGCACGCTGCAAGACGAAATCGGCCAAATTCCGGCCCTGCGCGCGCAGTACCAACCGCGCTGGCTGGCGATCAAGCTGCTGGAGAACGATACGGCGGTGGCCCAGGCGCTGCACGCCGGGGGCCAGGCGGCGTTGGTGGAAGCGGTCCAGGCTGCTAACGCGCGCATCGAAGCGGCCAGCGGGGATGATACGGAGACGATCATCGCCGACCGGCGCTACCGGTTCATCGCGGACGTGGTGGGCGGTGCCGTGACCCGTCCGAAAGAAAAAGTGAGCACCCTCTCGGACCGGATCGACACCGTCCTGACGCATCGCCTCTGGGGGCTGCCGATCTTCCTGCTGCTGATGTGGATCGTCTTCCAGTTCACGGCCAACGTCAGCGCGCCCTTTTTGGATTGGGTAGACGGGGTGATCACCGGCCCCTTCACTCACGGGATGACCGCCCTGTTGGAAGCGACCGGCCTGGAGAGCACCTGGTTCGGCGCGCTGGTGCTGGACGGCATCATCACCGGGGTGGGCGGCGTGCTGGTGTTCGTGCCGGTGCTGATGTTCCTCTACCTGGCGATTGCGATCCTGGAAGACACCGGCTACATGGCGCGCGCCGCGTTCGTGATGGACCGGGTGATGCGGCTGATGGGCCTGCACGGCAAGAGCTTTCTGCCCATGATCGTCGGGTTTGGCTGCACCGTCCCCGCTATCTACGCGACCCGCACCCTCGAAAACGAGCGGGATCGCAAGCTGACCGGCTTTCTGGCGACCTTCATGAGCTGCGGCGCGCGGCTGCCCGTCTACGTCGTCTTCGGCGCGGCCTTCTTCGGGACTCGTTCGGGCAACCTGATCTTCGCCATGTACGTGCTGGGGATCGTCATCGCGCTGCTGGTGGGGTTCGCCTTCAAGCACACCGTCTACCGCCACGCGGCCCCGCCGCCGTTCGTGCTGGAACTGCCGCCTTACCGCCTGCCGAATGCGCGCACCACCTGGATCATGATGTGGGAGCGGACCAGCGGCTTTGTCCGCAAGGCGGGCACGACGATTTTGATGGCGTCCATCCTGATCTGGTTCCTCATGGCGCTGCCGGTGAATCGCGACAAGGGGAAGTTCAACGACGTGCGCGCCGAAGACAGCATTTTCGGGGCAGTCGGCAGCGCGATGGCCCCGGTCTTCCGACCCGCCGGGTTTGGCAGTTGGGAGACGGCAGGCTCGCTCATCACCGGCTTCGTCGCCAAGGAAGTCGTCGTCGGCACGATGAGCCAGATCTACGTGGACGAGGCCGATCCCGCCGCCACCGCCGCCGCAGAAGAAGAGGAGCCGCGGCCCTCCTTCGGGGAGGAGGTCGGCGACATGGCGCGCACCTTTGGCGAAGCCTCCGTCCTGACGGTGCAGGAGACGGTCAACATCGTACCGCGCACGCTGAACCTGGTGCCCTTCGTGCACGTGGGCGAGGCCGACTGGCTGGGCCGGTCCGGCGAGGAAGAGAATACCACCGATCTCGAAGCGGCCCTGGTGGGGGCGTTCGACGAAGCGGCGGGTTCCAGCGCCAGAGGCACGCTGGCGGCGGTCGCCTTCAACGTCTTCGTGCTGCTCTACGTGCCGTGCATGGTCGCCACTGCCGCCATGCGCCAGGAATTCGGCACGCGCTGGATGCTGTACCAGGTGGGCTTTACGCTGGCGTTGGCCTGGCTGGCCGCCGTGATCGTCTACCAGGGCGGGCGGCTGCTGGGGCTGGGCTAAACATCCGCTCCACAGGAATGAACCTCCTGTGAACATAGAAAAACGATTCAACGCAGAGATCGCAGAGCGCGCTGAGAAAAAATTGGGGGATGAGAGAAGAACGGAGACAACTTCCCCTCTCCCATCGTTCTCTATGGGAGAGGGGCCATTGGTGGCGGGACCTACTGATCCTTGCAGAAATGAGTAAATTT
>CAYRWY010000136.1:0-11558 GCA_964427955.1 uncultured Anaerolineaceae bacterium
AATGTTACTTTGAAGGATATTGCCCAGCGGGCCGGGGTCAGTTACCAGACCGTCTCCAAGGTCCTGCACAACCAGATGCAGGTGACTCCCGAAGTCCGGGCGCGCATTTATGCGGCGGTCGAAGAGATGGATTACCGCCCGAATGCCGCCGCGCGCAACCTCCGCACCCAGTCCAGCTACCTGCTGGGCTATTCCTGGCAGCCCGACCAACACTACTACTTCAACCCCGTGTTGGAGGAATTCCAGCAAAGTATCGTCGAAGCGGCGGAGGAACTGGGCTATCACATCCTGCTTTTCCCCCAGCATAACGGCCAAGACCTGCTCGAAAGTCACGAAGAACTCGTGTTCACGCGCCGGGTGGACGGCTTCATCCTGTCCGGCCTGGAATACAACGATCCCCGCGTCCCGGCCTTGCAGCAGCTTAATTTCCCGCTGGTCGCGTTTGGCCGGACGGAATGCGATACCCCCTTCCCGTATGTCGATGTAGACGGCAAAGCCGGTATTTACCAGGTCGTCCATTACCTCTTGCAACAGGGCCATCAGCGTATTGCCATCCTGGCCTGGCCGGAGAATTCCCGCGTGGGTACGGAGCGCCTGTCCGGTTATACGGAGGCGATGGACGAGGCAGGATTGGCGGTCGATCCGGCGTGGATCGTGCGGGGCAAGGGGGAATATAACTACGGCTATTCGGCTACTCCGGCTTTGCTGGACCTGCCTGCCGCGCGCCGTCCCACCGCCATTGTGACGATGGTCGATCTGATCGCGATCGGCGTGATGCACGCGTTACAGGCGCGCGGGCTGCGCGTCGGCCAGGACATCGCCGTCACCGGGTTCGATGATACGCCGGTCGTGCAGTATTTCAATCCGGCGCTGACGACCTTGCACCAGCCGGTCTGGGAAGTCGGGCAGCGGGCGGTCAAACTGTTGGTCGCGCTGCTGCAAGGGCAGGATATTGGAGAACAACAGATTTTGCTCGCGCCCGAACTGATTATTCGTGAATCGACCAGGGCGCGCCTCGCTGAATGAAAGGGCATCATGGATAAGCGTACTTCTCTCGACGACTTCAGCAGCGATCCGGTGGACGAACGCTGGAATGTCGTCTGGACCGACCTCGATCCCCAACGCCAGCACCACCGGGAAACCGTGTTCACCATCGGCAGCGGTTATTTTTGCAGCCGGGGCAGCTTCGAGGAAGGGTATCCCAATGATCACCCGATGACGCTGGCGCATGGCATCTTCGACGACATGCCGGTGTCGTTCACGGAACTGGCCAACCTCCCCAACTGGCTGGATTTTGCGCTCCGGGTCGATGGCGAACGCTTCCGGCTGGATCAGGGGCAGGTGCTCGCCTTCCGGCAGGTGCTCGACCTGCGGCAGGGGATTTTGCGGCGTGCCGTGCGCTGGCAGTCGCCGCGCGGCACTGTGCTGGACCTCGACTTCGAGCGCTTCGCCAGTTATGCCCACGCCCACCTGGGGGCGCTGCGCGTCTCGATCACGGCGGTGAACCGGGCCTGCCGCCTGGAGATCGCCACGGGGATCGATGGGCACGTGGCCAACGGCGACCTGCTGCACTGGCATCATCTCGATCAGGGTGAAGCGGCGAACGGCGCGATCTGGCTGCACAGCCGCACGCGCTACAGCGGGATCGAACTGGCGTCGGCAGCCGTCGTGACGACCTCCCTGGAAACCCGCCCGGTGAGCCAGGTCTGCCCCGGCCAGCCGCGTAGCGCCTTCGAGTGCGATCTCGGCACGGGCCAGACGGCGCAGATCGACAAGCTGGTGAGCTACACCGCCAGCCGCGATCGCGTCGATCAGGCGGCGGACGTGGTGGGGCGGGCGCTGCGCCTGCTGGACGGGCTTACCTACGACGAGCTGCGCGCGGCGCAGATCGCGGCCTGGGCGGCGCTGTGGGACGACTGCGACGTGGTGATCGATGGCGACGACGAGGCCCAGCTCGCGATCCGCTTCCACCTCTTCCAACTGCTGATCGCCGCCCCGCGCGGTGACCAGTGGGTGAGCATCGGGGCCAAGACGCTGAGCGGCCTGGGCTATCGCGGGCATGTCTTTTGAGATACCGAGATTTTCATCCTGCCGTTCTTCACCTACACCCGGCCCGATCAGGCGCGCGATATGCTGCTCTACAGCTACCACACCCTGCCCGGCGCGCGGCGCAAAGCGGCGGACAACGGCTTTAGCGGCGCGCAGTTCGCCTGGGAAAGCGCCGCGACGGGGGACGAAGTCACGCCGCGCTGGGTGCCTAACTTTGCCGGAGATGGGTTGGTACGCATCTGGACCGGCGACATCGAGATCCACATCTCCGCCGACATTGCCTACGCCATTCACCAGTATTGGCGGGCGACCGGCGATGATGCCTTCCTGCGCGACTATGGGGCCGAGATTCTGCTCGACGTCGCGCGCTTCTGGGGCGACCGTGCCGAGCGCGAAGAGGATGAGGACGGCGGGCATCACTACGCGCTGCGCGACGTGATCGGCCCGGACGAGTACCACGATCACGTCGATAACAACGTCTATACCAACCGGATGGCGCAGTGGCATTTGAAGCAGGCGTTTGCGGTGCTGGGCTGGCTCGATCAGCACGCCCCGGACCAGTCCGCCGCGCTGCGCCAGCAGCTTGACCTGTCGCCGGAACGGCTCGCGCACTGGCAGGACGTGATCGACCGCATCATCTTGAATTACGACCCGGAGACGGGCTTGATGACGCAGTTCGACGGGTTCTTCGAGCGCGAATTCGTGGCGCCCGAAGTGATCGCGGCGACGCAAAAATCCATGCAGGTGGTGCTTGGCATCGAAGGGGCGAACGCCAGCCAGGTGCTCAAGCAGGCGGACGTGATCATGCTGCTGTGCCTGCTTCGCGACGAATACGACGCCAAGACCTGGCAGACCAACTGGGATACCTACATGCCGCGCACCGATCACCAGTACGGCTCGTCGCTCGGCCCCAGCTTCCACGCCTGGGCCGCCTGCGAAATGAACCGGCCCGACGAAGCCCACCAGCATTTTATGCTGGCTGCCGAAGCCGACCTGCGCGACGTGCGCGGCAACGCCGGAGATGGCATCCACGCGGCGTCGGCGGGCGGGCTGTGGCAGGCGGTGGCGTTCGGTTTCGCCGGATTACGGCTGACGCCGGAGGGACCGGTCCTGCGGCCCCGTCTCCCGTCCCATTGGACACACCTGGCTTTCAACTATACGTATCGTGGCGCGAAAAAGCACGTCGAGATCCGTCGTGAAGGAGGTGGTTACAGCGTAGAACAGCGTGGTTAAAAAGGCCGCGTACCCCCGTGCAAAGGCATACGCGGCAGAAATGAAGAGACCGGGATGCGTCTCCGGGCAGGAACTATACCAGATTTGCCCCTGGCGCGCACCCCACAGCAGACCTAATGATGAGTTAAGGAGATGCGCAACATGTCAAGCAAGACCCGTTTGTTTTTTGTTCTGACCGTCACCGTGATCGCCCTCAGCCTGATGGCGAACGCGCTGATCTTCAAGACCCCGGCAGCTACGGCGCAGGGTTCCGGCGAAATCCGCGTGGCGACCTGGGAGAGCGGCGACTCGCTCGAACCCTGGAACAACGCGATTGCGGCCTTCGAAAAAGCCTATCCTGACATCAAAGTCAATCTCGAACCCGTGCCCCAGGAATACGGCACCAAGCTGCTGGCGAACATGGCCGCGGGCACTGGCCCGGACGTGTTCCAGGTGGGCGATGGTGACGTGGCGACCTACGTCGGCCAGGGCATCATCGAACCGCTCGATCCCTACATCACCGGCGCGGACGGCTTCGATCTGAACACCACCTTCATCCCGTCGGTGGCGGCGTTCGGCCAGATCGGCGGCCAGACCTACCTGCTGACCAAGGACTACAGCCCGCTGGTGCTCTACTACAATAAAGACATCTTCGACCAAGAAGGCGTCGCCTATCCGACCGCCGAATGGACCTGGGCCGACCTGCTGGCCGCGGCGCAAAAGCTGACCACCAAAGACCGTTGGGGTATCCAGATTCCCAATAGCTGGGGTGACTGGCTGTGGACGCGCGGTATCGTTCCGATCATCGCCCAGAACGGCGGCACCCTGATCAGCGACGATGGCAAGACCGTCGAAGGGTACATGAACAGCGAAGCGACCGTCGGCGCGATCCAGTGGTACGTGGACCTGTTCCTGAAGGAAAAAGTAGCCCCCTCCAATGCCGATGTCGCGTCCTTCTCCGGCGCGGACCTGTTCACCAGCGGCCAGGTGGCCATGCTGTGGACCGGGCGTTGGCCGTTGAAAGATTACAAGAAGATCGACGGCTTCCACTTCGGCACCATCGGCCTTCCGGGTGGTCCGGTGGGCAAAGCCAACACCCTGTGCTGGGCCGGTCTGGCGATGAATTCGGCCAGCGAAAATAAGGACGCCGCGTGGACGTTCTTGAAGTACATCGCGGCGGGCGATGGCGCGATGGAATTCGCCAACTACGCTTTCTCGGCGGTGCAGGCGGTGGTCGAGGCCCAGGGCCTCGCGACCGACGAGTACGACGGCCCGATCGTAGCCGACGTGGCGAACGCCGTCCCGATCCCCGACTCTTACACCCCGTATGCGAGCGAGTGCGTGGTGGCACCTTTCCAGTCGCACCTGGAAGAAGTCTTCCTCAAGGGCGTGGCGGTCCAGGATGCGATGGACGCCGCGGCGAAGGATGCCCAGGCCTGCCTGGATAGCAAGTAAACGCTCCGTTGGACAAACACGAGGCGGGCTGATGGCCCGCCTCACTGCTAGTGTTAGAAGGATACCGTTATGTCAGCAGCCCAGACTAAACCTTTTTGGACGGTCAAACGCCGGGAGGCGCTGGCGTTTTACGTGGTGACTGCGCCCTGGAACATTGGCCTGCTGGTCTTCACCATCGCGCCGATTCTTTATGCGGTCTACATCAGCTTTACCGATTGGACGATGCTGTCTTCCCCCCACTGGGTGGGCCTGGATAATTTCCGCGAAATGTACCACGATCCCGACGTCAAGCACTCGCTCTGGATCACGACGAAGTACAGCGTGGTCAGCGTGCCGCTGCGCTTGATGGTGGCGTTGTTCCTGGCGATTCTGTTGAATGAAGCGACCCGCCTGGTCGGCCTCTTCCGCACCGCTTTTTATCTGCCGGGGGTGGTGGCGAGCGTCGCGGTCGCCGTGCTGTGGCAGTGGATTCTGAACCCGCGCTTTGGACCGTTCAACCGGCTGCTGGAGGTGTTCGGGATTGCCGGGCCGAACTGGTTCAGCGATCCGAAGTACGCCCTGTGGGCGCTGATCCTCATGAGCGCCTGGGGCGTGGGCGGCGAAATGCTCATCTTCCTGGCCGGCCTCAAGGGCATTTCGCGGATTCTGTACGAAGCCGCCGAGATCGACGGCGCGAACCGCTGGCAGCGTTTCCTCAAGATCACCCTGCCCATGCTCAGCCCGACGATCTTCTTCAATCTGGTCATGGCGGTGATCGGCTCGTTCCAGACTTTCGACAGCGCCTTCGTGATCTCGACCGCGCGCGCCGGGGCGATTGGATCGCCGTTGAAATCCACCCTGTTTTATATGCTCTACCTCTATCAAAAAGCGTTCTCGAACCTGCGAATGGGCTATGCCTCGGCGATGGCCTGGCTGCTGTTCGCAGTCATTCTGGTGGTCACTTATGCCATCAATCGCACGTCCCAAAAGTGGGTTTATTACGGCGACTAGGAGCAGACCATGAGCGCGAAAACCACTCCTTACCGGTTCAGTTCGCTCGCCGTTTTTTGGCGCGCCTATCGCCTCGACCGCCTGCTGCACGGGCTGATCGTCTACGGCCTGCTGATCGGGCTGAGCCTGCTGTTCCTGTTCCCGTTTGCGTGGATGATCCTGTCGGCCTTGAAGCCGCAGCAGCAAATCTATATGTGGCCGCCCAAGTGGATTCCTGATCCGATCCAGTGGTCGAACTTCAAGGACGTGTTCAGCAATCCCTATCTGCCCTTCGACACGTTCATCCAAAACACGATGATCCTCGAAGTGGGCATGATCTCCGGGCGTCTGCTGTCGTGCACGCTGATCGCGTATGGCTTCGCGCGCCTGGAAGCGCCCGGCAAAAGCCTGATGTTCGGGATGCTGATGGCAACCCTGATGATCCCCGCGGCGGTCACGCGCATTCCCACCTTCATGATGTTCACCAAATTTCACTGGATCAACACCTTCAAGCCGATGATCGTCCCGGCCTGGTTCGGGGAGGCTTACGCGATCTTCCTGATGCGGCAGTTCTTCCGCACCATCCCGAAAGAACTGGAAGAAGCCGCCGTCGTCGATGGCGCGTCGCGTCTGCACATCATCTTTCGCATCATCGTGCCGTTGAGCGTCCCCGTGCTGACCGTGATCGGGATTCTGAGCTTCAAAGACATCTGGAACGATTTCTTTGGCCCGCTGCTGTATCTCAACGACATGAAGAAATACACGGTGTCGGTCGGGCTGGCCTATCTCAACGGGCAGTTCGACGTCAAGATGAATTTGCTGATGGCGGCGTCCGTCACGCTCATGATGCCGACGCTGATCCTGTTTTTCGTCGCGCAGCGCGCCTTCGTCGAAGGCATTTCCATGACCGGGTTGAAAGGGTAGTATGCAGCTCCCGTCGAACTACTATCACTGTTTTTTGGGCAATGGGTTGGATGCCGTATTGGTGGGTCCCACCGGGTCGATGGTGGCCGATAAAGTCGGGGTAGATCGTTGTAACTGGTACAAGTCGGATCGTTATTATCCGGAAGACCGGCTGATCCAGGTGGCCGGGCGCTGGCCCGAAGGCCAACCGCTGGAACATGCCGAAGGATCGGGCTGGTACGAAGCCGCGCCGCTGGGGCGCACGTGGTACCAGGTGCTCGACCACGGCCAGCCGCTGGAGCTGTTGGCCAGCGAGCAGCACTTCGTCCCGCAGGAAGGGACGCTCTACACCCGGCTGGATTACGGCGCGGTGAAGGGGGAGGCGGTGACCTGGCTGCACGCCCACACCTCGCTGTTGGTCGAGCAGTACACCTTCGATCACCCGGTCGAGTTTCGCGCCTGGATGGGTCCGGGCGTCTGGATCGAGGAAGGCTGGGATACCAATCCCTTCTACGCGGTCGAGATGGATCAGGACGCCGCGCGGGGCCGTTACGACCTGGGCGAGACGCACGGCATGTTCCTGCTGCGCCTGGACGGGGCCGGGGCGGCGCTGGGACGGGCGGGTCTGGATCGCTCGCTGACGGTGCGTGCCCGGCAGATCACCAAGTATTTCGCGATCATCGACGACCGCCAGGGACTGCTGGATCTGGCACCCATCGACGAGCAGATCGCGCAGGGGTACGACGCCCTGCGCGCCGAGCACCTGGCGTTCTGGCAGGGCTATTTCGCCGCCTCGCGGATCGAGATTCCCGACGCCCAGTTCCAGTTTTTCTACGACGCCAGCATGTACCACCTGAAAGCCATGCAAAACCGGGTATCGGGCGGCCTGCCGGTCAACAACCTGCGGCGCACCTGGTCGTCGCACATCTTCTGGGACTCTTACTTTCTCCAGCGCGCCCTGCTGGAAGCCAACCACCGCGATGAGGCGTTGGAGGGCTGCCGCTTCTTCCAGCGCACGCTGGACCATGCCCGGCGCCACGCCCGCGAGGAATTCGGCTGCGACGGCCTGAAGTGGGACTGGGAGATCACGCATGATGGGCGCAAAGCCTATGGGGCGCTGCTGCACCAGAAGTTCCAGATTCACAACAACGCCTCGTATGCCAACCAGATTTGGGGCTACTACCTGTACACGCAAGACGCGGCCCTGCTGCGCGAGTTCTATCCCATCCTCGAAGGGCTGGCCCAGTTCTACCTGAACTGCATCGTCGAAGACTCCGAGCGCGGCCTCGGGATCGGCTACCAGGTGGGCGTGCACGAAAGCCCGACCAAAGTCCGCAACGACGGCACGAACCTGGCCGGGACCATCGCGATCCTGCGCCACTGCGCCGACGCCGCGCGCCTGCTGGGCCAGGAAACCGACTTCACCCGCCGGTGTGCCGAAACCGCAGAGCGCCTGATGGTCCCGATGGAAGGGCTGTATAACGGGCGCTATTTCCAGGCGTCCGAAGACGAAGACAAGCTCAACATGAGTTCGATTGCGCCGATCTACCCGATGCAGGTTATCCCCGCCCGCGATCCGCGCGCCTTGAGCACCATCGAGGCTTTCACCGGGCATTACCGGGGCCGAATGATGGGGCACGGCGGCAGCGAACGGGGTTTCCCCTGGGCGGCGGGCATCCTGGCGACCATCACGGCCCGGCAGGGGGATCGCGATCTGGCCTGGACCATCCTGGATGGGGCGCGGCCTACCATCTGCACCTTTGGCGGCATGACCGAGGTGATGGAAGACCACCGCTGGAACATGCAGTATTTCGGCACGGCGCAAAGCGCGGTCTGCACCGCGCTCCATAACCTGCTGCTGCAAACCCACGACGACGTGATCGACGTCTTCCCGGCGCTGCCTTCCGGGTGGACGACGGCGGCTTTCGAGCGCCTGCTGGCTGCCGGGTTGACGATTTCGGCCCGGCTGGAGGACAATCAGATCGTGGGGTCGCTCAAAAACGAGTCGCCGGTCACACTCGCCCGCCGCGTGCAGCATGGGGATCAGGTCGTCGAGGCGGTGCTGGCTCCCGGCGAGAGTCTTGAACTACGGTGGATCTATGAATGCGCCTGAAGCACGCCCGCGCGCGCTGATCCTGCTGGCCCTGGGCATCGTGTCCGGGACGGGGCTGGCGTTCGAGATCACGCTCACGCGGATTTTCTCGCTGTTCTTCCAGTACCACTTCGCCTTTCTGGCGGTCTCGCTGGCCGTGCTGGGCTTGAGTCTCGGCGCGGCCTGGGGCCATTTTCGGACCCGGCAGCAAACCCGGACGCTCGTCCTGGTCCTGATCGCGCTGGGCGCGGCCTTCCCGGTGGTGACGGCCATCCTCTCCTGGTATCCTTCCGCCGGGTCGGTCGTGCCGCGCGCGGCGGTAGCGTTGATCCCCTTCATCCTGATCGGCCTGTTCGCGGCGCTGACCTTCGGGCAGTTTGCGAGCGACAGCGGCCTGCTGTACGGGGCGGACCTGGCCGGGGCCGGGATCGGCGTGCTGGCCGTGCTGGGACTGCTCAGTGTCTTGAGCGCGTTCAGCGTCGTGCTGGTGCTGGGGGTGTTGGTCAGCGGGGCGGCCCTGGCCTTCGCGCTGGGCAGCGCCCTGGACCGGCGGTGGGTGAGCGGGGCGGCGCTGGCCGGTCTGGCCGGGATCGCGCTGTTGGTCGGCAACGTGATCGGCGGGATCGTGGATTTCGACCCGGATCACCTGAGCAGCGCGCCGCGTGACAAGACCATGCTCCTGATCCTCGACGATCCGGCCCAAGACGCACGCATCGTGCGCACGGCCTGGAGTCCCTTCGCGCGCGTGGACGTGGTCGAGACCAGCGATCCCGCCAGCAAGTATATTTTTTCTGACGGCGGCGCGGGCAGCTATATGCTGCGCTACGACGGCCAGTTGGACAGCGTGCGGGACTGGCAGCAGACCATCGATTACCTGCCCTTCGCGACGGGTCCGACCGATCACACCCTGGTGATCGGCGCGGGCGGCGGCAAGGACGTCGTGCTGGCGCTGCTGGGCGGCGCGCAGCAGATCACCGCGGTGGAAGTCAACCCGGCGGTGATCGACGTCACCCGGCACTATGCCGACTACAACGGCGGGATTCTCGATCTGCCCCAGGTGAAGCTGGTCGAAGGGGACGCGCGCTCGTTCGTCGAGCGCAGCGACGACCGCTACGACCTGATCTACCTGAACCTGGTCTATACCCAGGCCGCCGAACCCGGCAGCCAGGTGTTGGTCGAGAACTACATTTTCACCTGGCAGGCGTTCAAAACGTACCTGGAGCACTTGCTGCCGGGCGGGCGGATCGGCATCGTCGCGCATAACGCGCTCGAAGCCAGCCGGGCGTCCGTCACCGTGCTGCGCGCCTTCGACGAGATGGGGATCGCCCCGGCCCAGGCGCTCGATCACCTGATGATGTGGATGCTGCCTTCCAGCGACATCACGCTACGCACCAGCGTGCTGCTGGTGGGCAAGGACGCGTTCAGCCCGGAGGTGATCCGGTCGGCCAGCGGCGCGGCGGCACAGTTGGGGATGCAGAACTTGTTCGTCCCCGGCGAGTTCGAGATCGCGTTCCAGCCACTGCGCAACGGCGAAAGCCTGGATCGTTTTGTCGAAGACGACGCCGACTACGATCTGAGTCCGACCGGCGATGACCGCCCCTACTTCTTCCACCTCGATCCGGGCCTGCCGCGCCCGATCCAGTCGGCGCTGGTGACGGCGCTGTTCCTGGCGGGCGGGTTGGCGATCTTCGCCTTCCTGATGGGCGTGTCCGAGACGCAAGAAAGCAGCCTGTGGGATTGGGGCGGGATGATGCTCTACGCGGCGTTGATCGGGACCGGCTTCATGCTGGTCGAGATCCCGCTGATCCAGCACTTCCAACTGCTGTTGGGCTATCCCGTGCTGGCCCTGGTGGCCGTGTTGGGGACGCTGCTGCTGGCGGGCGGCGTGGGCAG
This sequence comes from uncultured Anaerolineaceae bacterium, assembly GCA_964427955.1. GTDB lineage: Bacteria > Chloroflexota > Anaerolineae > Aggregatilineales > Aggregatilineaceae > JACRBK01. Next base: position 10,574 of record CAYRWY010000136.1, read on the forward strand.
CCTGATCAGCCAACGTTGGCCGGAAGCCCGGCTGGCGCGGCGCGTGATGATCGCCGGCTTGTGGATCGCGGCGCTGGCCGTGCTCTACCGCCTGGCGCTCGCGAGCGTGTTGGACGGCGTGCTGGACCAGGGACTGGCCCTGCGCCTGCTGGTGGTCGTGACCGGCACGGCGCTGCTCGGCGTGCCGATGGGCATCCCGTTCCCCAGTCTGCTGCGCCTGGCCGGGCGGATGCAACAGCGGGTCGCCCTGCTGTGGGCGGTCAACGGCGTATTTTCGGTGCTGGGATCGGTGCTGGCCGTGATCGTGTCGATGCGGTGGGGCTTCAACGCGGCGCTGTTGATCGGCGCGCTGTTGTACCTGGGGCTGGCCGGGCTGGCCCGGGTGATGGAGTGGCACAGTGCCTGGAGACACTGAGCAGGGGCTTCAGGACGAGCTGTGGATCGCGTACTACCGGTCCATCGACCTGATTCTGGTCAACCTGATCTGGTTCGCGTTTTCGATCCCGATCATTACTGCCATTCCGGCCCTGGGCGGCCTGTTTTATGCCACTCACCGGATGGTGCACGAGGGCGGCGGCGACTGGCGTCACTTTTGGGACGGCTTTCGCCGCTGTTTCTGGCTGAGCTGGCGCTGGGGACTGATCAACGCCGCCGTGCTGGGCGTGCTGGGCTTGAACCTGTGGTTTTACGGGCAGGTAGACACCGCCTGGATCGGCGTGGTCCGCCTGATCGTCAGCGGGCTGGCGGCGGCGTGGGTGGCCTTGATGTTCTTCACCTTTCCGCTGCTGCTCGAACAAGAGGATCAGCGCTTCGTCGTCGCCCTACGCAATGCCGCCGTGATCTTCCTGCGCTGGCCGGGCACGGCCTTCGGCGCGCTGCTGCTGATCGGGATCGTGGCGCTGCCCAGCGTCTTCATTTTTCCCCCGGCCTGGATCATCATCTCGGCCAGCTTTTGCGCCTACCAGGCCAACCGCGCCGTTTTCAA
>CAYRWY010000136.1:11658-13217 GCA_964427955.1 uncultured Anaerolineaceae bacterium
GACGTGCTGTCGGGATCGCTGGCCTGGTCCGGGAACTGGACGTTTCGTTTCGAGCCGCTGCCGGACGGTGGGTACAGCCTCAGCGGTGGGCTGCACGATTGGGAATTTGCCAAAGACCTGCTGCCGGGCCAGACGATGGAGACGCCGCACGCGATTCTGGTGCTGGGCGACCGCCTGGACGCCGTCGCGCAGCAGTATGCCCAGGTGGGCCGCCGTTACTGGTATCCGCGCAACGCGCTGTCGGCGTCGCTCCCGGTCGAGTGGAATCACTGGTTCAGCTACGAGGACATCCGCATCAACGAGACGGTTTTTCGCGCCAACGTCCAGGCTGCTGCCGAGATGGGCTTCGAGCTGTGCACGCTGGACGCGGGCTGGTTTGGGCCGGATGGGACTCAGACCGAGTGGTACAAATACCGGGGCGATTGGGAACTGCTCAACCGCGAACGCTTCCCGCACGGCGTGCGCGCGCTGGCCGACGACGTCCACGCCCGCGGGATGAAATTCGGGTTGTGGTGCGAGATCGAAGGGCTGGGCGAGCGGGCGCGGCTGAACGAGGCGCATCCCGACTTCCCCTCCCGGCGCGACGGCGTGCCGCTGGGCTACGTGTGCCTGGGTAATCCGCAGGCGCAGGACTGGGCCTATGACACGCTCTGCCGCCTGATCGCCGACCATGACGCCGACTGGATCAAGCTGGATTTCAACGTCGATCCCGGCGCGGGCTGCAACCGCACCGATCACGGCCACGGCGCGGGCGACGGGCTGTACGAGCACATCCAGGGCTACTACCACCTGTTGGACCGCCTCCGCGAGCGTTTTCCCGACGTGGTGCTCGAAAACTGCTCGTCCGGCGGGCTGCGGATCGATCTTGGCATCCTGCGCCGCACGCACCTGACCTTTCTGAGCGATCCCGATTGGCCGGTGCACGATCTGCAAATCTTCTGGGGCGCGACCACCATGATCGCGCCGGACACCTGCCTGCATTGGAGCTTCTGCGAGTGGGATGGCAACAGCCGCTACGATCCGCAGACCTTCAACCCGCGCGATCCCACCCTGAAGCCGCACCAGTTGGATTATTACAACCGCATGTCGATGCTGGGGCTGTACGGGCAGTCGCAGAAATTGCCGGAACTTCCGGCCTGGGTCAAAGCGCGCCTGATCGAGCACACCCGTATTTACAAAGACCACGTGCGCCGCTTCGTGCGCGAGGCCGATCTGTACCGGCTCACGGCGCAGCCCCGCCGCGATGGCAGCGGGGATCGCTGGTGCGCATTCCAGTACCGCCTGCCCGACGAGCATTTGCTGTTCGTCTTTCGCCTGCCAGGGGCCGAGCGCCAGCGCGCCATCCGCCTGGCCGCTCTGGAGCCGGACCGGATATACCGGATCGCCGGCTTCGAGGGCGAAACGCGCGACTCGATGTCAGGCCGCGATCTGATGGCGGCGGGGATCGCCTTCAACGACCTGCCGGAAGAGGGATCGGCGCTGCTGCGGGTATTCTGAGGGGAAAGTAGGGGCAATTCATGAATTGCCCAATAGACGTCAACTTAAGTGTCTGATCTCCT
>CAYRWY010000137.1:0-10481 GCA_964427955.1 uncultured Anaerolineaceae bacterium
TTGGCCGCGCGGTCGATCAGGTCTTTGGTCAGCGCGGGCGGCGTATTCTGGTAACGCGAGATGTCGATAATTTGCTCGATAATGTCACGGGGATGCACCGAACGGACTTTGCGTTCGACTTTGATATACCACTCGTTCAGCAAATAGCCGAGCGCCTTTTCGTCGTAGGGGACGCGCTTGGCTTCGCACACTTTCTTGAAAATCTCGCGGAACTCTTCGTAACTCGGATCGCCGACCTCGATCTTGTGCGGGATACGGCGCAGGAACGCTTCGTCCACCAGGTCGCCGGGCGGCATGTTGGTGCTGAACACGATCAGCACGTTGAACGGGATCTCGATCTTGCGCCCGGTCGAGAGCGTCAGGAAGTCCACACGGCTTTCCAGCGGGACGATCCAGCGGTTGAGCAGATCGCGCGGGCGGACCTGCTGGCGTCCGAAGTCGTCGATCAGGAACATGCCGCCGTTGGCCTTCAGTTGGAACGGCGCTTCGTAGTATTTGTTGATCGGGTCGTACACCAGGTCGAGCGTTTCGAGCGTCAGTTCACCACCGACCATGATCACCGGGCGGCGGATGCGCAGCCAGCGTTGATCGCGGCGCTCGCCGGTGGGCATGGTGCGCTGGCGGGACGCCTCGTCGTCGGGGATGACCTCGTGGTTGATGTTGTCGAACACGCGGATCACCTGCCCATCGACGTCCACGGCATACGGAATCCACAGCGGGTTGCCCAGGATCATACGGCCTACTGCCTGCGCGATGGTCGTCTTACCGTTGCCGGGCGGGCCGTACATGAAGATCGCCTTGCCGGAGTTGACCGCCGGGCCGATGCGCCCGAACATGTCTTCGTTGATGGTCAGCCCGCTCAGCGCTTTTTCCAGGTGCTCGCGGTGGACCGACAGCCGCGCGCGCGATTGGGCGTTCATCGCGTCCACGTACTGCTGCAAGGTGACGGGGCAGGGGCCAGCGTACTGGGTGCGGGCCAGGGCCTCGTGCGCCTTTTCGATCCCCTTCATGGTGATGGAGTACTCGAACGCGCCCGATCCCACGCCGCTGCCGCCGCGGATCTCGACGAATTTTTCGCGCTTCAGGCCCTCCATCACCACGTCGATCACGTTGGTGAAGGGCAGGCACATCTGCTCGGCGATCTGGTTGCCGGACAGGTAGCCGCCGAAATAGAGCGTCTTGACCGCCAGGTCGGACAGGATGCCGATATTCAACCCGGTATCCTGCACGGACTTGATCGGGGGCGGCGTCCACTCGGCTTTGCGGATCTGGCCGGTCTGTCCCATCCGGGGTGGAGCAGGGGTTTGCATAGTCATGGCTTGTATCCTTCCAGAACTGACCCAACGCGCAATATTTCCTCTTCCGTATTATAGCAGTGACATGAAATTCTTATATGCGGCCAGTTGGCTTTGTTCCAGTGTTTGACCACGCGAATGTGATGGGCGGCAAGGCGCTGGACCATGCCGGCTGCCTGGGCATCGGCGCGGGCCTTGCTGCGGCGCGTTCCCACGCGGAAGGTGACGATGGGGCCGAGATGCGCCGGATCGGTCGGGGTGATCACCTCGTAGCCGCGCGCCGTCAGGTCCTGGATCGCCACCTGCGACAGGTGCTGAGTCCAGGCGGCGATGTTGTCCAGGCCAAGTCCGCGCAAGAAACGCACGCTCTCCATCAGCCCGGCCATGCCGGACAGGTTCATGGTGCCCATCAGGAAGCGCTGCGCGCCGGGGTGCGGCGTCAGGTCGTAGCGCAGCCAATGCAGGTAATCCGCGGTGGCGTTGGGGCCGACGCTGCCGGGCCGCAGCGTGTCGCACACCTCGCGGCGCACGTAGAGGAAGCCCTGGCCGGGCGGTCCCATCAGCGATTTTTGTCCCCCCGCGGCGATGATGTCGATCTTCATCGCCTGCACGTCAATCGGGAGGTGTCCCGCGGCCTGCATGGCATCCACCGCCAACAGGATACCGCGCTCGCGGCAGAACGCGCCCAACGCGGCCAGATCGGCGCGGTGGCCGGTGAAGAACTGCACGGCGCTGACGGCGACCAACCGGGTCCGCGCGTCGGCCAGCCGGGCGACGGCTTCCACCGACAGCCCGCCCTGGTCCGGGGCGGCGATCCGGGCCTGCACGCCGCGCCGCTTGAGCACCAGCCACGGATACACGTTGCTGGGAAATTCGCCATCCACGAAGATCAGGTTGTCGCCGCGCTTCCAGGGGATGGCCTGGGCGACGGCGTTCAGGCCGTCCGAGGTGCTGCTCACACCCACGATCTCCGCCGGATCGGCGGCGTGGATGAGCCGGGCTATTTCCGCCAGAAACTCGCCCGGCAGATCGCCGAACGGGCTGTCCGACGGCTGGACGAAGAGCGCCTGCGGATCGCGGCTCAGCCACTCGTTGAGCGTGTGCATGGCGCGCTGGGCCGGGAGCGGCACCGGCGAGACGCTGGCATGATTCAGATAGGTGAGCTGCTGCGCGATCGGGAACGCCTGCCGCGCCTGGTTGAGATCGTACGCTGGAGCTGTCACAATGAGTCCATCCTGACGGTGCGCGAAAAGAATCTACTTCCCCATTATATCCTGCTGCCGGGGGAAAAGATTCATATGCAATTCTAACGCAATCGTATAAGAGCGAAGGTTGCAAACCTGTAGATCGGGTGGTAGACTGTAAACGATGCGAGTATTTATCACTTCTTTACAATTGCCGTGCCCAGGAGTAGCTGAAAAACATCCATGATCGAGCAGATTGAATGGCTGGGACATGGTAGTTTTCGGATACAAGGTCCGCCGTTGATCTACATCAACCCCTGGCGGATCTCGCGTAATGGCCAGTTTGCCGACGCGATCCTCGTGACGGATGACGAACACGTCCACTGTTCCCCCGCGGATATCGAAAAACTACGCTCCTTTGAGACCAACGTGATCTCGAATTTGAGCGCGGCGACGACTTTGGGCGGTGCGGCGAATGTACTGCGTCCCTGGCAGTGTATGAATATTGGTGCGGGCCGCATCACGGCGGTTCCCGCCTATACCTTCAATGACCACAACCCGGTGTCCAAAGGCGGACTCGGGTTTGTTATTTCTTTGGACTATTATGATATTTATTATGCGGGTCACACGGACCTGATCCCGGAGCAAGACCGGCTCCGCTGTGACATCGCCATTCTGCCGCTGTCCGCCGGGCCGGGCACGCTCAACCTGGAGCGCACCGTCGATCTGGTCAAGACCTTGCAGCCGCGGTGGGTGATCCCCAGCCATTGGGGGACCCTGGGCGGGACGTCGCTGGACGTGCAGGTGTTGGCGCGGGCGCTGCATGGCCTGGCAGAAGTTGTCATGCTCGAAAAAGTGCGTTAAACTATTTTTAACGTTACAGAATTTAATCGGCCCAATTGGAAATTAGTAATTTTGTTCTATTGTAAAAAGTTTGTAAATCTGGTATATTGATTAGGCAGTGTAGTTGAAAATATTTAACAACTTAGATAGTTGGCGAATAAACGAGGTTTTGATCACCTCACCGCTGGCTAAAAGTAGACGTTAACTAATTACACCACATTTGATACTATAATTTGCGAAGCGGCCCAAAACAATGCTACGGGCCGCTTTCGATTCATAGGGGGCGCATATGAATCCGAGACACTGGCGCTGGAAGCGGATCGCGCGCTGGGCGGTGATCGTCCTGCTTGTGCTCCTGGTGCTGGTTTACCTCGTGCTGCCGTTCGCCGTCGGGATCTACGTCGTGATTCCGGCGCGGACGTCGGTGGGTGAGCCGCCCGCCGGGTTCGAGGAAGTGACCCTCAAGACCGACGACGGCGTAAAGATCGTGGGCTGGTATGCGCCGCCCCAGAACGGCGCGGTGATCGTGCTTGTGGCCGGAGCCGGTGATTCGCGTAAGGACGTGCGCGCTTATGCGGAGCTGCTGGCCCGCCATGACTACGGCGTGCTGGCGATTGATCTGCGCGGCCACGGCGAGAGCGGCGGCAGCGGCAACCGCTACGGCTGGATGGGCACGCACGACGTCGGCGCGGCAGTGAGCTTCCTTCAGGGACAGGATGACGTGCAGGCTATCGGCGGGCTGGGCCTGTCGCTCGGCGGCGAAGTCCTGCTCGGTGCAGCCTCCAGCTATCCGGCGCTGCACGCCATCGTCAGCGAGGGGGCCAGCTACCGCTCGTTCGACGACTACTACCAGCTCCCTGTGACGCATCCCCTCTATCACAACTTCACGACGCGGGTCCTGTTTTTCTCCGTCAACCTGTTCAGCAGCGACCAGCCGCCGCTGCCGATCCTGGACTCGATCACGGCAGCGGAAACGACCCGCTTCCTGTTCATTGCGGCAGGGAAAAAGAGCACCGAGATCGACTATAACGAGCTGTTCCTCAACGCCGTGGGGGATCGCGGCACGCTGTGGATCGTCCCCAACGCCGGGCATACCCAGGGCTACCGCCGCGCGCCCGACGAGTACGAGCAGCGCGTGATCGACTTCTTCGAGCAGACGCTTCTCAATCCGTCCTGACCGGGGAACTGGTAGGGGTGCTGCTTGCTGCGTCCTGCTTTGGAAACTAATCAATCGGCAGCAGCGTACGCAGCCGCAGCCCGCGATCATCGGTCACCGCTTCCACGACCCAGCCGGAGACTCCGTTCGGCGTCTGGATCTTCCACCAGCGGAAGCCGTCTGCCGTGCGCGGACCGCCGGTGACCGTCACGCGTGAGCCGTTCACCAGCTCGATCAGCACCGTCCCGCCGGGGTTATCCCGCACGTTCAGCGTCTCGCCCTGGGTAGTGTAGATGCGCGCCGCGTCGCCTGCCTTGAAGGCCGGACCCCAGCGCGGCGCTCCCGCCGGACCGGTCAGCGCCGTCAGGTCGTGCAGCACGTTGGCGTCGTCGCGCAGGTAGGCCGTGCCGTACCGGGCCTCAGCCGAGTCGTAGACCACGACCAGCGTCTGCTGCCCGAAACTGTCCCACAGAAAATCAACCCGGCCCGTCGTGGTCAGGACGTCGGTCACGCTGACCGGGGTCGTCTGTCCCGGTGGAATCACGTAGAGCCGCTGCGCGCCGCTGCCGTCGGTGGCGGCAAAGGTGATCGTTCCATTGGCGAACTGCTGGGCGTCATCGATCACCGTCAGGCCCGCGCCGTCCGGCGTGAGCACGGCGGGCGGCGTCTGGGCATCCGGCTCGACGCGGAATAACGCCCCGCCGCCGCTGAGCAGGATCGCATTGCCGTTGACCGCCCAGTGCGCCCGGCGGTAGCTGCCCGGCGTCAGGAGGCTGGCATCCCACAGCGGCGTCATCGCGCCGGTGGTGATGTTCAGACGTGCCGCCGCGGTCCCGCCGTCCGTCTCGACATGAGCCAGCACTTCGCTGCCGTTCGGACGCCATTCCAGCGGCCCGATGAAGATCACGCGCGGGCTGTACGTGTTGGCTTCCAGCAAACTTTGGGTGCCCTGCCGGTTGTCGATCCACGTGCCGTCGGAGGGATACTGGTTCTCCGCCACGCCGGAGGTTTGGAGCGTGTACGCCAGCCAATCGCCGTTGGGCGACCACGCCAGCGCCGTGACCTGCGGGCGCGTGCCGTCCGCATTGGTGGGCGGCATGAAGGGGATGCCGTTCACAATCATCTGCCCGCCGGGCGTCAGGTAGGCGAGCGTGCCGTCCGGCGCGACGTCGAAGGCGCGCACGCCGTCCTGGCTGAGCGAGAGTTGATCCGCGTGATTGATCCCGACCCGCAGCCGCCAGACCTGCGGCACGCCGCCCGTCTCCGACAGGTAGTACAGCGTTTCGGGCAGCTCATCGACGCCGATCAGGCTCGACAGGTCGTACTGCGATCCGCCGGTGTCGGGGATGTTCCCTCCGCTGCCATCGTCCAATGGCGGGGCGGCGGTCGGACCGGGCGGGGTGCGCGTCGGCACGTCGGCCACGGGCACCGGACTCGCCGCCAGCGTCGGGACCAGGGTGGCCGTCGGCGGAATCGGGCTGGCCGCGAGCGTCGGAATCAGGGTGACGGTCGGGGGCAGGGCCAGGATCTCGATGGTGGGCGTCGGCGTCGCGCCGGGCGGTTCGGTCGGGGTGAGGTTTTCTTCGGGCAGCGTGATCACCGGGGGCAGGGTGGCCGTCTCCACCAGGGCGATGCCCAACGTGCGCAGCGCTTCCGGCAGGGTTGCCGTGACGACCGCCGGGGGCGGCGTGGCAGCCTGCCGGGTCAGCGTGCAGCCGGACAGGGCGATCACGCCCAGGAGCAGCGCTGCGATCCGTCGTCGTGCGAGGACCGCGTCCGAAAGATGTTTAAGGTGTGGCATTCCATCCATCCCCATGAAGGTCCGATCCGGGCGTTCATTATACCGCGTCCTGGGCACCAGTGGCACGGCAGCGGCGCGCGTGTTCTAATTGGGGGCGGTTAGTCGGTTCCACGCCAGGAGATTTTATGGAAAAAAAGCCTGTTTCGATCCCCGTCAATCCCGAACAAATGCAGCGTATTTTTACCTTCATCGACGCCACGCAGCCCGAAGAGACCAAACGCGCCATCTTCGGCCAGCTTGGCGCGTACTGCTTCGAATGCGCCCACCAGGAAGCCTGGATCGCGCCTTACCGGGAGAACTTTCAGTCGTTCCTGGATTGGGTCAACGTCGAGCACGCGTCCACCTATTGGGAGAGTCTCGTCTTCTCCGCCGACCGGACCCATCTGATCCTGACCGGGAGAGTCGTGGACCGGTGTGTGTGCGGCCTGGCGAGCGTTCAGCCGCCGCTGGCGTTGTGCCAGTACTGCTGCAAGCATTATCAAGAGAAGTTGTTCGCGGCGCTGTTGGGTCGCGCGGTCGAGGTCGAAATCACCGCCTCATTTCTGCGGGGCGATGATCGCTGCGACACGATTATCAAGCTGGTCTGAAACGCGGCGCGCTCACGCCAACGCGGTGATCGGCGGCAGGCCGAGCACCCGGCACAACCGCTGCGTATCGGCCAGATGGTCCGGGGTAGGGGTGGTCATTGGCTTCACTCGTACCACGTCGGGACGATCTGCTTGACGAACGGCAGCGCCGCCAGATCGCATACCGTCTGCCAGCCCGCGTCGGTCAGCGCGCCGTACTCCGCCACGCACATCCCGCGTGTCTCGACCAGGCATAGAATCTGCGTGTTCAGGTCGCAGTGCGCCCGGCCTCCCGCCTGTTGGCAGCTTACCTCCGGCGCGATCTGCCGCACGGTGTCCAGCGCGGCGGGATCGTCGGCGGGCAGGCAGAATTCGACGCTGCCGTCGTTCTGACAGCCGGTTGCCTGCGTGAAGGCGATCTTCTCGGTCGGGCAGGAACTTGCTACGGTGGGGGAGGGGGCGGGCTGTCTCACCGGTGACCTGAGCAGCAGGCCGCCGGTCAGCAGGAGGATCAGGATCGCGAGACAGCCGGACGTTTTCATTGATGCATGTTGGTAGGGGCGTATTGCGATACGCCCCTACGTATTCCCCTGGCAGGGGGTGAGGGCTTTTTACGCCGCGGCGGGCTTGCTCGACTCGTGATGCAGGGTGCCGTCTTCGCGCCACTGCAACTGCTGTTCGCCGCTGACGATGACTTTCGGCTGACCGGTGCCCCGGATCGCGTCCGCATCGACGATCACCTGGCGGATGATGTCCTTGTGCGACGGCATCTCGAACATCACGTCCATCAGCGCGCCTTCGAGCGTGGTTCGCAGGCCGCGTGCGCCGGTTTCGCGCGTGAAGGCCAGGTCCGCCGCCGCTTCGAGCGCGTCCGGCGTGAAGGTGAGTTCGACATTGTCCAGCTTGAACATCTGCTGGAACTGCTTGACCAGCGCGTTTTTCGGCTCGGTCAGCACGCGCACCAGCGCCGGACGATCCAGCGGATCGATCACGGTCGTGACCGGCAGACGCCCGACCAGTTCGGGGATCATCCCGTACTTCATGAGGTCTTCCGGCGCGACCCGGTGCAGCAGTTCGGATTCGGTGGTGTTGACCAGCGCGCTCGCGCCGTCGAACCCCAGCGATCCCTTCACGCCGGTGCGCTCCGCGATCACCTCGTGCAGCCCGCTGAACGTGCCGCCGCAGATGAACAGGATGTTGCGCGTGTCGATCTGGATGAAGTCCTGGTGCGGGTGCTTGCGTCCGCCCTGGGGCGGGACGTTGGCGACCGTGCCCTCGATGATCTTGAGCAGGGCCTGCTGGACGCCTTCGCCGCTCACGTCACGCGTGATGGACGGGTTGTCGCCCGACTTGCGCGCGATCTTGTCGATCTCGTCGATGTAGATGATGCCCAACTGCGCGCGCGGGATGTCGAAATCCGCTGCCTGGATCAGCCGCAGCAGGATATTTTCGACGTCTTCGCCGACGTAGCCCGCTTCGGTCAGGGACGTGGCGTCCGAGATGCAGAACGGCACGTCGAGCATCCGGGCCAGGGTTTGCGCCAGCAGCGTCTTGCCGCTGCCCGTAGGCCCGATCAGCAGCACGTTGCTCTTGTCGAGTTCCACCTCGCCGAGCTGTCCGCCCGCGTTCACGCGCTTGTAATGGTTGTAGACCGCGACCGACAGCACGCGCTTGGCTTTGTCCTGGCCGATCACATATTGGTCCAGTTCTTTGCGAATCTCGCGCGGGGTGGGCACGCGCTCGATCTTGAAATTGCTCGTTTCCGCCTGCTGGTCTTCCTCGTGCAGGATGTCGTAGCACAAATGGATGCAGTCATCGCAGATGTACACGCCATCCGGACCGGGGATCAGTTGGTTGACTTCTTCGATGGAACGGCGGCAGAACGAGCACCGCTGAGGTCCTAGCAGGTACGTCACGTGGTTGCTTGCCTCTACTTCATGGGCGAATAAACTGATTATACCCCCTCTCGGCAGAATCGACATGCCGTGTCGCCTGCCGGTGAGGGGGCTTGTGGGCGAGGTGAATTACTTGCCGTTCGACTTGGATTTGTCCTTGTCAGAAGCCTGCAATACGGCGTCGATCAGGCCGTATTCGACGGCTTTCTGCGCCGTCATGTAGAAGTCGCGATCGGTGTCTTCTTCGATGCGCTCCAGCGGCTGGCCGGTGCGGTCCGCGAGGATCTGGTTCAGCAGATCGCGCTGGCGGAGGATCTCACGCGCCTGGATTTCGATGTCCGTCGCCTGGCCACCGCCGCCGGAGGACCAGGGCTGGTGCATGTGGATCGTGGCGTTGGGCAGCGCGAAGCGGCGGCCTTTGGTCCCGGCGGTCAGCAGCACGGTGCCGAAGCTGGCCGTCAGCCCCACGGCGACGGTCATCAGCGGTGCGCTGATCTGGCGGATGGTGTCGTAGATCGCCAGCCCGGCGTAGATCATGCCGCCCGGCGAATTGATGTAGAGCTGGATTTCCTTTTCGGGGTCCTCGCGGTTGAGGAACAGCAGTTGGGCCACGATCAGGTTAGCTACCTGGTCGTTGATCGGCGTGCCCAAAAACACGATGCGCTCTTTGAGCAGCAGCGAGTAAATGTCATAAGCACGCTCACCCCGCCCGCTGGTCTCGATCACCATGGGGATCAGGCCGTTGTAAAGGTCCATACGTGGCTCCTCGGTGTACTGCGTATTAGCTCTCTTGAGCTGCGGTCGGCTCACTGGTTTCCGGCGCGCTGGCTTCCGGCGCGCTTTCGCTGGTGGCTTCGGGTTCGTCCGCCGGCAGCGGCGGATTCTCGCCCTTGGCGATGGCGGCCAGCCGGTCCATCACGCGCGACGTGACCAATTCGGTCCCAATATTCATGCGGCTCTGCGGCGTCGAGAGGAACTGGCGGAACTGGCTGGACTGCTCGCCGCCGATCTGGCTCGCGATCCGGTCGATTTCGGCGTCGATGTCCGCCGCGCTAACGTCGATCTTTTCGGCGCGGACGACTTCGGCCATGACCAGCGACCGCTGCGCGCGCTTGATGGCGCTGTCGCGATAGCGTTCGCGGATCTGGTCCATCGTCTGGCCGGTCAGCCGCATGTAATCCTTCAAAGTGAAACCCTGCTGGCGCAGCACGTTGTTTTCCAGGTCCATCAGCAGATCGCTGATGTAGTCCTGAACCAGTTCTTCAGGGTACTGAACGGTCGCGCCCTCGACGATCTTGTCGAGCGCCTGCATGGCGACGGTCTGGTTGGCCTGGTTCTCGGCCATTTCCTGCATCTGCTTGCGGGTATCGACGCGCAGTTCGAGCATCGTTTCGATCTTGTCTTCGCTGATGCGCTTGGCCAGATCGTCGGTCCATTCCGGCACGGTGCGCGCCTGGACCTGGCCCAGGTGCAGTTCGACGTGCAGACGCTTGCCCGCGATCCGGCTGTCGAACTCGTCATCCTGCGGCACTTCCAGGACGAAGTCTTTCTCGTCGCCCTGGCTCAGGCCGACGATCTGCGCCGAAAAGCCGGGGAAGAGATCGTCTTTGTCATCGCGCAGCACGCGGTTGAAGTCGTGCTCGTGCAGGACGGTTTCTTCTTCCTCGTCCTCAAGATCGTCGTAGTCGTCTTCATCGTCGTCGTCTACTTCGATCTCGTCCTCGAGGTCTTCGTCCTCGAC
>CAYRWY010000137.1:10581-13062 GCA_964427955.1 uncultured Anaerolineaceae bacterium
CCTCGACATCTTCCACTTCGAGCGCGACTGCGTCCGCGTCCGCCTCTTCGGCCATCGCGGCTTCGAGTTCGGCTTCCAGGTCATCGGCGGCTTCATCGACGTCGTCGTGCACGATGCTGACCGCGATGTGCTCGAAGGTCACCTGGTCGTTCAGCTTGGCCGGGCGATCCGCCGGTTCGAGCAGGGCTTGATTCTGGCGCAGGTTTTCCATCGCCTCGTCGAGCATCTCGTCCGTGATTTCGGGCGTCTCGTGCTCGATCCGCACCTCACGATAGCTGCCGAGTTCGGTGGTCGGGCGCTTGGGCACCACGAATACCAGCTTGCGCCCCTCTTCCTGCACGTCTTCGAGCTTGCCCATCGCGTACGGTTCGATCTGGGCGGCGTCGAGCGTCTCGCGGTAGATGGCTTCGCCGAAGTCATCCAGCGCCTCGCTCAGCACGGCTTCGCGGCCATACAGATTGATGACGATGTTGTACGGCGCTTTGCCAGGACGGAAGCCGGGAATACGCCCTTTCTGGGCGATCTTCTTGGCGGCTTTCCGCATGGCCTGCTCCAGGCGTTCGGCGTCAACTTCGACGGTCAGGCGGGCGGTATGGTTTTCGAGGTGTTCGGTTTGAACGTTTAACATGCTTAACCTTCACATTCTTATCGTTTGGCGATTATAGCATCTCGGTAGATGGGCGACCAGAGAGCGGAAAGAGTTCTTACGCAACGCTTATGCGCGAAAACGGGGCGCAGAACGGGGCGCCCCGTGCGATGGGGAAGAAGGGACTCGAACCCATACGGATTGCTCCACATGATCCTAAGTCATGCGCGTCTGCCAGTTCCGCCACTTCCCCGTGAGCGTATGGTAATTATAGAGGGCGATCCGGCTTTGGGAAAGGGTTAATCAACGCCCAGGTCCGCGACGGGCAGCACGAAGGAGAAGGTGCTGCCTTCGCCGGGCGTGCTCGCCAGCTTGATCTCGGTGTTCATGCCTTTGGCGAGCAGCATGGCCAGGGTGAGGCCGGTTCCGGTGCCGCTGAAAGGCCGGTTCGTGCCGCCGTTGACCTGGTAGAAGGCTTCGAAGATGCGGTGATGTTGTTCGCGGGCGATCCCGATGCCGAAATCCTGCACGCCGACCCAGACCTGGTCCGGGGCAGGGCGCATGGCGAGGAGGTAAACCGGTGCCTGGGGCGAGCTGAACTTGAGCGCGTTGTCGAGCAGGAGCTGCAAGAGATGCCCCAGCGCGCGCTTGTCGCCGATGACCAGGGGCAGATCGTCGGGGATGTGGTTTTGCAGGCGGGCATGGGCACCGTGCGAGGTCCAACTGCGCTCGACGAAGCGGAACGCCAGGTCGGCGGCCTCGTTCAGCACCACCGGCGCCAGGTGGATGTCCCGCGCGCGGGCCAACTGCCGGATATTGTTCACGACGCCTTCCAGCCGCGCGACGGCCTGGGTGGCCATGCTCGTGATCTGGCGCTGCTCGCGGCTGCCGCCCCGGTTCATATCCTCGGCCAGCAGCGCGACCGCCGATTTCACCTGGAGCAGGGGTGTCCCCAGCTCGTGCGAGACGCTGGTGATGATGTCGGTTTTGAGCATCTCGACCGTGCGGGTGCTGGCGGCCAGTTTTTGCAGCCGCACGTCGAACTGGCGCTTGATGCCCAGCAAGGCCCACAGCCACTCTTGCAGCGCCACCGGATCGATGGGACGGCACAGCACCGCATCCGGTCCCGTGTCACTTTCGCGCGCGAGGCTGAGGTCCTCTTTGCACGCCGACAGCCAGATGACCGGGACGTAGCCCAGGCTCTCGTCGGCTTTGATCTGCTGGCAGATCGCGAGGCTGTCCGCATGGCGCACGCGCTCCCCCAGGATCACCAGGTGAGGGTGCTGTTCGGTCACCAGATCGAGCGCCTGGGGGCCGTTGTCGGTGGTCAAGACCGTATACCCCCCGCTGTGCAGCAGGGGACGAAACGTCCGCGCCGTGTTCTTATCCGCGTCTGCGATCAGCAGCGTGGCATAAGACATGCCGGGCGGAAGCGAGATGAAATGCTCGTCGATTCGAGACGGACGTGAAGCCACCTGAACACAACCCCGTGATAATTTCCTTCATTTTAGCTCATGCCGTGCGCACGCGAAAGCGGTAACTGGTGGGAGATTGGTTTGAGAACCATTGTTTTGCGCCCGCCGGTGGAACGGATGTTCACTCTTCCTCACTTGAGCCAGATCACCTGGCGGATCAGGTGATTTTCCAGGTAATCGGCGGCGTCGCGGGTGTCGGCGATGGCCACGCTCAGGATCGTCTGGGTCGTGCCGGTCGCGACCTCGGTCACGTTGATGGCGCTCATTCCGCCTTCGAAGCCCCCGCTGATCCAGGCGATATAACGGCCATCCGGCGACGGCGCATACAGGTGCCCGAACTGCTCCATTTGCTGCACCCGGTCGTTGGTATCGTCGGCGTTTCCGAGCGGACCGGCCACCACGCGCGGCTGGGGATCGGTC
>CAYRWY010000138.1:0-13062 GCA_964427955.1 uncultured Anaerolineaceae bacterium
ACATCTCGACCTTCTCGAACTGGTGCACGCGCTTGATCCCGCGCACGTCGCGCCCGGCGCTCATCTTCTCGCGGCGGAAGCACGGCGTATGGGAGACGTAATGCAGCGGAAGCTGGGCTTCGTCCAGAATCTCGTCGCGGTGCATGTTGGTCAGCGCGACTTCGGCGGTCGGCAGCATGTAAAGCTGGGATTCTTCGTCGAAGTACACCACGTCGCGGAACTTGGGGAACTGGGCAGACCCGTACATCATCTCTTCGCGCACCATGAAGGGCGGATAAATCTCGGTGAAGCCGTGCTGCGTGGTGTGCACGTCCAGCAGCCAGGCGATCATGGCCCGGTAGAGCCGCGCGCCCATGCCCTTGATGATGTAGAAGCGCGTCCCGGCCAACTTGACACCGCGCTCGAAGTCGATCACGTCCAGCGCCGGGCCGAGATCCCAATGCGCCAGCGGTGTGAAATCGAAAGTGCGCAGTTCGCCTTCCGGCTTCCAGATGATATTTTCCGCATCGGTCATCCCCACCGGCACACTCTCGTGCGGCAGGTTGGGAATCCACAGCATGTTCTGATCGAGATCGGCCTCGACCTGGTGGATCTGCTCGTCAAGCTGTTCGGCGCGCGTCCCCAACGCTTTGAGGGTCGCGGTCAGGTCGTCCAGCACCGCTTTGACCACGACGGCAGGATCGCCATCGAGCGCGGCGGCGGGCTGGGGATGAGTCAGGGCTTCGAGCGCCCCCGCAATATCCCCGGCATGAAGCGCCCGGATGGCCTGCTGCGCTCCACCGACCACCTGTAACGGGGTCAGCGTCTTGCTGCCACGGAAATAGCCCATCTGCTTGTTCAACTGGTTGCGGTTGGCTTTGATGGCCTCCACCTCGGTCAGCATGGCGCGGCGGCTGCGATCCAGTTCGAGGATCGTATCGATCCGCGCGACGGCAGTCTCATCGTTCAGGTTGTGCAACTGCTGCTTGACCCATTCCGGCTTTTCACGAATAACGGCGATGTCGAGCATGTTCTTTATCTCCCCTTACCTTCATCCGGTTGCTGTGTTTCTTCGGTATAACGTTCGAGGAACGATTCCGACGATTTCTGTGCCTGGGCGCGCTGGCGGCGGTACACGTTGAGATCATCCATGATGCGCAGTATGGCGAGCGACAATCCGACCAAGACGGTCCCTAAGACCAATCCATCCCAGATGTCCGACTTCAAAAAATCGAGATGCATGTCCCTGACTCCTGAAAACAATAGTCCCCTCGCCTGAAAAACCAGGACGAGGGGACTCGTGGTGCCACCTGGAGTTTACCTGTGCTTCGCAGCACAGACCTCACTGAGTCATCGACTCAACCGCGCTAACGGGCGCACCCGGCCTACCTTGGTGACTGTGCAGTCCTTTCAGCAGGCGACTTATCGGGAATGGATTTCGGCTGGGGTCGTACCGCCTCGCACCGCCCGGCGGCTCGCTGGAACGCCCGATCACCTACTCAGTTCCGTCAGAGTCGTTACAGCGGGCAGTGTAACAGGCTGCCTGCGCCCTGTCAAGAGGTCTAGAAGATCGATGGTGCAATTTTGAACCAAATCGACCGCAGATAGATAGTTATACAGATGAGAATTGTGCGAAAAATTCAGGACGCAGGTCACCTGGAATCACAGAGGGGTGTCACTAAACACGCTGCAACCCAATCGTTATCATTCTCAGTCTTGAATTTTGACAAGGTTTTTGCGAGCCATCACCAGTTCGCATAGAATTTCGCAAAGTCTTTTTTTATGAATAGTCTATGGTACTGTGTCACCCCAACTTGAAATTGGGAACACCGTGGCAAAAGGAGAGAGTGACTTTTGACAGTCTTAATGGAGGTCAAAGACCTCAAAGTTCGATTTCACACCGAAGAAGGTGTTGTTCATGCCGTGAACGGCGTCACCTACAGCCTGCATGAGGGGGAAACCCTCGGCGTGGTAGGTGAAAGCGGTTGCGGCAAGACCGTCCACGCGCTCGCGTTGATGGGCCTCATCCCCCAACCTCCCGGCGAAATTCCCTCCGGCGAAGTGTTCTTTCGCGGGCGCGACCTGCTGAAGTTGTCCAAGAATAAGCAGCGTCTGGTCCGGGGCGCGGAAATCGCGATGGTTTTCCAGGACCCGATGACGTCGCTCAACCCGGTCCTCACCGTGGGCCGCCAGATCACCGAGGCGCTCAAGCTGCACCTGGGTATGGATAACGAGCAGGCACGCGCACGCGCGGCGGAACTGCTCTCGATGGTAGGTATCCCGTCCGCCCGGCAGCGCCTGGACGACTATCCGCACCAGTTCTCCGGTGGGATGCGCCAGCGCGTGATGATCGCGATGGGCCTGTCCTGCAACCCGCAGCTCTTGATCGCCGACGAACCGACGACCGCGCTGGACGTCACGATCCAGGCCCAGATTCTCGACCTGGTGCGGCGTCTGCGCGACAAGATCGGCATGGCGATGATCTGGATTTCGCACGACCTGGGCGTGGTCGCCGGTCTGGCCGACAACGTGCAGGTCATGTACGCGGGCTATATCGTCGAGCGCGGCACGGCCAAGGACGTTTACGGCGATTCCCGCCATCCCTACACCATCGGCCTGCTGGGTTCACTGCCCCGCCTGGATAAGAAACACCAACGTCTGTTTTCGATTGAAGGCGCACCGCCCGATATGCGCTTCTTGCCCAAAGGCTGCCCTTTTGCAGTACGCTGTCCTTACAAGATAGCCAAATGTGACGAGCAGAATCCCGTCCTGGCGCAAGCTCCCGATGGGGCGGCGGATCATGTGATGGCGTGCTGGGTGGATGTGAAGAAAGAAAAGGAGCGCGGTTATGAGCGAAGCAATGCCTAAACCGGCAGGGATCGCTGGTAGTGTATCGGCCAAAGGCAACCGGGTGTTGGTCGAAGTCCGGAATCTCAAGAAATACTTCCCGATCAAGTCGGGTATTCTGTTCCAGCGCGAAGTCGCCGCGGTCAAAGCGGTTGATGACGTCTCCTTCGACATCTACGAAGGCGAGACCCTGGGATTGGTGGGCGAAAGCGGCTGTGGCAAATCCACGACCGGACGCACGATCTTGCAGCTCTACCGGGCGACATCCGGCAGTGTCAAGATCGAAGGTGAGGAACTCACCACGCTGAAGGGCGAGCCGCTGCGCAAGATGCGCCGCAAGATGCAGATGATCTTCCAGGACCCTTACGCCTCGCTGAACCCCCGCATGTCGGTCGGGCGCATCGTGGCCGAGCCGCTGGTCGTGCACAACATCGGCACCCGCAAGGAACGCGAAGAACGGGTGGCGGAACTGATGGAGCTAGTCGGTCTCAACCCGTACTTTGTGCGGCGTTATCCGCACGAGTTCTCCGGTGGGCAGCGCCAGCGTATCGGCCTGGCGCGCGCGTTGGCCCTGAACCCCAACTTCCTGGTGGCCGACGAACCGATCTCGGCGCTGGATGTCTCGATCCAGGCGCAGGTGGTCAACCTGCTGCAAAAACTCCAGCAAGACCTGGGACTGACCTACCTGTTCATCGCGCATGACTTGAGCATGGTGCGCCACCTGTGCAACCGTGTGGCCGTGATGTACCTGGGCAAGATCGTGGAGATCGCGGAGAGTGAAGAACTCTACACCAATCCGCTGCATCCTTACACCCAGGCGCTGCTCTCTGCCGTTCCGGTCCCTGATCCGGTCGTCGAAGAGAAGCGGCAGCGCATCATTCTGAAGGGTGATGTGCCCAGCCCGATCAATCCGCCGAAGGGCTGCCACTTCAATACGCGCTGCCCGGTTTCGGTGGACGTCTGCTACGAAGAGGACCCGGGGCTGATCGAAGTCCTGCCGGGACACTGGGTAGCGTGTCACCGCGTGATCTAAGAGCTGTCGAGACATGGGCCGTAGCATTACGGCCCACCGTCTGAACACCAACAGGGCTCCACCTCCAGAACGTCATGAGTAAGCGGCGAACGCCTTCGCCGGTTGCTCACTGTAATCAGCGATGAGGAGAGAAAACATGGCGGTTGCGCAAAACGCGAAACCAGTCTCGCTGAACAAAACCGACGACTCCTCCCGATCCACACCTTTTTCAGATGCGTGGCGGTTGTTCCGCCGCAATCGGGGGGCTTTAGTTTCACTTTTTACTATCACCATCCTGCTGTCTATCGCGGCTTCCGCCCGACTGTGGACCGCGGTAGGACTGCTGGATGCCCGGACGGGCGCCGAAGCCCGCCACTCGATCAATCCGGCCAACCTGTCAACTCAAGACCCCTACCCTGATCCGGGGGTTTGTGCGCGTGACGAACAGGATCACAATCCGTACTGGTGCGGCTGGCTCAGCTCAGAAGCCCTGGTGACCGTGCAGAACGAATATTGTTCGCGCCCGGACCCCGCCACCCAAAAACAGTGGTGCTATCTGCTCGGCGGCGACAGCGCGGGCAAGGACTGGCTGACTCAGACCATTTACGGGGCCCAGGTTTCTTTGACAGTCGGGGTGGTCGGGGCCACGATGAGTCTCATGGTAGGACTGGTCTACGGCGTGATCTCCGGGTTCTATGGTGGCCGGGTGGACAACGCCATGATGCGGTTCGTGGACTTCATGTACGGCTTCCCGGTCCTGGTCATGATTATTTTGATGCAGGTCTTTTTTACCGAAATCGCGCGCCAATACCAGGATTCCGGTAAAGGCGGGGTAATGGGCTTTATCCTGGACCTCAACAAAAATATGGGCGGGCTGCTGTTCTTGTTCATTGCGCTTGGGGCGCTGAACTGGATCGGCATGGCACGCCAGGCCCGGGGTCTCGTATTGTCCCACCGGGAAAAAGAATTTGTGGAAGCAGCCCGGGCCGTGGGAGCCAGCAACCGGCGGATCATTTTCGTCCATCTGCTGCCGAATGTGATGGGCCCGCTGATCGTGATCGAAACGCTGGCCATTCCTGGCTATATCTTTACCGAAGCATTTCTGAGCTTTATCGGCCTGGGCGTGCAGCCGGGAACCCCCAGTTGGGGCGCGATGATTAGCGAAGTCCGTTCACGCGGCGGTTTCTTCTCGAACCGGCATATTCTGCTCGTGCCCAGCGCCGCACTCATCATAACGGCACTATCGTTCAACTTCCTGGGGGACGGCCTGCGCGATGCGCTCGACCCGCGCCTGCGTGGAACTCACTAAACGGACTGCCTTGATAGGAGAACTTTGGAAGTGACGAAACGACAAACACGCATTACAGGGGCGCTGCTGTTGGTCTTCACCAGCCTGGTCCTGGCCAGCCTGGCCTGCTATTCCGGCCAGGTTCCAGGCGTCTTCGAACTGACTCCGTATCACACACCAACACCGCTTCCACTCGCTGAAAACTCGCGCTTTAAGCTGCTCGACACGGTCCTGGCTCCTCAGGAACCCGGTAAAACCTTCTTCCACTTGACGGTTAATCCGGAGCCGCTGCAATCGGGCCTGATGAACTCCAAGTCGGCGTGCCAGGGAGATACCTCGGCCCGCGTCCTCTACGTTGGCCAGAATGATCAAGGGGAAGTGTATTACCTGCTAGATTGTTCTGGTTCCGTGGGGTGGGCTACCGAGAGCCGGTTGGCCGGTCCGCTCAAGTTCACCACCGGGGATCGTGCGCTCGTGATAGTGCCCGAAGGTGAAAAAGCGGTCGAGATGCTGGACGACCAGCTCAAGACCATGCCCCCCAACCCGCTCCAGACCTGCAAGCCGGAGACCGTCGTCACGGTCACCCAAATTCAGGCGGCAGACCCGGACCAGACCGGCACCAAGAACCTGTACTACCAGATCAACTGCCCGACGAACGCCGGGCCGGTCAAGGGTTGGGTGGTCGCTTCGGAACTCTTTGGGCCGATTGAGATCAATGTGAAAGACCGCGCGCTGGCCATCACCACGCCGGGCGCAAGCTCGACCATGCCCTACCAGTTGGCGAACGAGGCTGCCCCGTTGACGGAAGCCAACGCCGTCACTGGCGAGTGCTTTGAAGGCTCCATCCTTCAGGCGACCGCGGTGGTCCTGGTCAACCAGACTGTCTACTACCAGATGACCTGCGGTGACATCGAAGGCTGGACCGATCAGAGCCGGTTCGTAGGACCATTGCTGTACGATACGGGGACCGCAGCCGTCATCTATATCCCGCCGATCCTGGTCTTCGAAGACGAACTCCCGGCGGATCAGGGTGGCGCGGTCGTCGAAACGACCGAAGCCGAACCTACCCCCGAAACCGAGACGACGACTGAAGACACGGCAGCCACCGAGCAGCAGCGCACAGTCGTGGAATACGTGCCGCCGCTGTACCTGGCCAATCAGCCTGGCCCGGCAGTTCCTACCGGCGACAACGCCAACGTCGTGGGCCAGTGCACCACGAATACCACCGCGCGCATCGAAGAATACGCTGCCGTGGATGTCATCTACGACCGCATCCAGTGTGACGAGTGCGTGGAGACGGAAGTCGACGCCGATGGGCAGACCATTTGCACCGCCACCGAAACCCGAGACGGCTGGATCGAACAATCGTACCTGCAAGGCCCGCTGGATTATATGACGGGCGATCAGGTCGCCATCAAGAGCAGCAGCAAAGCGATTGAAACCGACGACGATGGGACGAAATGGGTCCGGCTCCCGGTGAACCAGACCGGCGCGCAGTCGGTAGGGCAGTTCACCGAATTCAGTGGCCGGTGTCCGCTGGATCAGGGCGTCCAGATCTCAGGCGTCATCCTGGAAAAAGCTCGCACCAGCAGCAAATTCAGTTTCTACTACCAGGTCACCTGCACCGGCCAACCGGCGATTATCAAGCAGGTTACCGTCAACGGTCGCCCGCGCCCGGAGATTTCGTATGATACCGAAACGTCAGAACCGGTCACGGGCATCTTGCTGGGCAGCGATCTGCAACCGATCGGCCAATAATCGTCTTTGGATCAGATCTGGGAACCGTCTCGCCTGACGGTTCCCGGCATAAACTATGGGGTTCTTTCGTATGACCACACCACAAACCGAATCACGCAGTACGACCAAGATGGCAGGTGGTGTTCTGGATTGGATCGTCCGGGCACTCGGCGGCGCTAGCATGATCAAGTTCTTGATCCGCCGTATCCTGGCCGGTGTTCCGGTCCTGTTTGCCATCATGCTGGTCACTTTTACCCTGACTCATCTGCTGCCCGGCGGACCGTTCAGCTTTTCGGGCAACAACCGCAAAGTCCCCGAATACCTGGTCAAGCAGCTCGAAGAGAAGTTCGGGCTGAACAAGCCGGTGATCTTCAATACCTGGAGTGACGGGTACTTCCCGGATGGCAAAGACTGGAAGATCATCAGCCACCGCACCGAAACCCGCACGGTGGGCGGCAGCAAGGAAGAAATCAAGACGGTTCAAGAGAAAGTCTGGCGCATCGACCTGCTGGACTCTCAGTTCTGGAATTACGTCTGGGGCGTCATGCAGCTCGACTTTGGCCCCTCCCTGAACAAGTCCCTGCGTGACCAGAACGTCCAGG
This sequence comes from uncultured Anaerolineaceae bacterium, assembly GCA_964427955.1. GTDB lineage: Bacteria > Chloroflexota > Anaerolineae > Aggregatilineales > Aggregatilineaceae > JACRBK01. The sequence continues at coordinate 7,466 of CAYRWY010000138.1, forward strand.
TGCGCGACGAGATCATCCGCCGCCTGCCGGTCTCAATGCAAGTCGGCGTTTTCTCGGTGATCCTCGGCTTCACGCTGGGCATTCCGCTGGGCGTGCTGGCGGCGGTCTACCACAACAGCCTGGTCGACAACGTGGCGATGTTCTTTGCGGTGCTGGGGCAAGCAACGCCGGGGATTGTATTGGCGCCGATCTTGATCATCATCTTCGCGGTGGAACTCCAATGGGTTCCCGTCGCCGACCAAAAGAATATGTGGCAGGCCGGGCCAAAATTCTCCCTCTACTATCTGCAAATTCTGGCTCTGCCCGTGCTCACCCTGGGCACCGGGATGAGCGCCGGGATCGCCCGCCTGACGCGGGCCAGCCTGCTCCAGGTGCTGCACGAAGATTACGTCCGCACGGCGCGCGCCAAAGGGCTGCGTGAGCGGGTCGTGATCTACGTCCATGCGCTCAAGAACGCCTTGATCCCGGTCGCAACCATCCTGGGTCCACTGCTGGCGGGCGTGTTGACCGGAACCTTCGTCGTCGAGCTGATCTTCGTGATCCCCGGCCTGGGCAAAGTCTTCGTGGACAGTGTCGCCGCCCGCGACTACACCATGATTATGGGCGTCACGATCCTGTACTCGATCTTCCTGATCATCGGGAATATCCTGGTGGACGTCATGTACACCTGGCTCGACCCGCGCATCCGGTTCGATTAACCCTCCGGCAAAATCTTCCAACTCAAGGGCGCATGATGTGCGCCCTTTTGTTTTCCCCTGCGCACAGCCTGGCGATAGCCTGAGCGTAGGTTGTGGATTCCGGCCAGATCGTTAAAATTGAGAACGGTTACCGCCTCAGCACACCGAACATGAAGGAAGCGAGTTATGTTCTACGGCAGGGTCGATGTGTACTGGCCCGAAGGTCCAATCGAGAGCTACCGTCTAAACAAGTCCACCATTGCGATTGGGCGTTCGTCCGGGAATGATATCGTACTAGATACCACAGCGATCTCCCGTTATCACGTGACGCTGACGTTCAACGGCCAGCAAGTCCTGCTCGAAGACCTGGAATCCGTGAACGGCACGTATATCGATGGTGTGCGCCTGACCCCTCGCGAGCCGCTTCCCTTGCGTGGGGGAGAGGAAATCCAGATCGGCGACATCCTGCTCATCTATCACCCCCCGGCGGGGGCGACTCCCGACAGCGGCACGCAGGCCGACATCACGCAGCGCATCGCGCGGTCGCAGCCGACGTACAAAGTCGAACTCGAAGGCCCGGATATGCCGGTAGCTCCCGGTGCCCACGGCCAGGCCGCGCTCAAGATCGAGAACATTGGAGACGCCACCGACCGCTATACGGTCGAAGTCGAGGGTCTGCCCAAAGGCTGGGCGCGCGTCGATCGGGTCGAAATGGAGATCGAGAAGGGTGAACAGGGCCAGGCGGTGATCAGCTTCAAGCCGCTGCGGCGCAGCGAAACCCGGCCCGGCGATTATCCGCTGGTGGTGCGGGTGCGCTCCAAGTCCAATCCCACCCAAATCATCGAAATGGCGACGACGCTCCAGGTGCTGCCCTTCAGCGGCTTCGGCATGGCGCTAGGCAGTCTGCGCACCACCGAAAACGGCCATTTTACGCTCTACATGCATAACCAGGGCAGCGCCCCGCTCTCGGTCAACGTGCAGGGCAGCGATCCCGCCCAGGCGTTGATCTTCCAGCTTCCCAAGGGGCTGATCCAGTTGGGTCCGGGCGAACGCCGGACCGTCACGGGCCTGGTACGACCGCGGCGGCCCCGATTGTTCGGCCCCGAACGTGAGCGCGAGTTTGCGCTCCAGGCCCAGGCGCAGGATGCCTCCAACTTCATGGCGTCCGTTCCGGGCCTCTACGCCGAAAAAGGACGGCTGCCCGGTTGGGCGCCCACTCTGATCATCCCGGTGATCGCGCTGTTCGTCCTGGTCGTGGCGGGCATGATCCTGCTGCTGGTCAACACGGACGACGAAAAACCCAGCCCGACGCCGCTGCCGCCCGTCATCACCTCGTTCACGGCTTCCAGCCCGGCCCTGACCCTGGGGGATACCGTCACCGTGGCCTGGAGCGTCACCAACACCGACTCGCTGGAACTGGTGGTTGACCATAACGGGGTCCAGCAGCGCTATCCCATCCAATCCGGCGCGGTCTCGTACGCGCTGCCCTTCGACCGGACCGGGCGTTATACCCTGATCCTGGAAGCGCACGGCGGCACCACGATCACGACGGCGACGGCGTTGATCGAGGTCCAGCCCAGAGTCACCCTGGAGTTGCAGGTCCTCAATGGGACGGAACTGGTGCGCAACGTGCAGGGCGATGCGCGCGTCCTCTGGAGCGTCAACGGCGCCCAGGCTCTCGACAGCGCCTACAACCTGTGGATCGAAAGCTCGGATCGGAGCGAGGCACTGGTCGCCGCGCCCCTGCCGCTTTCGGGCCAACAGGATGTCCAGATCGTGCCCAGCAACGACCAGGCCGAATGGCTGGTCACGCTGTATGCTGAAGGCCAGGACGGCGTGACCGCCAGTATCACGCAAAAACTCACCATCGTCTATCCGGTGTGCGAGCTGCGCACCACCCAGACCATCGTGCGCAGCGGGCCGGGAGAGCATTACCCGGCCATCTTGCCACCCCAACCCCCCAGCGGCTCGCCCGAAGGCACACTATCCTATTCTCCGGTAGCCCGTGATCCCAGCGGACAGTGGCTCAAGGTTGCCATTGGGGTCGAAGGCCGTCCGGGATGGGTGCCGCTGGCGGACTTCCAATGCACCAACTTCGATCCGGCCCGGCTGGTATCGACCACCGATTATCCATCCCTGCCCGCCAGCAGCGCCGGAGAAAACGCCACTCCGACGCCCGGTGCGTCCACTGAGTAAAAGAGGGGCTAGTCACGTAAAATGTATGGAACAGATGTATTGCACACAGCGTCTTTGGCATAGAATCTGATTACGTCCCGGCAGGAGAGTCTCAGAAAACACCGTGAAACGCCAACTGGTTATGCTCACCCTTCTTCTGATCCTGGTGCTGCCGGGCACGGTCGCGTTTGTCTCCCCGCGCCAGGACGGCCCCAAGATCGAGCTGTCCGTCAGCGCAGGCTATGGTAACTACTACCGGCGCGGGCAGTGGATTCCGGTGCGGGTAAATGCCAGTAACAACGGAGCCGACCTCAACGGCGAGATCCGTGTGCGCCTGGGCGACAGCGGGAGCCTGGAAGAAACGATCTACCTCACGCCGCTCGATCTGCCGCGCGGTGCCCGCAAACAGGTGTTTCTGTACGTCTCTCTGGAAGACTTCGTGAGCGGCATCGAGGTTGATGTCACTGACCGGAAAGGCCATACCGTCCAACGGGAAAACGTCTCGCTGCGGGTGGCGAGCAATAACGACCTGCTGTATGTGGTCATCACCGAATCCTCGTATGGCGCGGTAGACCTCACCGGGTCGTATCCCGGCATGGGCTATGCGTTCCAGGCGAACTGGCGCATCGACGATCTGCCCCCTAACCCGGACGCCCTGGCCGGTCTGGACGTGCTCATGTTCCACGATGCTGACACGGGAACCCTCACTACGGAGCAGACCGCCGCGATCACGACCTGGGTGCAATCCGGCGGACACCTGATTGTGACCGGGGGCGATGCCTGGCAGCGCACGACCACCGGGCTGCGCGACGTACTGCCGGTCACGCTGCAAGGAACTCTGGTGCTCGATTCGATCAGCGCGTTGGTGGATTACCTGCGGTTGTCGGCCAGCACGCCCGATCACAGCATCACCGCTGCCAACAACACCCCCAAAGACTCGGCGCACGTCCTGGTCAGCACCCCACAGACCCCGCTGATCGTGCGCGGCAGCTACGGCGCGGGGACGGTCGATTTCATCGCGGTCGATCCGAATGACGAGCCGCTGCGATCCTGGCGCGCCGAAAAAGACACCTTGTGGTATACGCTGATCGCAACGACCGGGCAGCAGCCCAGTTGGGAACGGGGATTCAGCAACTGGACGGTGGCGCGCGAAGCGACCATGACGATGACCAGCACGGTGCTGCCCACCTTCTTCCAGCTTTGCGGGTTCCTGCTCCTGTATATCGTGCTGATCGGCCCGGTCAATTACCTGGCGCTCCGGCGTCTGCACCGGTCGGAATGGGCCTGGCTGACCATCCCAGTCTTGATCCTGCTCTTCAGCGTGCTGGCCTACAAAGTCGGCTTCAATCTGCGCGGCAACGTGCCCACCGTCAATCGCATGAGTGTCGTCCACGTGACGGCGGACAGCGCCAATGCCCAGGTTACGACTCTGATCGGCGTTCAGTCACCGCGCCGCAGTTCCTACGACATCGCGGTCGAGCGGGGCTACACCCTGCGCGCCCTGCCCGAAAACGGGATCGGGCTGAACGTTCCGGCCATCTTCAACGAAGGTACGCGCTACACGGCTGAAAACATCCCGATTGATGCCGGAATGGTCGCCAGCTTTGTGGCCAGCGGTACAATCTCTGCCCCTCCACTGGACGCTACCGCGACGTGGCACCTGCACGACAATGCCCCCCCGCAGATCACCGGAAGTATCACCAACACCGGCAACGTTACGTTAAAAGACGCCGTGCTGCTGGTCAAAGGCGAGGCGCGGGAAATCGGCACTCTGGACCCCGGCGAGACCCAGTCTTTCGACATCTCTCTGGGCCCCCAGGAACCCGGCCCGTTGGGCGTGGGCAGTCCGCAGTATCAGTACACCCCTTACAATTACGGAACCTCCTGGCAGTATTCGAACCGGATGCCCGGCTGGTGTTTTTCCTACGCGGGGATTCCGCTCACGATCCCGGACGTGATGCAAAACGCGCGCTTCGTGTGCTCGACCGGCACCGTGGCAACCGAGCAGCAGGAAACGCGGCGGCGCTACCGGCTGCTGGCGTCGTTGATCACCGATCGTGATCTCAGCGGCGGACGCGGCGATGGGGCTTATCTCTTCGCCTGGACGAACGAACCGCTGGTGGACGTCGAACTGGTCAATCAAACACAGGCGGATGAAAACACCAACCTGTATATCTTCGATCTGCCGGTTACGGTCCAGGCGGACGAGGCGGTGATCGATATTCCGTCCAGCCTGACCACCTGGACCACCGCCGCCAAAGACGATCCGGCGACCATGCTTGAGCTGAACCCGCAGTCGTTCCAGATTTCGAACAACTCGCAGGCGGCGTTCCAGTTCATGCCGCTGCCCAGCTTCCGGCTGAAAACGGTCGAGAGCATCAGCATCGCCTTTCAGGGGCAGGGTCCGCTCCAGGTCGAACTGTGGAACTGGAAACGGCAGGTCTGGGTCCCGGTGCAGCTTGATCCCAGTACGGACTCGACGCCGATCACCAATCCGGCCCAATTCCTGGGGCCGGAGAACGCCGTGAATATTCGCATTTTGCTGGTCAACAACACGTCGTACAATCGTATTGACTATATTAAAGTCGCCTATCGTGGGCAGCTCGAATAGGCCGGGATAGGATAAGCTATGTCTCAAGAGTACATCATCGAAACGCACGAACTGGTCAAACGGTATGGCAAGCTGATCGCGGTCAACGATCTCTCGCTCCAGGTACCGCGCGGCGCGATTTACGGCTTTGTAGG
>CAYRWY010000139.1:0-13017 GCA_964427955.1 uncultured Anaerolineaceae bacterium
TTACCCATATCTCTTGAGGTCAACTGTCCCGGCCTCACCCCCCAACCCCCTCTCCCATCGTTCTGTATGGGAGAGGGGCCAGGGGTGAGGGCTATTTGTGGGTAAGGCATAGCCGAGGGCGGCGCGGTGGAAACGTCGTTGTAGATACCGTCTTGAAAATCAAGGGGTAGCGGAAGAAAAGGTAGGACCCCAAGATGGCGTAGTGCTCTTTTCCTCCCCTATTTCCCCTTTCGAGGCAGGCGGGAGAGCAGACCCGGACTGGCTCATTTCCCCCTCGCCACTGGGTGGAGAGGGGGTCAGGGGGTGAGGTTGACACAGCCGCGCCCTGCTTTGAAAAATCTGTCTGCGGATGCGGTTTGCGTCGGCAGGCAGGCGTGCTATATTTATGGAGGTAAGGATGAATTTTTTGCGATAATTGGAGTAGAAGATAATGACTCACATCATTACCAGCCTGTGCTTGCGTGATGGCGCGTGTGTGGAAGTATGCCCGGTGGACTGCATCGTCCCGGGGTTCCCCGAAAGCCAGTGGCCCTGGTACTTCATCGATCCCGGCACCTGCATCGACTGCGGAGCGTGCGTGCCCGAATGTCCCTTCGAGGCGATCTTCCCCGAATCGGAAGTGCCGGATGCCTACGAGATGGCTGCCGACCAGGAATTGATCCCCTTTGCCACCAAGAGCCGGGCGAAACCGGGCGCGGGCACGGTGGTCGATCTGACTCCCGACATTCAGCCGAACTATGATTTCTTCGAGAAAGGCCCCGGCTACGACTCCAAGCCGTAGTCGAGCGACTGCCTGAACCAGACAAGAGGATCACCCCCGGTGGTCCTCTTTTTGTTTGCGGCAGGCCAGAGGACTAACTGTTGAAGTGACTCAGGAGGGCGTCCGCGTGGGCGACCCCCTCCGCGTTTCCGGCGGTTTCGCACAACTGCCGCGCCTGCTCGATGAGCATCCGGGCGCTGTCCGGCTCGGTCGCGCGGATCGAATCGGCGATCTCGAACATCTGCGCCGTGTCGTCACCATACATGCCCCCATAACGCGCGATGACGTGCGCGGCGGCGCGATAGGCCCGGTTGGCGCGCGGGCGCTCGCGGATGGCCTCGAACGACGTCCCGACCAGGTGCGCCAGCAGCACCACCTGGTTGGCCTGCATCCGCGCCACCGTGATCAGGCTGTCCCGGTTGTACTGCGCCAGCCGCTCGAAATTGAAGCCCATCAGCTTGAGTCCGATCCGTTTCAGCCGTCCCAGGCCGGGCAGGGGGATGGCGGGGATCGCCTGCGCCAGCCCGACCAGGTCCATCGCCGCCAGGGCGGGCAGCCGTTCCAGGGCTTTGTCGAGCCACTGGTGGTTGGCGGCCCGGTTGCCCAGCAAATGGTGGGCATTGGCGACGGCGATGTCGATGCGCGCTTCGTTGATGCCGTCCTCGCTCTCGGTCAAGGCGCGCACGAAGGCCGCCCGCGCCTGCCCGTAACCCGGTTCAGCCGGATCGAGCAGGGCGGGGTTGTGTTCGCGGTCGTAGCGGTAGAGCAGGCGGGTCAGGTGCAGCTTGAGCACGCTTTCGATCAGCGAGCGGTTGTCGTTGGTGCTTTCGACGTCCAGCGACGCGCTGAAGATCTGCCGGTCCTCCGGGCGGAGTTCTCGGACGTGGGCGTTCAGCCACGTTTCGAGCGTGGACAGGGCGGCTTCCAGGTCGTGGTCGCCGCCCAGGACCGTTTCCGTCAAGGACGTGACTTGTTCGTTCAGAAGTGCCATAGAATTGAGCCTCTACTGGCGAACCAACTGATCGTAGTGCAAGAAATAATTCGGCTCCACGAGTATACCGCCGATGTCGTCCCATGCCACGACCTCGGCGTGATCCTGCCAAAGCGGGACCAGCGCGTAATCGTCCAGAATCCGCTGGGCCAGCAGGTGATACACGGTTCCAGCGGGATCGTCCAGCCGGGCGGCCTGGTCGAGCAGATCGTCCAGTTCGGGCCGGGCATAGCGGCTGTTGGTCGGCATGGCCTGGGACGAGTCGAACAGCGGGTACAGGTATGCATACGGGTGCGGGACCAGCGGCGTCCAGGCGAAGACCGCCACGTTGGCGTCGCCTTCGGCCAGGATGCTGACCGCGGTGTTACGCTCGATTTCGGTGAACAGCCCGGCGTTGACGAATTTCGACGGCGTGAAGCTGCTGCGCACCATCTGCGTCACGGCGGCGGTGTAGGGATCGCCGTAGACCGGCTGGGGGAACTCGACCGTGAGTTCCAGCCGCCGCCCGGTGCGATCCTTGTATCCGGCGGTGCTCAACACGTCTTCCGCCGCTGGGACGTCCGGGACGTCCGGCCACAGCGCGTCATACGCTTCGCCGAACTGCTCCGGGATCAGGCTGGTCAGCGGGGTCAGGTGGCCGTGAAAAACCCGGTCGATAGCGGTCTGCCGGTCGATCAACAGCGTGATGGCCTGCCGCACCAGCGGATCGTCAGTCGGCTCGCGCGACTGGCCCATATACAGGTAAAACACGCGCGTGGTCGGCGTCTCGACCACGTTCAGGTGGCTGTCCTCCTGGAGCGCCAGCAGATGATCCAGCAGCAGGGTGCGCCACGCCAGGTCGATCTGGTGATCGCGCAGAGCGTCGCGCAAATCCTGCGACCGGGCGAAGTTCTTGAGGATGATCGTCGCGGTCGCGGGCTGCGGGCCGAGGGTGTAGGCCGGGTTGGCCTGGAGCACGATCTGCTGCCGCACGTCGAAGCGTTCCAGCGTGTACGGCCCATTGCCGATCACGCCCTGTTCGGCGAACGACTGCGCGCGATCCTGGGCCACCAGCGTGGGATGTTCCGGGAAGTAGGGGGGTAGGGCGACCAGTTCCAGGAAGTAGGGTACCGGCTGGATCAGGTGGAAGACCAGTTTGCCGTCGTCGCTGGTTTCGACACTCGCGATATACGGTTCGACCGCCTGGAGCGCGTCGCGCTTCAAGGCCAGCACGCGCTGGATCGAGTCCACGAAGGTCTGCGCCGTGATGGGCGTGCCGTCCGAAAAGGCCGCGTCCGGGCGCAGCGTGAAGGTGTAGGTCAGCCGGTCGTCGCTGACAGTGTAATCGGTCGCCAGCGCGAGTTCGTAATTCAGCGTGCCCGGCACCTGCCGCGTCAGCCCGACGTACAGATGGCTGAGCACTTCCCAGGCGTTGAAATCGTACGCTTCCGCCGGATCGAGGGTGCCCGGCAGGTCGATCACGCCGATCGTGATCGTGTCTTGAGCGCGGACCGCCGGAGTCCGGGCCGCCAGCAGGCAGGACGCCGCCCACACCAGGGCCAGGGTCAGCGAGATCGTTCGACGAGCAGCGCGCATGGTGAACTCCACCTCCAGAGTGCGGAAAGAACCGTTGACGATTATAAGCATCTGCGCGGATTGTGACTATGGCCTGAATCACAACAGGGGCGCTGCCGCCCCTGTGTGGTCGTGAGTTTCAAGCGTGCTTATTCTTTCTTCTTCGGCTCGGCGACGCCCGGAAGCTGGCTGATCGCCTTGGCGAGATCCAGCCCGGTCAGCGCCTCGACAGTGGCCGGAACCTGCGCCATGATGGTCGTGATGTCGCCGGTGATCTTGGAGACGCCCGCGTTGCCGCCGTCGCCCCCGCCGATCACGACGATGCGGTCGGTCTGGGCCAGCGGTTGCGCCACGGCTTCGGCCAGCTTGGGCAGTCCTTCGATGACCTGCTGGATGATCGCGGCCTGCGTGTACTGCTTCCAGGCGGCGGCTTTCTTTTCCATCGCTTCGGCTTCGGCCAACCCTTTTTGGCGGATGACTTCGGCTTCGGCCAGACCGCGCGCCTGGATGGCGGCAGCTTCGGCTTCACCTTTAGCGCGGATCGCGGCGGCCTCACCGTTCGCGCGCGTTTCGGTCTCGAACTTGGCGGCGTTGGCGATGGTCTGGATGCGGAACTGCTCGGCTTCGGCGGGCTTGCGGACGGTGGCTTCGAGTTCCTTCTCCTTACGGAGCGCTTCCTGCTGCTGGACCTCAATGTCCTTCTGCTTCTGGATGACTTCGATCTGGACTTCTTCACCGCGGATGGTCTGCCCGGTGATCTTCTCTTGCAGCGTCCCGGCCAGGTTGGCTTCGGTCTGCTTGCGGGCGACTTCGCTGTTGTAGGCCGCTTGCTGGAGCTGGTAGTCACGCCGCGCTTCGGCTTCGCGGGTGGCGGCGTCCTGCTCGGCGATGGTGGCATCGCGCTTCACTTCGGCGATACGCGGGCGGCCCAACGCTTCCAGGTAACCCTCTTTGTCGCGCACATCCTTGATCACGAACGTGTCGATGCCGAGACCCATGTTTTTGAGGTCCCCGGCGGAGACTTCCTGCACGCTTTGGGCGAACTTGTCACGCTCGCGGTAGATTTCTTCGACGGTCAGCGTGCCGATGATGCCGCGCAGGTGACCGGCCAGCGTCTCGTGCGCCACATTGATGATCTCCGCGCGCGTCTTCGACAGGAAACGCTCGGCAGCGGTGCGGATCGAGACGTCGTCGCTGGCGATCTTGATCTGCGCCACGCCTTCCAGCGTGATCGCGACACCTTGCTTGGTGTAGACGTTTTCGGTCGTGACCTCGATGGTCATGATTTCCAGCGAGAGCTTATCCACGCGCTCCAGGATCGGCCAGACGAACGAGCGGCCACCTTTGACCAGGCGGTAGGGTTCTTCTTCCCCGGTTTCGGCGCTGCGCGTCTTGCGCCCGGAAATGACTAACACCTCGTTGGGACCGACCTTCTGCACGCGGCTGGCGTAGATGGCGATCAGGGCAAAACCGATGAAGAACAGGAGCAAAATGACCAGAGCAGCTACAGCGGGCATACGCCAAAATCCTTTCTATTTGGTAATTAACGGTTGAATGTTCACCGGAGAAAACTCGTTCAGAGTCATCAGTGTTCAGTTGTCAGTAGACAGTCGTCAGTCCTCAGATTCGGTCGGCGGTTTGGTCCGTAGGGGCTAGATCACCGCATTATATTGTCAAACTGCCTTGCCTCGTTCCTGACCGCTGCCTACTGTGAACTGACCACTGTTCACTGTCTACTCAATCGGACTGACATACGCCATCCCGCCGACGATGCGCTCGATGCGCACCGCCGTCCCGCGCTCGACCAGGCTTTGCTCGTCCGTCGCCCGCGCTGAGTAAGTGACGCGGCTCCCTTTGGCGACGAAGGCGATCTGGCCCACGCCGTTAGCCGGGATCGGCGTGATGATCTCCGCCACCATCCCGATCAGCCGGGTTTGCTTAATCTCGCTGCTAATCGTTGGTGACAGAATATACAGGAAGAAAAGTTGTGCCGCAATTCCGACGATCAGCCCACCGCCCAGGGCGGCGAGCAGGCTGGGGATCGGCCCGGCATCGAACAGGGTGACGGAGATCAGGCCCAGCCCGCCGAAGGCCGAGATGAAGCTGGCAATCGCCAGGGTGCTGACGGTCGTGGCCTCGTGGGCATTGTGAGCGTCCGCGCCATGCAGCCCGTTCAAGTCGTGCGCGCCCCCGGCCAGGTCGTGATCCAGGTGCAGATCGAAATGGAGCGTGCCCAGCAGATCGCCCATCTCGTGGAAGAACAGCAGGAACGCCGAGAACATCGCCCCGATCATCAGGGCGATCCCATACAGGAGATTGAGGGGATGACCCTCGAACAGGTCGTTGATGACGCTTGCTGTGAAGGTAAACATGCTACCCCACCTTTCCTTATCACCCGATATAATGTGCGGCTCTCAGCGATCTTACCTCTACTATGAATTATAGAACGGTCTGGAACCGGGATCAATCACGTTAGCTGACAGGCGGCTGACATTTGGACGGCAAAGCTGACAGGCGGGCAAACTCTGCTATAATTCACCGGCAGGAGAATGGTATGGTGCGTCGAAACAAACATGCGGGACGGGTGCTGCTGCTGATCGTGGTGGCGCTGGTCGTGACGGTGATCGTGTTGGGTGGGTCGTTCAAGCTGCTGCCCCCCCCGCCCGGCGCGCCTACGCCCACCGCGCCCTACGTCCTGGATCGTCCCGAAGGGCTGCCCCACGTGGCGCAGTAGCAGAGCGCGCTGGGAAAAATCGGGGAATGAGAGACGACCTGGAGCTTATTTCCCCTCTCCACCGCGCCCTGCTTTGAAAAAAACGAAAATTGTCTCTCAAAAATCCCGGTTCTCAATGCCTGTCCGCCGCTGAACCGTTGAGGGGCCAGGGGTGAGGGCGAAGCATGTCCAAAGGAACTTGTCTATGACCATCGTGATGGCTTTGATCGCCGGGGTGATCGGCGTAGTGGCCGGGGGCGTGATCAACGTGCTGGCCGACGATCTCCCGCTGCGCCGTCCCGTAAGCGCCCCGCATTACCCGGACGGCGCCCCTCGTTCGCGCTCGGCCTGGCTGGGGATCGCCGCGTTTTTGACCGGCCAGCGCACCTCGCCGGGTCTGCCCGTCTCGTCGCCGCCTGAGGTCGTGCCCGCTGATCCGGCGTCCGAGAGCACCGCAGCCGACGCGTCCCAGGCGGAAGCCGGACCGCGTCCGCCCGCGCGCCTCGGCTGGCGTCACCCGCTGGTCGAGATCGCGACCGGATTAGGCTTTTTCGGGCTGACTCTCGGCTTCCCGCACGAAACGAATCTGTGGGCGTGGTTCGTCTACCTGTTCATCATGCTGCTGATCACCGTGATCGACGTCGAGCACCGCCTGATCCTGTTCGTCGTGATCATCCCGTCGTGCGTGTTTGCGTTGATCGTGGCGCTGGTCTCGCCGCCGCAGGATCATCCCTTCAAGGAATTCCTGGTGGGAGGGTTATTTGGCTTCGGCCTGTTCTTCGCCATGTTCCTGGGCGGTGGTGTGTTCGCGATGGCCGCGCGCCACGACGAAGTGGCCTTCGGCTTCGGCGACGTGATGCTGGCGACGCTCAGCGGGCTGATGTTGGGCTGGCGCTCGTTTCTCTTCGCCGCGCTGATCACCGTCTTCGTTGGGGCCGCGGGTGCCGTGCTCTACATTGGCGGGCGGGCCATGCTGCGCCGCCGCTACCGCTGGTTCACGCCGCTGCCCTACGGACCGTATATCGTGATCGGCACGCTGATCATGCTCTTCTTCCGCGATGATGTGGCGCATCTGCTGAAAGCCAGTGTCTATTGACAGATATTTTGGAGTGCCATAGTGAAACGTTTGCTGGATGTTTTGATCGTGTTGGTGCTCCTCGCCGCGGCGGCAGTGGTCGCTTTCGTGGTGCTGGGGCAGTCGGATAAGAAGAAGGAATCAACCGCCGAAACTCTGGTTACCACCCCCACGCCGATCCCGGTGAACGCCGGTGAGTCATCGGGCTATGAATTGCCGCGCCTGACGACCGAGCAGCTCCAGGGACTGCTGACCCGCCTGGACGATCTGCCCGGCGAGCTGCGCAGCGGCACCGCGAGCAAATCTTATATCCCCGATTCGAGCATTACTTCGGACGTGATGCGGCGTGACTGGCCCGCCGCCGCGGATCGCTTTGACCAGTTGGTGGCCACTTACGCATGGGAAGAAGGGGTCGGGATCGAGTTCGACACCTGCCACCTGAACCTGCCGGTCACGATGGTGAGCGTGGATGCCGATCAGTTTGCTTCGACGGCGACCGCCCAGGCGTTCATCGACGATCCGCTGCTGCGTAACTTCATCCGCGCCACCAACTACCACGTGGAAGACAGCCTGAACGTGCACGGCTTTGTGGGGACTGCGCTGGCTTCGTCGGTGGGATCGTGCGGCGTCGAGGAGACCAATGTCCTCCTGGACTTTGAATACTGGGGCCTGATGTTTTCGCTCTCGGCGGACGTCCGCAGCACGTCCGATCCGCAAGTCGCGGTGGATCTGCTCTACAGCCTGGTCCCGCCCATCCTGACACGCGTGGAGTCCGCCGCCAATACGGCGCTGCCGCCGACCCCGGTGCCCGCCGGATCGGTCCGGCTGCTCACCGAGGCGTTCACGCTGGTCGATCTGTCCCGGCTGATGCCCACCCTGGACGAGTTGGACGAATCGCTCACTTCGACCTACGCGACGAACAGCCAGGTCGGCAAGACGTATTCCCTTGACCAGTATGTGGCAGCCTATCGCGATCTGGGCTACGCACAGTTAGCCGATCAGCTCGCCTTCGCCGGGGGGCATTATGGCATGGTGGGGGAGGAAGTGCGCTTCTGGGACACGGGCAGCGCGTGTCCGAGTATTCTCGCCATGTCGCTCGAAATCGACATTTCGCTGTTTGGCACGGCGGCGGGCGCGCAGGATCACATGGCCGATCCTGCCCTGCAAGAAGCCTGGAAGAGCACCGGCCTGATGGGCAGCTACCAGGAGGATGGCGACGGCGTGTTGATGTTCGGGCAGATGCCCACCCATCACTGCGGCGCCATGCAGGTGATTGGCCGGATGGTCCCCTACGAGCGGCTGTTGGTCACGGTGGTGGTCAACTCCTACAGCGACGTGCCGCAGCAGGATGTGCTCGATGTCGTAGACGGCTTTTCGCAGGCCGTACTGGGCCTGTTGTTCGTCCAGAAGTTACCCTGACGGGAAAGGGGCCCGCAGCCCGCGATCTCCGCGCTGTTCTGACAATGACCATCGCTGCCGTAAAATGGGTAGGGGCAGGGCTTGCCCTTCCCCAAAACGGGCGCCCCTGGGGGAGGGCTACGAGACTCGTCTACCCGATCATTTCTGGGACGGCGCACGTCGTCGCTTACTGCCACGACGCGCTCAAGACCATCGCAAGAATCCACAATACAGGCGAGCCGGGTTCTGTTATGCTGACAGGGTGATCAGTGCATTCACCAGGAGGACCCCTATGGAACCCGGATCGCTGGCCGCTCATCTCGCCAATGGCACGCTCAACACCCTCGCGCAAGCCGAATGTGTTTCCAACCGGCCCTGGACGCCTCATCCTAAATTCGCCGGAGTCTATCTCAAGCTGCTGGTTGCCGGAGCGGACACGGATAACCGGCTGAGCTGCCATATCGTCAAGATCGATCCCGGCGCCGCGCTGTCGGAACATGTCCACGCGGGGCAGTGGGAGCTGCATGAAGTGATCGAAGGCGAGGGCGTGGCCCGGCTGGCGGAGCGAGAATTTCCTTACCATCCCGGCCAGATGACCGTGATTCCCCAGGGCATCAGCCACCAGGTGGTGGCGGGCGAAAACGGACTGGTGCTGCTGGCGAAGTTTTTTCCGGCTCAGGGGTAGCCTATGCATTCCCGATCCAGTGTCCGGTTTTTCGCGCGTCCCGAACTCCCGCAGGTGCAGGTGGTGATCGGTCGCCGGGTGGCGAACACTTTTCCGCGCCACGTGCATCAGTCCTTCAACCTCGGGGTGGTGGAGCAGGGCGCGCGAGTGATCGTCGGCGGGGAGCGCGAATGGATGATCCCGGCGGGCGGGGTTTTCATCCTCAATCCCGCCCAGCCGCACCTCTGCCGTGCGCTGGCTGAGCACAGCTACACCGTGATCACGGTATCCGCCGAACGGCTGGCCGGGTTGGCGGGGCAGATCGCGGAGAAACCGTCATGCGCGCCCTATTTTGGACAATTTCGGCTGACCGACGAGGCCTTAGCCCAGGGGGTGCGGGAGTTCGGCGCGACCATGCAGCGCTCTGCTCCCGCGTTGGAATGCCAATCCCTGCTGCTGGCAGTGCTGTCGCGGCTGCTGGATCATGCCGAGTTACCACCCGTGGCCTATGCGGTGGGCGTTCAGCATGAGGCCGTGCGGCGCGTGCAGGATTACATCGACGCCCACCACGCCTGTAAGCTTACGCTGGACGAACTGGCGCAGGTCGCCTGCCTGAGTGCTTACCATTTTCAGCGCGTCTTTGTGAAGGCAACCGGCCTCTCCCCTCACGACTACCTGATCCAGTGCCGCATTCGACACAGCCTGGCGCTGCTGCGCGCGGGCGGGGATCTGGCCGGGGTGGGGGGCGAGGTCGGTTTTGCGGATCAAAGCCACTTTACGCACAGCTTCAAACGGGTGATGGGCATCCCGCCGGGGCAGTACGTGCACCTGAATTCACTCTGATCCCTATTTCAAGTGCCGTTCCACCAGCGCCTCGATTCTTTCGGGAGCCTGTCCGGTCAGACGGCGCACGTCGTCACTCACCGCCGCCACGCGTCCCGCCTCAATCGTCTGGTTCAGCCCGATGATGATCCCGATCACGAAGTCCGGCAGCCCTGCCTGTTTCAACCCGTCGGCTAACGCCGCGTGGGGAATGGGCTGGTAGACCAGCGATTTCCCGGTCAGCCGGGCCAAAGTCGCCACGATCTCGGCCTGCGACACCGCCGCCGGACCGGTCAGATCGTAGGCTTTCCGGCTGTGCCCCTCGCTGGTCGCGAGGGCAGCCAGCGCCCGCGCCAGGTCGTCGCGGCTGATATAGCTCGCCCGGCCATCCCCCGCTGACGACACGTGTACCCCGCTCTGGAGAATCTGCGGAATCCCGTCCAGCACGCCGTCGGCATACAGGCTGTTCCGCGCGAAGACCCAATCCAGCCCGCTCTCGCGCAGTGCGCCCTCGGTGAAGGCGTGCGCCGCGCCGAACGGGAAGGGCGAATCGGCGTTCGCGTCGATGAAGCTGGTATAGATCATCTGCCGGACGTGGGCCTGGCGGGCGGCGTCGATCACGTTCTGGTGCTGGACGTTGCGCACGTCGGTCGGCGCGTCGCCCGAAATGAAGATCACCTTCTCTGCGCCTTGCAGGGCCGCGGTCAGGGCGGCGCCATCATCGTAGTCCGCCTGGCGGACGGTCACGCCGCGCCGGGCGAAGTCCTGGGCTTTGTCCGGGTTGCGGACGGCCACGCCCACCTGGGCGGGCGGCACACGCTTCAACAGCTCGTTCACGGTACGCTGGCCCAACTGGCCGGTAGCAGCAGTCACGACGATCATAGCATCCTCCATGAATATATGTAGCAAAAGTTGCTACAATTATCGGCAAAAAAACTAGCGTGCCTGTTCCTGAGCGCGGACCTCGTCCAGCATGTCCTGGATCGAGATGCCCGACAGGGCCTTCACGATCAGCCGGTCGGTGTCCTCGTACACGCGCCCCAGCGCCGCCTGGATGTTGCGCCCGACGGGGCAGTTGGGATTCGGCGTATTGGGGTGCATCCCAAAAATCGACTCATCCTGCACGACGCGGTAAACGTCCGCCAGCGTGATCTGGTCGGCGCGGCGGCGCAGCGTCATCCCGCCCGCGCTGCCGGGGATCGTGTCGATCAGCCCGGCCTCGCGCAGCGCGCCCGCCATCTTGCGAATCGTCACCGGGTTGGTGTTCACGCTGCCCGCGACCTCGGACGATGACACCGCCTCGTCCGATACCGCCAACAGCGTCAGGATGTGGACCGCCACCGCAAAATTACTGTTCGCGCTCATATGTAGTAATTTATACTACAATTGCGATCTTGTCAAGATCCGCCCGCCGGTCTCACGCGGATCGCCAGGTACGGTCTGCCCGGCAGCAGCACCTCGTGCGTCGCGGGGTAGGGCTGATGCGGAAACTGCCGGACGGGGCGCAGCGTGCCCGGCGTGATGCTCATGGCCCAGGCGTCGATCACCTCGACCACGTCCTCCGGCGCGGCCAGCGTCACGCCCCAGGTAGCGGGCTGGTGCTCGCCCAGGTAGATCAACTGGTAGCCGCCGTTTTTTCCGCCGGACACCCGTGACCAGAACCAGGCATCGTCGCTGGGCGTCAGGCCGCCCGCCGGACCCTCGTCCATGATCTGGCGCAGAAACGCCAGCCGTCGCCAGCTTTCGCCGCGCAGCACGCCGCCTTTGGACCACCATAACACGTCGTCGGGGGTTTCGTAGGTCTCGCCGTGCCCGGCGTAGCCGCCGTTGGCGACCATGATCCAGGCGCGGTGCACCAGCTCTTGCGCCGAGATGTTGCCCCAGGCGAACGGGATGTCGCCCTCGTATTCCAGTTCGTCGTCGATAATGGGCTTGCCGTAGGTGCTGCGCCACTCCTTGACCCGCTTCACGTCCCAATCCTGGATGCAGACGTGCGTCACGTCTGGTCGCGTGTGGTCGTAGTTCTTGTTGACGTCGCCATTGTGGATCGAGCGCAGGTGCTGATACGGGTCCTCCTCGCGCAGGAGGGCGAAGAAGCGTTCCCAGCGCGCCAGCGGCTTATCGCGCAGCATGAAATCGTACTCGTTCGCCAGCGACCACCACACGTTGCGGTACGCCGCCAGCCGCGCGATCACGTAGCGCAGATAGCGCACGTCGCTGTCCTCGTCCAGCGTCGCGTAGCCCCAGCGATCATACGGGTGGAACAGGATCGCGTCCGCCTCGATCCCCAGCTCGCGCAGATCGCCGATCCGCTGCTCGACGTGGCGGAAGAAGGCCGGGTTGAAGCGCAGATCCCCTGGCTCTTGCCGCTCGAACGGGTGATAGACCGGCTCGTTTTCGTTGTAGGGATAATGTTTGGGGAAGACGCACATCCGCAGCTTGTTGAACGGTGCCTCGCGCAGCGTCGCCAGCGTTTGCGCTTCGAGCGCGTCGCCCTGGTGCGTCCAGGCGTAGCAGGTCGTGCCGAACGGGTAATACGGCGTCCCATCGTCGTAGGCGAAATGAAAAGCATTGTGGACGCGCACTACGCCGTGATTGCGCGGACCGGGCGGTGTGGCGGTGAACGATCCCGTTACGCCGTCCAGGGTGCTCTGCTGGCTGCGTGTCGTATACTGCCATTCGCCCGGCTGATCGGGCATGAAGCGCACCCGGTAGATGCCGTCGCCATCGTAGAATCCGGCCACGGCTATCCGCCGCTCCCCCTGGCGAAATTCCGCGCCAAAGCCTACGTCCCGAAACGGATTGCCCTCGCTTGGCCCGTTCAACGCCAGTTCAAACACGTCCCATTGTTCGACGGTGATCACGATTGTGCTCTCTCAGAAATTCACATGGTCTTGTGGGGGACAAGTGTACCGCACCTGGAACTTTCACACCGGCGTTTCCGCCACGCAGCTATCCGTTATCCACATCTCTTGAGGTCAACAGTCCTGGCCTCACCCCCCAACCCCCTCTCCATTCAAAAAGCACAATGGAGAGGGGG
>CAYRWY010000140.1:0-10783 GCA_964427955.1 uncultured Anaerolineaceae bacterium
GTGGGGGCGAACTGATACGGGTGTACACGCCGACTAACGTCATCTATCGTGGGTCGGGGTTCTACTCAGTCGATAAGCGGCTGCAACCTACCCACCCGCTCGATTACGACCCGGCGGTGGATTGATGGTATAGTATGCCCTTCGCTTTTAGAGCGGTGAGCTGCTTTCCCTAAGGCAAAAAATAGTAATGCCGATTATAATTATCTAGATTTACGAGTATGGCAATCTTCGAGAGGGGAACCAAAATCATGAAACTGACGGCCACCATGCAAATCTCTGTTGACGGAGTGATACAGGGGCCTGGAGTGAACCCGGGGGAAGGCGAGCGCGGCGTGTTCGAACGCCGAGGATGGGCCCACTTTGACAACGAGGCTGGGACGATCATGGGCGAGATCTACCATCGCGCCGGCGCGTTCTTGTTCGGCCGGCGCACCTACGAGCACTTCGCCAGCACCTGGGGAACATGGGACGATCCGGGCAACAGCCCGATCTGGACGGCGTTGCACACGAAACCCAAGTATGTGGCATCAACCACACTTACCGACCCGAAGTGGGCGAACACAACCATCCTCTCCGTTGACATCGCGGCTACCATTCGCGAGCTGATGGCCAGGCCTGGAGGCGAGTTGCAGGTGCATGGCAGCGGCGCCTTATTCCGCTGGCTGCTCGACAACGATCTCGTCGACGAGATCAACCTGTTCACCTTCCCCGTAATCGTCGGCCAGGGCACGAGGATGTTCCCTGACACCGGCAAGGACATAGCGCTCGAGCTGGTTGGATCGCAGACGGTCACTCCCAGCGGAGTGACGATCCTGGTCTATCACCCCGCCGGGCGCCCGCGATACGGAACGGCCTCAGCCGACTGAAGAACGTGAGGGTAGATCATTTCAAAATCCAACACACCGAAGAGCAGGTGATGACCATCGGCGCAAAGAGACCAGAACGGTCGAGATGTGCGCCCTGGATCGCCACCCGCTGCCGCCACCCTACGAGGTCACCCGTTATTGCAGCAGCTATGTCCAGCAGGGGTGCGGCTGCGAAATACGTGCTGGAAATATAGTTATCCATATGGAGTAAATAGTTGACAAATGAGCGGCGACCTGATAGAATATCTGGCGACAGGACATGAGGCTGCCCTGGCCGAAGATATCGAAGAGATCGGGTTCGGCGAGTTATATGGTGTGCAAAGTAGCGGGGACGATGGAGAGAAGAAGCGCATCACGATCACTCCAAAGACACGACACTTCTTCCTGATGCTTCGCAGAGTGGGCACGGCCACCAAAGTGATCATCCACGATGGGGAGCCGACCGTGATGGAATTTAGGATGGACGCACCGGCAAGCGGATACAGGTGCCTGAAGAAATACAAATTATAACCCGACTGGAACACCAGAGGGCTGACGCATAAGCGGTCAGCCCTCTTTTTTTCGGTGAGTGACAATGGAATTTCCGGAGTGGTCTGATCTTGGCGGCAAGACGAGCACCGCAACCCAGGGCGACTGGGCGGCGGAGCTTCAACGCGTCCAGCGCTACGACCACTACTACTCGGGCCGCGTTTTCGAGGAATACCTTGAAAAGGAGCGCCCCCAGGACCCGGACATCCCGCTGTTCCCGGCCGGGATCAACCTGGTCAAGATCATCGTCATGGCGCTCACCGATGCCATGTTTGGCGACTGGTCGGACCTGCCGATCCAGTTCTCCTCCACCGGCACGGAGCAGTCCGACAGCTCGGACGCGGCCGCCATCGACCTGGCCACCGAGATCCTGCGCGCGAGCGGCGGACAGGTGCTGTGGGAGGCCGAGCTCGACCGCAACCGCTATGGCGGCTGCGCCATGCGCGCCACCGCCACCAACACCTATCCCTTCGTGCGCTGGTCCCGGGTGTACCGGGATGCGTTCTTCCCAGTCTGGGACCCGGAAGACCCGGATAACCTGTTAGAGGTGTGGGCCATCACCCGCATGACGGCCGACCAGGCGCGCGCCAAGTTCCCCCGCGCCGAGTTCGCCTCAACCGGCGACAACGCGATCTACGCCGAGCACATCACGCCCCTGAAACACGAAACCTTTCTCAACGGGACGGTGCTCCAGCGGTCCGTGAACCGCTTCGGGGTCGTGCCGTTCGCCTACATCCCGCGCATGCGCACCTCCTTGTGGTGGGGCGATGCAGTGACCGAAGACCTGATCGCGCCCCAGGATGAGATCAACATGCGCGTGGCCGACGTCGGCGATATCTCGGCCGACAGCGCCCACCCGATCATCTGGGGCGTCAACCTGCCGAGAGGTTTCGATCGGGACAACTATCCTCGCGGCTCGAACAAATTGTGGGACCTGGGTCGCACGGTGGGGGAATTTGAGCCGAAGGTAGGGACCGTCGAAGTCGGGGGAAATGTCCTCCCGGCAGTCCTCCAGCATATCGAGTTCCTGGAGCGCATGGCCTACGCCATCTCCCAGACCCCGGCGATCGCTTTCGGCAGCGACAACGGCGGCGGGCAGCGCTCCGGAGACACGCTTGAAATCCGGCTGCGCCCGCTGGTGGCTGGGGTCAGCCGCTCCCGGCTGTACATGAACTCCGGAATCCGCCGGCTGCTGCGGGTCACCGCCGCACTCTACAAGTCGCGGGAAATGCCCGGCATCCCGCGCCGGGCGGTGGAGCACCTGGCCAAGCTCCAACCGGCCTACGCCGACATCCTGCCCCGCCGCCGGCCAGAGATCGTGGATGAGATCGTCAAGCTGCTCTCCACTGATCCCCCGGCCATCAGCCTGGAGACGGCCATCAAATGGCTCGGGCTCAACGTCCGGGAAGTGGCGCTGATCAAAGAGATGCTGGCCGACCAGGATATGTGGAAGCAGCCGGTCGGCCAGGCCGCCATCGAGCTTGAAGAGAAAAAGGCCGCAGCTGAGGCCGAGCGGCAGATGGCCATGCTGAAGACAAAGCAGGTATCCAATGCTGAGAATAGCGTTTCCGACGGACGAGCACGTCCCGTTTCAGGACGACCGGGCCAGGGAAGTAGCGCTAAAGCTGACCAGTGATTTTGATCCGCACTGGCGCATCTCCGGATCGGATGGGCTGGACTTTTACAACTTATCCCGCTACGACAAGAACCCCGACCGCATCCAGGAAAGCCTGCTCCAGCTCGAGATCGACACCTGGCAGCGCTGCCAGCGCGAGTGGCGGGACGCATCGCCCAACGCGGCCGTCTTCTGGCTGCTGGGCAACCATGAGAACCGCCTGATCCGCTACCTGTGGCGCAACGCCGAGATGCACGGGCTGCGGGCACTCCAGTTCAATCACCTGCTCGAGTTCGACAAGCTCGGCATCGCCTGGCACGAGAACGGCGAGAGCTGCCACCGGGAGCTTGAATTATTCGGCCGCCTGATCATCCGCCACGGCGACGTCGTCAGGCAGCACGCCGCCTACTCGGCCAGGGCAATGATGGAGCGCAACCACTCCGCCCGAACGGTGGTCCACGGACACACCCACCGGGGCGGGACCTACATGGTCACCACCCGGGACGGGGTCGTCCAGGCGCAGGAGGGGTTCTGCCTGTGCAGGCTCGACCCGGAATACGTCGAGCACCCGAACTGGCAGCAGGGGATCGTGCTGATCGAAGCCAGCGAAGAATTGATCTCCATCGAGGCGGTCCCTTTCCATCGCTCTACAGGAAAGGTGGTCGCCCGATGGCGAGGGAAAGAATACCGATCTGCATGATCTTTCGACTTCAGAAGATGGGAGCGTATATGGCTGGCAGCAAGAAACCAAACCCCTTCAAGAAAGGCGGCCGCCGATGAGCATCGAAGAAGCCGCCCGCCTGTACCGAGTGCAGGCCGCCGTTCAGCGGGCGCTCGATGGAGCCGGGCCTCAGCCCGCGGCCCCCGTGGCGCTGAAACCATCCGAAATCATCCAGGCTGCGATGGACGAACTCGTCGATCGCAAGCCTGAAGACCGATCCGCCCTGGACCGCAACTACGCGGTCCTGATCACCAAGCTCGAGGAAGCCTACGCTTACGCCAGGACCTTCCTCGATCAGGAGTAAGCAACCCATGACCGACATCGCCCAAACCCCTGACCAGCCGGTACAAGCCTCTGGCCAGCAGGCTCCGGCAGCCCCGGCTGCACCCGCCGAGGATTGGAAAAGTCGCTACGACGGCCTTGTACGCAAGGTCGAGCAGCTCGTCACGGAAGGCCGCGCCAAGGATAACGAGCTTGCGACGTTGAGAACTCAGATTGAGCAGCTCAATGCGCAACTCGGGCTCAAGGATGTGGAGAAATCCGTTGCGGTGAGCGAGCGCGACAAGCAGATCCAAGAGCTTGTCTCCGGTAAATCCACGGCCGAGAAAGAGCTGGCCCGCTTGCAAGCGCTGGAGCTCAAACTGAAGGTCGCCACGGAGCTGGGCCGGCCGGAGCTGATGAAGATCGCTCAGACCATCCCCGACGTGCCCGACGAGGAAGCCCTGCGGACGATCATGAAGTCCACCCTGGACCTGGTCGACGACGCCGTCAAGGCGCGCGAGCAGCAGATCCTGGGCGGGGTCGTTCCGGCCGCCGGGATTGTCCCGGCCGCTGCAGGCGCTCCCCAAAGCGAGGCCGAGTGGCTGGCCAGGCTCGAGCGCACCACCGACCCGCGCGACCGCTCTACGATCCTGGATGAGTATGGAGACTGGCTTCAATCCAAGCACTCAAGGAGCTAACCCATGGCTAACGAAATGACCTCCGGCATGATCTGGACCAGCAACCTGCCGTCCTGGCAGCGCGACTATTACTCGCTGCTCCTGCTGGAGACCCTGCGGATGAAATCCATCCTGGTGCCCTACTGCACCGTAAAGACCGACTACGCGGCGGCCAACTCCGGCGTGATTACCTACACCGAAGTCTACGACACCGAGCCCAATATCAACGCCCTGTCGGAGAGCGACATCTGGATGCGCGGCGCGCACCTGGACAGCCGCACCGTAAACATCCAGCTGGAGATCCACGGCGACATGCTGAAGTTCTCGGACTATAGTGAGATCGTGCAGTACGTGCGCAAGGGCGACATGAAGGGCCTGGTCAAGGAAAAAATTGGCCAGAACCAAGCCGACTATCAAGGATTACCGGTAGCCGCGTAGCGAAATCTACGCTGGAAAAATCCCCTCTGATCAATTGGGAACGCCTGAGACGGGAACCCACAACAAGCAAGGGAAACCTGTGCAGTTGCAGAGACTGAGTGAGAGGACACCCGACCGGCGAAGCCGAGGGTGATGCGACAGTCCGACCTTACGGGAAATGAACCGTAAGAGCCCGGCAGAAATGGCCGGGCCCTCACAGAACCTTACAAACTAGAACGTACCTTCACTGCTTTCAATCGCGCGTGCCATTCTCGTTGGATGAGTTTATCGCCTTCTTCAAGATGATGTGGCCGGGATAGACGCCAATCAATATAACCAAGGGCGAGATCAAGGTCATTCAGCTTGATTGCCGACAGCGAGGCGATACCTGAGCGAATAAGGATAAGGAAATCCCGGACTGGGAGCAACCCCTTAAGTCTCCAATCAGCCAGGGGCCGATTAGGAAATCGATAGATTGAGCCACCGAAATAAGATTGGGCCTTTTCGAGAAGAGCGATATCGTCAATATGGATACCAATATCTACTCTCGGAGACCAATTTGGTTCCAGGCCCATACTTATTGATCCCTCACCGGCAACAAAGCCAGCAAGAGCATAAATATACTCAACTGGCACACCAGAAAAGTCCGGGGTTTCACCATACCAGGGGCGATGGGCCAGTTCTTCTGGGGATTTTCCAGGGAAACGACATAAACGGCAAAGCCTTGATTTCTTCGACATTGGCCCGCCACATTTAGGGCAAATAGCGCCACTACCAGTAGTACAGGCTGCACAGCGGCGAGAAGTATCCTTTTTAGGCCGCCCACACTCACAAAGGTTGTAATGGTATTTGAAGTTAGACATGGTGAGTTCTCCTTAAAAATCATGGTACATACGTTCTAGTTTTCACAAGTGAGAGTAACAAAAGTGCTAGATCTGCTTGCCCGAAACGCCTTCGCGGCCGTGCCGGACGCCTACAAGTCGTTTGGCGGCGGCAAGGCGGGCCGCGCCGCCCTGCTGGCGGCCGACGTCCTGGACCTGGACGACATCAACATCCTGCGCGACAACCTGGAAGACATCGAGGTGCCCGGCGTAGCCGCCACCGATGACAGCCAGGTCAAAACGCTGGTGATGACCACCACGCCCCGGGTGGTTTCGGGCATCCGCAACAACAATGCCAAGTGGCTGGAAGCCCAGGAGTACGCCGGCTCCAGCCGCCTGTTCACGGGCGAGACCGGCACCTGGGGCGGCGTGCGCTTCGTGCGCACCAACCGCCTGCGCCTGTACAACGCTGGCGCGGTTGTAGCCCAGGACACCCTGGCCCAGGAGACCGCCCCCGGCCAGGGCGCGGCCCGCACCGTGGACACGATCTACACCGTCGGCCAGTCCAACGCCACCCCCTACGTCACCCTGGCCGATGTGACCGGCTTCGACGTCGGCCAGACCGTCACCATCCACGACCATAACCTGGGCACGGCCGTCCTGGAAACCGATGGCTCTTCGGAGACCCGCCGTATCGTCGAGATCGACGCAGCCAACAAGCGCATCAAGTTCAACAAGCCCCTGCTGAAGCCGCACGCACAAGGCGACTACGTCACCGAGGCCCTGGACGTGCACCTGAGCATCCTGCACGGCGGCCCGTCGGTGGTGTACGGCGTGGGCGAGGCCCCCAACGTGCTGGTGCCGCCGAAGTACGATGACCTGATGATGGTCAACCGCTACGGCTGGCGCGCGTTCATCAAGTTCCAGCAGTTCCGGCCGGAGTTCATCCAGGTCATGGAAACGGCTGCAATCGGGAGCTAGCCCGTGATCACCTGGGGCTCTCTTCTGGCTGATATCCGGGCGGACATCAAGGACACAGGCGAACGACCGCGCTGGCCCGACGACACCCTGTTCCTATTTGCCAAGGACGCCATCCGCACCTACTCGCTGGACCTGCCCAAGCTGGTCTATCGGGAGGAGCTGGCGGCCACAAATGGCGTCTTTGCCCTACCTGCCAACTTCCTCGCCGTGGTAACCGTGGAGCTCGCCGAGAGGGAATACCTCGAACCCTTCGGTGTCCGCCCCGGTATCAGCCGGAGGAAGCCCCATAGAGCAACCCAATACTACGTCGCCGGCGGGAGCCTGCACCTGGATGTTCCCCCGGCGGGCGAGGACACCATCCTGCTCACTTATAAGGCGCTCTACGAAGTTCCGATATCGAAAGATGACCTGGCCTGCCAGATCACCCTTCCGGCCGACGACGAGGAGACCATCCGGGTCTACGTCAAGGCCAAGGTCTCGGAGCAGGTGCGCTTGAGCCAGTCCAACCTGGACCGCTTCAAGCCCGGGACCGGGCAGCGCGACGACAACCCCATGCTTCCGGAGTACGAGACGCTGATGCGGGAGTTCCAGCTGCGCATCGCCCAGAAGCTCGGGGGGAGCATCACCACCTACCGGACCGGCCGCCTGTGATCAACGAGCTGATCATCGATAAGGTCATCGCCGTGCTCCAGGACAGGCTGATCGGCGGGCTCCCGGCTGCTGACCCGGCCCGAGCCGGCCTGGTGATGAAAGGCCCCCTGCAGGGCGACCCCGATCCCGACCAGGCGCGCATCGCCGTCACCATCCATGAGAACGACCCCGACGCCTTCTATCCCGGCGCAGTCACAGGCATGACTGGCTCATGGGAGGATGAGAAAGTCGAGGTTGAGGACGGCGGCGATTTGGCAGGCGTCTTCTGGGCCAGACGGTTTACGGTCAAAGCGAGAGTTTTACTGGTATCTACGGGCGAAAGCCTTGAGGACGCTCGCCGCATCGCCCAGCTCGTCAAGAAGCGCATCGAGCAGGCGCTCCTGACGATCGATTGGGACGGCGTAAGCGACGGGGACGAGCGCATCAGTCTCCCGGCCGAGGCGGGGCAGATGAAATCGGAGGCCGTCCAGGCGGGCGGTCCCGAGAGCTACGACTACTTTGTCAAGGTACGTTTCGAGGTCCAGACCGAGCTGGACCTGTAAAGGAGAAAACACATGGCTGGTGCAAGCAAGTCATATCTGGGTATCGGGCAGCAGACGGCCAAGGGCGCCCTCCAGGAAACCGACCCCAACTTCCACTACTTCCGCTTCACCCGCGGCGGCATGGGCATCAACAACCGCTACATCCAGTCGGAGGTCGAGGTCGGCGCTGACGCCCTGCCCTCCGACATGCAGAAGGCCGGCGTCTCAAGCGCGGGCGGGTTCGAGTTCATCCCGCGCGCGGCCAGCATCGGCTGGCTGCTGAAGGCCCACTTCGGCGCTCCCGCGGCGGCTGTAGCCGATGGCGCGGGCTGGAAGCACGTCTTCACCCTCTCCACCACCGACCAATTCGCCGTGCCCTATAACACGGTGCGCCAGGCTCCAGGCCGCCTGTATGGCGAGACCTATAAGGACTGCATCGTGAACACCCTGGCCTTCCAGTGGAAAGCGGCCGACTATATCCGCGGCGCCTTTGGCATTGTCGGCGGCTTGCCCGCCAACGAAGACATTGACTGGGCCGCTCCGGTTTTGGACAGCTCCCCCACCTTCATCGCCCCCGTGACCACGATCACCTGGCCGGGGCTGACCAACAGTCCCAAGGTGCTGGGCGGCTCCGTGACCTTCTCTGCGGATGTCCCACTGGATGAACAGTTCATTACCGGCTCCTACGCTCCGGATGATATCGAGATCACCAGCCGCCAGGCGCAGCTCGCCTTCCAGATGAAGCTGGACGCCGAGCTGGCCAGGAAAGTCTATTTCGACCCGGCCGCCGGCGCCAACTGGGTAGCCGAGATGATGGCCAATGCCCAGGTTGCGATTGCGTTCAAGAGCGTATCGTCCTACGCTGCAGGCAAGAACTACCAGATGAAGATCGGTTTCAACGGCGACGCCGCCAATCCCAACGTCAAGTGGGCCGCCCAGCCGCTCCAGCTCCAGGCCGGCCGCAATGTGATGATCAACGTCACCGGCACGATCCTGAGCAACGGCGCCGGAACGCCGCTCAGCATCGAGCTGTACAACACACAAGCGGCTTACGCCGATCCTGCGTAATCCGCTGTTCTGACATCTGAAGATCGAGGTGAAGCATGAGCGACAAGGTAATCGGGGAAATCACGGAAGAAGAGGATGTGCAGATCGACTTTGGCCAGTACGCCATCATCGACAGCCACACCTATCACTTTGAGAAGCTGCCGGACGTGTACTGGAAGATCAAGCCGGTCACGTCGGCCGACGAGCTGGCCCGCGCCAAGTTCCTGATGTACAACCGGGCCTTCGAGACCATCGAGGGCACCCGCTACGAGATGCCGCCCACGGCCGTAGAGATCCGCAACCGGGAGGTCGCCCTGCTGTTCGGCGGCACCAACCTGAAGACCCGGGCCGGAAAAGCGGTCCTCGCCGATGACGCCTCTATGGCCGAGGTCGAGAAAGTCCTGGGCGTGATGCCTCCGGACATGGTCAACGAGGTCTGGGTTGAGATCGCCCGCCTGTACCCCAAGTGGGGGCCGCGTGACCCAAAAGAATGGGGAGCGAAGACGGAGACGAAGAGCTAGACCCCTGGCGGGAGCTCATCGACGCCATGGCCGACCAGGTCAGCGAAACCATGCTGGTTGGGAAATCGGCTGACCCGGTCCTGGCGATCCTCCTGGACGTCACCATCGCATCCATCAAAGACGAGAGGCCGCTCTTCCCCGACCTCCTGCACGAGCCGGTGCTGTACCGCCAGTTTCGCAGAATAGTGGAAGCGGTATTGAAATCGCAGGAAGGGACCCGCACAGCGCCGGGCGAGGAATAAGCCTCAATTCCTCGCCCGCTCTATTGACCCGGAGCCGGTATGTCAGTCTACGACAGGATCAGGAAATACAAAGAAGCTGCCACGCACATGCCAAGCCAGATCAAGACCGACCTGGCTAATTCAATCGCCGGCGTTTACTTTGACGCCTGGGACCTGCACGGCCGCCCGGGCGAAGAGCAGGCCCTGGATGATGCGTTCAAGAACGCTCCGGCGGGCGTGTCCAGGCAGGACTACTTCGCAGATCCAGCCGTGCTGCGCAGCGCGCAATCGAATGCCATCCAGGCATGGGCCTCCGTTCCGGCCAACCGCTCATTCGTCCAGAACCAGCCCGCTAAAGGCTGGCTGCCCTGGCTGCAAACCTACGATCCAAAAGTCCAGCCAAACGCCAGTTGGGGCAAGAGCCAGTACACGCTCAACCCCGAGATCCCGGGCTCCGTCACCCGGACAGCTCAGGAGCTGAAGGGAGCGGCCAATATCGGCCAGGTCGAGAGCATCCTGGCCCGCAGCGCCATCATCCCCAACCTGGGCCTGGCTCGCGGCCGGGGGGATAAGTTCCCCGATCCGGAGGCCGGCCTGGCCAGCGTCGATACGGCCATCCTGGGTATCTACGAGAACCTGCCCGGCTGGAACCCCGAGCGCAGCGGCTCGTTCGACGCCTGGGCGATCGGCAACGTCGCCATCGGCGCCACCCGCGCCGCGGAGCGTGCCAAACTGCGGCAGATGCCGTTCGGCACGGTTTCTCTGGAAGCGCTGGAGGCGGCCCGGGAAAGCGGGTTCGAGCTGGGCGAGAACGAGCTGGATCTCGGCCTGCGGCCAGACAGCTTCCCCTCCGAATATGCGCCTAACGAGCTGGCCGAAATGGCTGAGGGGCGCGTGCCGAGGGCGCTGGTGGACGTCAAGCAGCTCGGCAAGGG
>CAYRWY010000140.1:10883-12956 GCA_964427955.1 uncultured Anaerolineaceae bacterium
TGGCTGAGGGGCGCGTGCCGAGGGCGCTGGTGGACGTCAAGCAGCTCGGCAAGGGCGGCGATCTGCTGATCACCCGCACCCGTCCGGAGAGCTTTGATCATTGGGAACCATCGGCCGAACACCGCAGCTACACGAAATACGCTAACGCGATCATTGCGAGCGCGACGGCGCAGCCAAACTTCAACTACTTGAAGATGGAGGAATTCTTCGCCCGGGGCCTGCTGAGCGACGAAGCCAATGCGCCGGAAGCCAAACGAGGGCCGGTCCCCCGGGTCGGCTGGATTGCCCAAGCCAGCGATCCAGATATCCGCTCGGCCGATCAAATCCGCATCGCTCCAACCCTGTTCGACCGGCTGATGGCCATCGATGACCAGCGCCACGCGGCTCGCATGGCCGAACAAGCAGGCCGGGAGGCCGCTTATGATCTCACCCACACCGCCTCCCGGGAAACGGTCGCCAACCTGATCCGCGGCGTCAAGGGCTCCCACCGCACCCGGCTGCTGCCAGCCTTCGACGAAAACGGCAAGCCGGTCTTCAAGCCGGTTTTCTCCCGGCCAGATCGCCAGAATATGTTCCCGATGCCCCTATACGGGAGCGGTGGCTACATCGAGCAGGCGCCCTATACCATGAGCGTCACGCCTGGCCCGGAGGAGACCAGGGTAAGCGGCTCCGGGCCGCGGGCAGCAGTCCAGGGGGTACGCCCGCTGCCGGTGGTACAGACCTCCCGGGTCAATTCCTGGGGGCTCCACAGGGGCGCCATCTGGGAAACGTACGAGGTTCCCAGCGGCATGCCCACCCGGCACGAACCGGTCGTCCCTGCTACTGGCTCTCAGGGGGTCCGCATGTATCAGAATTTCACCCCTGAAGGACAAGGACGCCAGTTTTCGCAAGCGCCCGGCGGGATGCAGGTGGCCGTCAATGAGAACATGCTGCTCCAGCTCTCCGGACATCTTCCGATGTCGGAAGACACCCAAAAGGCGCTGGCACTCGCCGACCGGCAGTCCGTGCGTCAGGCGGCCGTCCAGGCCGCCGAGACACCGTTCACGGGTTATTTCGGGACCCGCGACAACGGTATGCAGTTTGTGCGCTGGGGGAGCAGGATCGACCAGCGCGCTCGCCGCGGCGACATCATCAAGACGAAGGACGGTTTCGGCGTGATCACCCGCGGCCGGAAATGGGCCGGCAGCGAGAGCGGCGGGGCCTATGAGGCCGAGTTCCGCCCGATTGGCCCGGACCTGGACAGCCTGGAGATCCCAAGCGAGCGCGGCCGCAGCCTGCCGTCGAAGCAGATGCGCGATGTTGCGCGCATGTATGTCTTTGGCATGCAGGGCGGCGGTTTCGACCTGACCGACGATATCTCGAACGATCCTGGCCTCCAGGCGCTGGACGCCGAGGCAGCCCCACAGCACCGCTACCAGCTGGCCTACAGGAGCGAAGTCGTAGAGCCCGAAGGCGGGTTCAGCCCGGGGTACTGGGCGGCGTTGGGGCGGGACCGGTTCGAGTACCGGGATGTTCCGAGCGTAGATTTCCAGGGCAAGTATGGCGATCTCGATCCGGAGATGACGGTGCCAGAGACGATGGGGGCTCTGCGGGGATCAGCGGCCGGCTCCGAGCAAATGCCGGTCGTGCCGGGGTTTGCTCCCGTGGATGCGCTGAGCGGCGGCCGAGCGATGAACCCAGACGATCTCAGCCTTACCCCCCTGTACGAGAACATCGACCTGACCCAGTACCTGGGCGGCAACCTGCCTTACCCGATCACGCCAGGGCAGCTCGAGGACCTCAAGGCAAAGCGATCGGGCTGGATGGTGCGGCCGCAGGCCCGAGAGGTTGGCCGCTACCTGATGACGGCCGGGTACAACACGGACGGCGAAGTCATGCCGGTCGGCGACTATATTGCCAACCTGAAGAAGAACGGCGTCCAGGCCGTGCTGGACGTGCGCAGCTGGCCAAACAGCAAGAAGGCCCCGGACTACAACCGCGGGAAAATCCAGGCAGCGCTCAAGGCGGCTGGCATTCAATATCACGGCCTTAACATGTAAATGTTGGACAACTTTTCCATGATCACGCACTGAC
>CAYRWY010000141.1:0-12945 GCA_964427955.1 uncultured Anaerolineaceae bacterium
GACATCTTCATGATGTGGAGCGATGGCGCTGGCCCGACGCAGCCTTGGAGCCGCGTCCGCAAGCTGATGAGCTCGGAATTCAACGGCATGGTCAGCAACTGGAACGGCAACTGGGGTGGGTACGCGAATGCTGATGCGGATGCCATTATCCAGGCGATCCCGCAGGAAACCGACGCGGCCAAGCTGAAGGAAATGTACACCGAACTGGTCAAGATTTACCTGACCGACATCCCGTCCTTCACCCTGATGTACCGTCCGCAGGCCTTCCACACCGTGAACGAGAGCGTTTGGACCAACTTCCCGTATGATGGTGATGGGACCAACCCGCCCGTTCCGCCGCTGGACCTGACCGATGGTTGGAGCATTGCCGGTCTCTATAACCTGCAACTCGTCAACCCGTAAATAGCTAGCTAGTCAGGCAGGTGACAGTCACTTCAGCACGTTGGCCCCAGTCGCTGGAACCTACAACCAAGACTGAGACCACGAGGTGGCTGTCACCTCATTAATACCCACCCATCGGAGTTGTAGAGGAGCGCCGGGTTGAAAGCGTATCGGAACTATTATCTTAAAAAGCTCATCTGGTTCGTGGTCACTTTACAGTGCGCCTTCATTTTGAACTTCATTCTCCCTCGTCTGATGCCGGGAGACCCTGTGGCAGCGATCGTGGCCCGGATGGCCCAGGGGATGTCCAACGCCACAGGTGTCCAGGCCGTGTACCAACAATACACGGAGTTGTTTGGCACCGACAAGCCTCTCATGCAGCAGTTCTTGATCTACGTGAAGAACGTGTTTCGCGGTGATTTTGGCTACTCCATCAGCCAGTATCCCCGGACGGTCGCCGACGTGATCGGATCGTCGATCTGGTGGACGATTGCGCTGCAATTTCCCGCGATTATTATCGGATGGATCCTGGGAAATACCCTCGGCGCTCTGGCCGCTTACGTGAGAAAGGGCTTTGACAAAGTCCTGCTGCCCGTCAGCATTTTCCTTAGCAATCTACCCGCTTTTGGTATGGCGGTCATTCTGTTGGTGATCTTCGCCGTCAATACGAAATGGTTCCCCACCTCCGGCGGTTATGGCTTTGATATGCTCCCGAATACCAGTTGGAAATTCGTATGGTCCGTCATCGTCCACTATCAACTGCCGTTCTGGTCGATTGTGTTGATTACCATCGGCGGCCAGGGGATCGGGATGCGTTCGATGGCGATCTACGAGTTGAATGCCGACTACGTCAAGTACGCTCGCTTCCTGGGAGTCAAAGACCGCAAGATTATCATGTACGTCTTCAGAAACGCGATGCTGCCGCAGATCACCGGGCTGGCGCAATCGCTGGGGACCATGGTGGGCGGGGCGTTGATCGCTGAAATCGTCTTCAGTTATCCGGGCCTGGGTACGACCATCCTGTCCGCGGTGTTAGGTCAAGACTACCCCCTGATTTCGGCAGCGACACTGATTGTCACCATCATGTGCCTGGTCGCGTTCTTTGTCCTTGAAATCGTCTACGGGTTGATTGACCCGCGCATCAAAGCTGCTCAATCCGAATAGGCGGAGATACGACCATGAAACATTTGCTGAGACAGGTTTTTCGATCGGGTAAATTCGTATTCGGTTTTGCCATATTCGCGATCCTGATGCTGATCGTGTTGTTCTACCCGCTGTTCGTAAAAAACAAGCCCCTGGACATCATCGTGCGGGGATCGTTTGTGCCGCCCGGGGTCTATGTGAACGTTTATGACAGCCTCGGCTATGCCCCCCACTATACCCTCCTGCTGGACGACGCCGCCACCAAGCGCATTGCCAGTAAGCTGAACCACGACGACCGCCTGGCGATGCGGAAATGGCTGCTCGCACGCGACGTCCCGGAAAGTGAGATCGACATCGAGGACACCGCCAAACTCCTCGACCTGTGGAAAAACAACTTCGATCCCACGGCCCGTATCCCCGGCATGACCAATGCGGATCGCAATTACTACATCCGTCTCAACAATTCGCTGGACGGGCTGCTCGCCACCGAAGGCGCGACCATCGCCGTCAAAAATCCGGAGACGGGGGCGCTGGAAGAAAAGGACATCGTTGAGCAGACCGACTATGTGAATGTCGGCGAAGTGCCCAATGTCCGCGTCCTGCCCCTGGGATCAGATAACTTCGGTCGTGACGTGATGACCGAACTCGTCCAGGCGACCGGGGTTTCCCTGACCATCGGCTTCGTCGCGGGCACCATTGCGACCACGATCGGCCTGATTTTGGGGTTATTCTCCGGGTATATGGGCGGTTTGGTGGACGACTTCATCGTATTCCTGAACAACCTGTTCACGGTCATTCCGCCGCTCATGCTGGCGATCCTGATTTCATTCAGTGTGGGACAGAATCAGCGAGGTGCCTTCACCATTGCCGTCGTCATTGGCACGACGTCCTGGCCCTGGACCTCGCGCGCGGTGCGGGCCCAGGTGATCTCGCTCCGCAACCGCGATCACGTCAACCTGTCCAAGCTGTCAGGGCATTCCATCGCTCACATCCTGTTGACCGACATTCTGCCCTACATTGCTTCCTACGTCGTCATGGCGCTGATCCTGCAAATTTCGTCGGGCATCCTGACCGAGGCCAATTTGTCCATCCTGGGCCTGGGGCCACGGACGACGGAATATCCGACCCTGGGGTTGATGATGAATTGGGCGATGATCTATCAGGCGCATATCATGGGCAAATGGTGGGCGTACTTCCCCGTGATCGTCACTATTGCGCTGATTACGTTCTCGATGAACCTGATGAATACGGGCCTCGACCAGGTATTCAATCCAGCCTTGAGGGACTGAGTGATCGTATGTCAAAAATCATGCTGGAAGTCAATGAACTGACAACGCATTACGTCACCCGGTTTCGGGAAAACATCTATGCGGTTGATCACGTGTCCATGAAGGTTGAAGAAGGGAAATCGTTAGGGATTGCCGGTGAATCAGGGTGCGGCAAGTCAACGCTGGCCCTGAGCCTGATGGGCTATTACTTTCCGCCGCTGCACTATGCCAGCGGGGAAATCATCGTCGATGGGCAAAACATTACGGGGATAAACCCGGATACCGTCCGCAGAACCATCCTGGGAAACGAAGTCTCCTACATCCCCCAGGCGGCGATGAACGCCCTCAATCCGACCCAGAAAGTGATTCACTTCATCGAGGACGTCATTCAGGCCCACCATCCCAAGACCTCCAAGAAGGAGATCTACGAGATGGCCAGCGACCGCTTCGAACTGTTGGGCCTGTCGCCGAAAGTGCTACAAAAATACTCGGTCGAGCTGTCGGGCGGGATGAAGCAGCGCACGGTGATCGCGACGTCGGTGATTCTGTCGCCCAAAGTGCTGATCGCCGATGAGCCGTCCTCCGCGCTGGACGTGACCTCCCAGAAGATGGTCATCAAGATGATCATGGACTTGATGAACAAAGGGATCATCAAGGCGCTGATCTTTATCACTCACGAACTCCCCCTGCTCTACAATGTGACCGACGATATCATGGTCATGTACGCCGGGCAGATCGTGGAAAAAGGGACCGCCAACGAGGTCGTCTTCGACCCCATCCACCCCTATTCCAAAGCGCTGATGGGGTCTATCATTGTACCAGAAGCAGGGCGGCGGGATGTCAAGCTGACGGCTATCCCTGGCACCCCTCCCAACCTCAAAAACCCCCCGTCGGGCTGCCGGTTTGCGGAACGCTGCCAATTCGCCATGCCCGAATGCCGGACCATCTCGGTCAGTCTGCGGGATATGGGAGCGGGACGCGCCTATCGCTGCATCATACCGGAAGAAGACCTGAGAAAGGCTTACGAAAATGATCGGTGAGTCGGACATTCTGAGCGGCAAAGGGCTTACCAAAGTGTTCGGCTTTGGGGCGCAGCGCACGGTCGCCGTCGATCACGTCGATTTCAACTTCAAAAAAGGCGAAGTCATCTCGATTGTCGGGGAATCCGGCAGCGGAAAAACCACCCTGGCCAAGATGCTGCTGGGTCTGCTCAAGCCCAGCGATGGGGAGATCTACTTCGACGGGATTCTGCGCGACATCAGCTCTCATAAGAAGAAGAAGGAATACTGGAAAAACATCCAGGCCATCTTCCAGGACCCCTTCTCTTCCTACAACATCTTCCGGAAGATCGACACGGTGCTGCTGGACTGCATCCGGATGCGCGGCGGACGCCGTCTCCCCTACGACCAAAAACGGGAGATGATGCGCGAGGCCTGCCGCTTCGTCAATTTGAAGTTTGACGAGCTGACTAACAAATACCCCTTCGAACTATCGGGCGGGCAGCAGCAGCGCTTGATGATCGCGCGCATCTTCTTGCTGAAGCCGAAAATCCTGCTGGCCGATGAACCCACCTCGATGATCGACGCCTGTTCGCGCGCGACGATTCTGGACATGTTGATGGAGCTGCGCAACGAAATCGGCATGACGCCGATTTTCATCACGCATGACATTGGGCTGGCCTATTACGTGTCGGACAGCGTCTACATCATGGAACATGGCCGCTTCGTCGAGAGCGGCTCCGCCGACGAGGTGATTCTGAACCCGAAAGAAGCCTACACCCAACGCTTGCTCAGTGACGTTCCCAAACTCCATGAAGAGTGGGACCTTTCAACGGTATAATTAGCACAACCGTTGGTGAACTCGACTTTGACAAGCGAAGAACCGAGAGGGCTGAGACTGGCGCAGCCCTCTGCTGCGCTGTTGCCGAATGAGTGGCCATGTATACCTGGATGCTGTTCGTCAATGTGTTTTGGGGGTGGGGCGCTTCCGAGAATGCCATTTTTATCCGTGATGCGGGGCACATTCCCATCTGGCAAGACGTAATCCGGCAAATTACGCGTTTCCGTGTGATCTGGCTGCTCATCGGCTTGTCGTTTTTCATTATCGGCATCCTGTACGCCCACAGTGTGCTCTTTTTCTTCCTGCTTCCCCTGATGATTGCCGCCCTGGCGCTCGCGCTGACCCTGGGACCCGTCATCGTAGACGAACGCACGAAATCGAACTGGGATTTTTTGCTAACTGTTCCCTACGATATGAAGGCAATCCTGCTCGGCAAAGCCAGCGGGGCACTCTGGCATATCCGGTATCTGATCTATGCGATGGGGGTCCTGTTGATGTGCATCTCGGCGGGCGTGGGCACGGTCAGCATGGCGCTGATTCCCGACGATTTCACGCAGACCAACCATTGGTATGAACCCGCACTTTGCGGCGTTTTGCTCATCATGCCGGTTTTAGGCAGCCTGTTGTTCATCGTGGACCGGATGCAGTACTACGCCTTGCTGGCGGTCGCGGCCCTCACCTCCGGCACCGCCGCCAAGTCGCTGCGCGCGGCGCTGTTGACGGCCAGCGGCGCCGTCCTCCTGATTTGGGTGGTCGAGGTCGTGGCTACCCAGGTGTTCTTGACGCTTGAGCAGGGGGGGGCCTGGGAACCGAATTACGCCAGCATTCTGTCAGCGGCGACTTTAGGCCCGATGGTCGGCTATATTTCAAAGATGCAGTTGAGTCACGCCGTACTCTGCATCGCCGGGACGCTGCTCCTGCGCGAGGTGCTGATCGGCACTCTGTGGCGCTGGACCCTGCACAGCGCCCACCGTTGATCGGGCCGAGGTGCGAAAACAACAGTGGCCCAGTTCTAAACCGGGCCACTGTGTGGTGACTTGCCATGCTGTGCGCATTTACTGGCTAGCAGCCTGAGGGAGTCACCCGTCGAGGCGAATAAGCGGGCTGCTGAACGGCTTCGTCAGCCGCAGGGCGGCGATTCAGCCGAAAGATCCGCAGGATAGACGAACGGTGGGCCGGGGCGGCGAGTTCGGTCGTTTCGGCCTGATCGCAATCTTGTTCGCCCTGGCGACGAGCCGGCGTAAGCAATTCGACGGCTTCGTTGTAGTCCGTGAACGAGCGCAGGATAGACTGAGCACGCATTCGCTCGACTTCAGGATTGATTTGGGCACTCATGTTAACCGCCTTTCTGTGTTTCAGAAGTGAGCACAGTATACCAGGCGGCCATGGGGTGAACACCTGCCAAAAGATAGGTTTGGCGGTTGGTTTTGCGATCCTATCTTCCCTCAGAGATTAAGTGCAGTTCCCGGCCCCGTGCCACGGCCTGCGTGCGGCTGTTGACCCCCAATTTCCCATAGATCTGGCTGAGGTACCACTTGACCGTGCCGGTGGAGAGAAACAATTCCTCGGCGATATCGCGATTAGACAGCCCGCCCGAAACGCGCTGCAAAATCTCCCGCTCCCGGTCAGTCAGCAAATCGGCAGGAGGATGAGCCGCTGGCGGCAGATCCCGGTCCGGTGCGGCCTCCGGTGGCACGGTGGTTAGCTCGCCCATGAGACGCTCCAGGACTCGCCGAGGCTCGATCACTTTGCTGTGCTCGCGGATTTCCGCCAGGCGGTCGGGAGCGACGTCCTGATCGTAGTGAATGCCGAAAATGTTACCCGGCAGAATCGACCGGTAGTGATAGGCGACGGTATCGAACGCGAAGGCATGATCCCGATCGCCCAACGCCGTCAAGGCCCGGGCCGCGCCATAAGAGGCATACATGAGATAACGATCGAGCCGCATGTCGAGCGACTCTTCCAGTGAACGCAGAAAATAGCGCAGCGCGGCCTGATAATCCCCCTGGGCACGCGCGGCATAACCCAGCACTTGCAGCGACATCGCGATCCCCCAATGGATGCCGATCTTCTGGCAGCGGTCCAACCCCTCCAGCCCCAGCCGCATGGCCTCGGGATAATTCCCCAGCGTGAGGGCCGAAAAGCCCATGATGGGCACGGCAATCGCGATCCCCCACTGGCTGTCGATCTCCTGAAACAGCGCCAGGCAGCGTTCCCGCTCGTGCAGACGCCCTTCGAACTCCGGACCGACACTACCCAACCAGTTCATGGCATAGGCGGCCCCCCAGCGATCCCCGATTTCCTCGTAAAGCGCCAGGCTTTCTTGAAAGTAGGGATAGGCGCTTTCATCGGACTCTTCATTCACCAGGACCTCGCCCAACCGCAGCAGCGCGAATGCGATCTCCGCGCGGGCATTCAGGCGGCGGAAGATCGCCAGCGCGGTCTCTAACAAGGGGCGCGCCGCGGTGCACCATTGAATGCTGTTGCACAGGACACCCTGCCGCGCCATAAGACGCCCCAACAGCAGCGAGCCGTCCACTTCGGGGTGCTCCGTCTTGAAGCTCTCGGTGGCCAGCGCGAAGACCTTGTCGCCTTCCCGATACCAGCCGCGCGTATCGTAGAAGAACCACAAGCTGTCCAGACCGGCGTCGATTTCGGCCTCCATGCCCTGGACGACGGCCCATCCCCAGGCCGTGCGGATGTTGTCGATCTCGGTCTCAATCGTGTTCATGGCTTCTTCGGGATGGCTGCCCAGCAGAGGTTCCCACTGTTGGTGAAGAAACGTCAGAAAATAGGCGCTGTGCCGTTCGCGCGTGGCGCCGAAATCGTCAGGCACATCCTTCAACTGCTTTTCGCCGTACTGCCGCACCAACTCGTGCAGACGGTAACGATCCACCCCGTTCCAGCGCAGCAGTGATTTATCGACCAACGCGGTGAGCACGGGCAGGGTTCCCTCGGTCACCAGGGCAGCGGCGTCGCGGGTGAAGCCGCTCCGGAAAACCGACAGGCGGCGGAGCACACGCTGTTCTTCGTCAGACAGCAGGTCCCACGAGTGATCCAATACTGCGCGCATACTCTGGTGGCGCGGCGGCACATTGCGGGCCTGGGTCTTCAGAAAGTCCAGGTTGCGCGCGATCTCGCGAGCGATCTCTTCACACGACAGCACGCGGACGCGGGCCGACGCCAGTTCCAGCGCCAGCGGCATCCCTTCGACCAACGTGCAGAGCTGGATCACGCCATCGCGCTCGGCTTCGAACGAAAAATCAGCGCGCATCCGCCGGGCGTGCTGGATAAAAAGCTGGATAGCGCTGTACTCTTCCAGGTGAAGCTGGTCGCTGCTCACGTCGTCCGGCAGGGGATAACGCATCCCGGACACCGGCGCCAACCATTCTTCTTGCAGGTTGAGCGCCTCGCGCGAGGTCACCAGAATCTTGACGCGAGGGGCCGCGGCCAGAATGTCCCCCACGATCCCGACCCCCTCCAGCAGATGCTCGAAGTTATCCAGAATCAAGAGCATTTCTTTGAAACGGAGATAATTCACCAACTGGCGCACCGATTCACCCGCTTCGTGAATCGGATAATCCAGGGCGTCGGCGATAGCACTGGGGATGAAGTCGGGCAAGTTGAGACCGTCCAGCGGGACAAAGTAGACCCCGTCCGCAAAGTCGGCCTGATGGGCCGCCGCCACTTCCAGGGCCAGCCGGGTCTTGCCGATCCCGCCCGGTCCGGCCAGGGTGAGGAGCCGGCAGGCCGGGTCAGTCAGAAGATCGGCCAGTTCGGCCAGTTCTTTTTTCCTGCCGACAAAGGGCGTCACGGCCAAGGGCGCGTTATGTATCTGCTGCAAAACGGCTGACATGCTCCATGCTCCGCAGTATCACCGGGATCAAAGTATAAAAACCCGCCCCATTTTCTGCTATAGGAATCTGAGGCGGGTGAATGGGATATGAAAGCGGTGAAGGGGGGCGATTATTGGTAAAGTTCAGCCAGGAGATTATCGACCATTTCTTCCGGCGTGATTTCCAGTTTGTCCCCCGACCAGAACGCAAAGATCACGTCGATGGGCAGATCCTTGGCCCATTCGAGAGCTTCCGTCGCCAGTACGTCGCCCATGTCGGTAGAAATCTTCGCGATCATCTGTTGCAGGATCGGCCCCAACAACGCAGAACCCTGCGGATCATTGAACCAGTCCCGCAGCGTGCTGAAACGATGCAGCCGGTGCGACAGCGTTTGCGTGGACGAGACCGTCACCGTGCCGGTCAGCGCGATGTCAGCCGACGACGGCCCCACCAGGAGGTCGAATTCGCCGCTCTCGACTACCCATTGGCCGACACTCGGATCG
Source organism: uncultured Anaerolineaceae bacterium (assembly GCA_964427955.1). Lineage (GTDB taxonomy): Bacteria > Chloroflexota > Anaerolineae > Aggregatilineales > Aggregatilineaceae > JACRBK01. Next base: position 8,971 of record CAYRWY010000141.1, read on the forward strand.
TAATAGGCAAACGCGCGCGCGTCCAACGGGATCGTGACCGTCCGGGTCTGGCCCGGTTCCAGCGCCACCTTGGCAAACCCTTTCAGCTCTTTGTAGGGGCGAACCAGGGCAGACGCGCGATCGTGGACGTACACCTGCACGACGCTCTTTCCGGCCCGCCGCCCGGTGTTGGTCACATCGACCGAAACGCTGAAGGCGTCCGAATCTTTGATCGACGGGCTGGACAGGCGCAGATTTTTGAACTCGAACGTGGTGTAGCTCAGACCGTAGCCGAAGGGGAACAACACGTCCATCGACCGGGCGTCATAGTACCGGTAGCCGATGAACAACCCCTCACCGTAGCGCACTTTGCCATTTTCGCCGGGGAAGTTGATATAGGCCGGGGTATCGCTCAGCTTGAGCGGGAACGTCTCCGAGAGGTGGCCGGATGGATTGACGTTGCCGAACAGCACATCGGCAATCGCGCCACCACCGGCCTGGCCCATCAGCCACGCTTCCAGCACTGCCGGAACCTGGCCGATCCATTCGCTCATCGCCACCGCCGACCCGTTGTTGAGAATCACCACACAGCGCGGCTGCACCGCGGCGACCGCCTTGATCAGGGCGATCTGCTGGTGGGTCAGATCAATGTCGGGCCGGTCGTACCCTTCGGATTCCTTGAACGGCGGGAGTCCGAGGTAGAGCAGCGCGATCTCCGCCTGCGCGGCAATCTTGACCGCCTCGTCGATCAACGCCTGGTCGAAGCCTTCTTCCATCATATCGCCAGCGGCGTAGAGCAGCTCAGCGTTCCCGGCCAGTTTTTTCAGTTCGTCGAAGGGGTTGTCCACCTGGGTCGGGTTGATATACGAACTGCCGCCGCCCTGGTAGTGGGCGTGCTGCGCCGCGGTCCCAATCACCGCCATTTTCTTGACGTTCGTCAGCGGCAGCAGATCGTGGTCGTTCTTGAGCAGGACGATTGCCTCACCAGCAATCCGGCGTGCCAGCGCGTGGCTGGCCTCGACGTTGATCGTCCCGCCTTTGGGGGTCTGGATCGCCTTGAAGACGATCCCGAGGATGCGCTCCACTGCGGCATCGAGCGCCGACACGGGAAGCTGGCCGGTCTTGACGGCGGCGACGACCCGCTCGACGCGGCGCGCCTGCGGTCCCGGCATTTCCAGGTCCAGCCCGGCGGCCAGTGAAGTCACCCGGTTATGGACCGCGCCCCAATCCGACACGACCAGGCCCTCAAAACCCCACTCATGCTTGAGCACATCGGTCATCAAGAACTTGTTTTCGGAACCATACGTCCCGTTCACGCGGTTATAGCAGCACATCACCGTCCAGGGGCGACCCTTTTTCACGGCACGCTCAAACCCTGCGAGATAGATTTCACGCAGGACGCGCTCGTCGATCTCCGCATTCACCGTCATACGCGCGGTTTCCTGGTTGTTGGCCGCGTAATGCTTGAGCGACGTCCCGACCCCTTTACTCTGCACGCCGTTGATGAAGCTGGCGGCCATCTCGCCGCCCAGGAAGGGATCTTCGGAAAAATACTCGAAGTTACGCCCGCACAGCGGCGTGCGCTTCATGTTGTTGCCCGGTCCCAAAACCACATCGACGCCCAGGGCGATGCACTCGTCGGCAAGCGCCTGTCCCATCGCGTGAATCAGATCGACATCCCAGGTCGAGGCCAACGCCGACGCCGTAGGAAAGCACGTGGCCGGAAGGCTCTTTCTGCCGCCGACCCCTTCGGCACGGCGAACGCCATGCGGACCGTCGGAGACGCGGATCGACGGGATGCCCAGTCGTTCTACCGGCACGGTGCACCAGGCATCCAACCCGATACACATCGCGGCTTTTTCTTCCAGCGTGAGCTGCTGCACAAGTCCCTTGATGTCTGTGGTCATATTCTATTTTTTCCCTTAAACACTTGTTCGGAACGTCACCAAAGATACCACTTCGACGGGATAATCCGCAACAACACACAACGCCAACCCGGTTGACAAACCGTATTATGTTGCGGCCCAAAAAGAAAATATACTTTGAGGTATACTTTATAAAACGTTGGCGAGAGAAGAGACCTCGTATGAAAAAAATTCTGGTAATTGAAGATGAACGCGCCGTCCTTGAAGACATTCTTGAATTACTGGGGTTTGAAGGCTTCGAAACCTTGGGAGCTGGCAACGGCTTACTGGGGCTGCAACTGGCACGCGAGCAAATGCCGGATCTGGTCATCTGCGACATTATGATGCCCGAACTCGACGGTTATGAGGTGCTGCAAGAACTGCGCAGCGACCTGGTCACCGCCACGATCCCCTTCATGTTCTTGACGGCCAAAGCCGAACGCCAGGACATGCGCAAAGGGATGGAATTGGGCGCAGACGACTACATCACCAAACCTTACATGGCCAGCGAGTTGTTAGCCGCCGTGCACGCCCAGTTTCAAAAACATAGTGCTGCCGAAAACGAGCGCCTGCGCCAGTTATCGCAGCGTCTGGTCGCGATTCAAGAAACCGAACGTCAGCGGATTGCGCACGAACTCCGCAGCGAGGTGGGCCAACTGCTGAGCGGCCTCCGAGTCATTCTGGGGACCAGCCGCCGCTTTGCCGACGAACCCACGCGTCCCAAGCTGGACGAGGCCCAGGCGCTCGTCAACGAGCTTATCCACCGTGTCGAGAAGATGGCCGTAGACTTACGCCCGACAATTTTGGACGACCTGGGACTGCTGCCAACCCTGCTCCGGCAGTTCCAACATTTCACCGACCAGACCCAGATCCAGGTCATTCTCCGCCACTCCGGCCTGGAACGCCGTTTCCCTTCTGAAATAGAGACGGCGGCCTACCGCATCGTTCAGGAAGCGCTGGACAATGTCGCCTGCCACACGCGCGTGTTGGAAGTAAGTGTCCAGATCTGGACCGACCGGGACGTCTTGAGCATCCTGGTCGAAGATCAGGGTGAGGGGTTCGATCTGGAAGCCGCCACCCGGACCCACTCGACCGGGGGATTACTGGGGATTTACGAACGCGCGACCGCCCTGAATGGTCAGTTGACGGTTATGTCCGCCCCGGGACGTGGCACGCGGGTCATGGCACGGCTGCCGGTCGGAAACGAGGTCCAGCGCCTACCGGAATCGCCCGAAATGCGGGCTGGTCTCTCCTCCATGTTGACCGCCGGTCCGGTCCGAAAACCCGAAGTGCCGCCAGAAAGTGCGGCTCCCGCCGCAGCCACCACAATCGTGCTGGCCGACAGTTATGCTCTGATCCGCCAGGGACTGCGCGGCGTGCTGGAGGCTGAACCCGGGCTCACGGTCATCGGTGAAGCGCGCGCCGTTCAGGAAGCGCTTCACCTGATAAAGCAATACCAGCCTGATGTCCTGGTGGTCAATTGGGACATGGGATTAGAGATCGCTTCTCAGATCGCCCAATTATCGCCGCGGACCCATGTCTTGATCATCTCGGATCGCGGTGACGAAGCCTATATCCTCGACGCCCTGCGCCGGGGGGCCACCGGGTACGTGCCCAAAGAAGCCAGCGCCGACGAGTTGATCGAAGCCGTGCACCATGTGGCTGAAGGGCAGCGTTATTTGAGCCGGGAATTCTCGGAACGTGCCATCGACTTCTACGTCAAGCTTCAGCGCACCGAAGACCCCAATCTTGATGTTTCGGGTGGACTCACCAGCCGGGAACAGGAAATCTTGGAGCTTATCGCCAACGGCTGCACCAATGCCGAGGTGGCGGAGCAGCTCACGATCAGCCCTCGAACGGTCGAAACCCACCGGGCCAACCTGATGCGGAAATTGGGCCTGCGCAATCAAGCGGAATTGATCCGCTACGCTTTGCAGCGGGGGATCATTTCGCTGAAAAATAATTAAGAACGCCTTTTTCTTCGCTGTCTCTCATCCGCCTGCGACTCCGTAGAAATACTGAGATCCTCGCCCTGTTGCCTACGGGCATTTCCGTAGGGATACCCCGTATTGCGCCAGCACCAAAATACCAG